>NZ_CAWMPM010000022.1:0-252005 GCF_963869435.1 Nocardia violaceofusca NBRC 14427
CGGCGTGCACCACACCAACCAACGGATGCTCATCGGAGATACCGTCGATCAACTCGGACAACGCGTCACGATCCGACACATCACAGGCGACAACGCGCACCCCCGCACCCAACGCCACCAGCTCATCACGCAACCGCTCGGCACCAGGCGCAGCCAAACCCCGACGCGACACCAGAAGCAGATGCGTCACACCGTGATTCACCACCAGACGCCGAGCGAGCAACGCGCCCAGCCCGCCGGTCCCGCCGGTCACCAACACCGTGCCCGATCCGAGCGCCGGGACGACCGTCGCCGCATCGTGCCGACGCAGCCGACCGACCGACCGAGCTTCGCCCCGCAGCGCGACCTCGGGTTCTTCTCCGGCCGAAAAGACGTATGTCGCAATTGTTCTCGCGCTCTGTTCCCGGACATCGTGGTTCACGTCGAGAAGCTGGAAGCGGCCCGGATGCTCGGCCTGCGCGGCCCGCACCAGCCCCCATACCGGCGCCTGCCCGAGATTCACCGGGTCGGACGCATCGATGGAGACGGCACGGTCGGTCACCACGACCAGCCGCGAGGCGGTGAGCCGCGAATCGCGCAACCACAGGTGCACGGTCTCGAGCAGCTCGGCGACGATCCGCCGAGCCGCGAGCGGCGGCGCGCCCTCGAACGTCGGGCACTTCCACAACACGATGTCCGGGACGGCGGACTCGACCGCGGCATCCAGGTCGGCGATCAGCGCCGCCGCATCGGGGTAACTCCGCACGTCCGCCGCGTTCCAGCCCACCACCGCGATGCGTTCCGGATCGACGATCCGTGTCGGCCGCGCGGCGGCGATCCACTCGACGCGCAGGAGCGATTCGGGGATCCGGTCGAGATTTCCGACCGGAGCAGCCGCGCCCATACCGGCCGGGCCACGGGAGGTTTCGAGCCAGAAGTGCCGACGATCGAAGGCATAGGTGGGCAGTTCCACCTGCCGCGGGTTCCGCCCGGCGAAGACCTCATTCCAGCGCACCGGCACTCCCCGCACGAACAGCCGTGCCGCGGCGGCCAGGATGTCGGCGGGTTCGTCCCGGTCGGCACGCAGTACGGGCACCGTGGCCGCGTCCTCGGGCAGGCAGTCGGCCGCGGCCGCCGACAGGACCGCGTCCGGCCCCACCTCGAGGAAGGTGTCCACGCCCTGCGCCCAGGCGGCGGCCGCGGCGTCGGCGAACCGGACGGGCAGGCGCACCTGATCGACCCAGTATCGCGGCGAGCACCACAGCTCGGGATCGGCCATCGCGCCGGTGACCGTGGAGATCACCGGAATTCGCGGCGGGTCGAACCGCAGGGTCTCGACCACCTCGGCGAAACGCTCCAGCATCGGTTCCATGAGTGCGGAGTGGAACGCATGGCCGACACGCAACCGTTTGACGCGCCGCCCACGCGCTCGCAGGAGCTCGGCGAGTTCGTCCACTCGCTCCGCGCGGCCCGAGATCACCACTGCCGCGGGCCCGTTCACCGCGGCCACGTCCACGCCGTCCAGACCGTCGAGCAGTTCGCCGACCTCGGAAGCACCGGCCTGTACCGCGAGCATCGCTCCGCCGGGGGGCAATTCCTGCATCAATCGGCCGCGCGCCGCCACCAGCGCGCAGGCGTCGGACAGGTTCAGCACACCGGCCACGTGCGCGGCGGCGATCTCACCGATCGAATGCCCGAACACGACCTCCGGTGTGACATCCCATGTTTCGAGGAGCCGATACAGCGCCACCTCGACCGCGAACAGCGCCGGCTGGGTCAGCCAGGTCCGGTCCAGGTCGGTTCCGGAGTCGATCGCCTCGCGCAACGAGCATCCGAGCAGTGGATCCAGGTAGGCACAGATCCGGTCGAACGCCTCCGCGAATGCCGGGAATCGCTGGTACAGCTGCTGCCCCATCGCGGTCCGCTGCGATCCCTGACCGGCGAACATGACGGCCACCCGCGCCGGCTCCGCGACGCCGGTGGCGATTCCGGAACCCTGCTCACCGGCGGCCACGGTGGCCAGGCGACGCAGCATCGAGGCGTGGTCGTCTCCCAGGACCACGGCGCGATGGTCGAAGACCGCGCGGGTCGAGACCAGGGAATACGCCACATCGGCCACCGACGGGGCGGGATCGGCGATCAGGGATTCGCGCAGGCGCTCGGCCTGCGCCCGCAACGAGGTCTCCGACTTCGCCGACAGCACCCACGGAAATACCTCGGCGACATCGCTTTCCGGGCCCGCACCGGCGGCCTCGGCGGATTCGTCGGTGGGCGCCTGTTCGAGGATCACGTGCGCGTTGGTGCCGCTGATACCGAACGAGGACACCGCGGCCCGGCGGGGCCGGTCCGGTTCGGCCGGCCAATCCCGGCGCTCGGTGAGCAGTTCGACGGCGCCGGCCGACCAGTCCACGCGGGGTGTCGGCTCGTCGACGTGCAGGGTGGGCGGCATCGCGCCGTGTCGCATGGACATGATCATCTTGAGCACGCCGCCCACGCCCGCCGCGGCCACCGAATGACCGATATTGGATTTCAGCGAGCCCAGCCACAGCGGACGGTCCGGCTCGCGGCCCTGCCCGTAGGTCGACAACAGAGCCTGCGCCTCGATCGGGTCACCCAGTACGGTGCCGGTGCCGTGCGCCTCCACCACGTCGACGTCGCCGGGCGCCAGTCGCGCATCGGCCAGTGCCGCGCGGATCACCCGCTGCTGCGCGGGACCGTTCGGCACGGTCAGGCCGTTGGACGCACCGTCCTGATTGATCGCCGTGCCCCGGATCACCGCCCACACCCGATGCCCGCGCCGTCGCGCATCCGACAGTCGTTCCAGCACCAGCATTCCCGCGCCTTCGGACCATCCGGTGCCGTCCGCGGCCGCCGCGAACGACTTGCACCGTCCGTCCGGCGCGAGGCCTCGCTGCCGGGAGAACTCCACGAACATTCCGGGTGAGCCCATGACCGTCACGCCGCCGGCCAGCGCCATCGCGCACTCCCCCGAGCGCAACGCCTGTACCGCCAGATGCACCGCGACCAGCGACGAGGAACACGCGGTGTCCACCGAGACCGCCGGGCCCTCCAGCCCCAGGGCGTAGGCCACCCGGCCGGAGACGACGCTGCCGGTGGTACCGGTCAGCAGGTAGCCGCGCAGGTCGACCGGGCCGTCGTGCAGCAGATCGGCATACTCTCCGTTCGCCGCGCCGGCGAAGACGCCGGTGTCGCTGCCCCGCACCGTCGACGGGTCGATACCGGCGCGTTCCAGCGCCTCCCACGACGTCTCCAGCAGAAGTCGCTGCTGCGGGTCCATCGCCAACGCCTCACGCGGCCCGATACCGAAGAAGTCGGCGTCGAATTCCGCCGCGTCGTAGAGGAATCCACCCGATCGGGTGTACGACTTCCCGCGCGCCTCGGGGTCCGGATCGTAGAGGCCGTCCACATCCCAGCCGCGATCGACCGGGAAGTCGCCGATCGCGTCGACACCGTCCGACACCAAGCGCCACAGATCCTCCGGAGACGCCACCCCGCCCGGAAAGCGACAGCCCGCACCCACCACCGCGATGGGTTCGGATCTCCGATCCTCTATCTCTCGCAGGCGTTGACGGGTGTGGCGAAGTTCGACGGTCAGCCGCTTCAGGTAATCGAGGTGCTTGGTGTCGTCGGCCATCTGAATAACCCAGAATC
Source organism: Nocardia violaceofusca NBRC 14427 (assembly GCF_963869435.1). NCBI lineage: Bacteria > Bacillati > Actinomycetota > Actinomycetes > Mycobacteriales > Nocardiaceae > Nocardia > Nocardia violaceofusca. Next base: position 3,652 of record NZ_CAWMPM010000022.1, read on the forward strand.
TTTCTACGCTAACGGAATTCGAGCCTGGAACCGGTGCTCAGGCATCCAGTTCCCGGTCGAGAATCGCAAAGAGCTCCGCTTCGGAAGCGTTTTCCACATCGTCTTCGGGCACGCCGCCGCCGGGGTCGGTTCGAGCCGCCCAACTCGCGGCGACGGACTGCAGCCGAGCCACGATCCGCCGCTTCTGCTCGTCGTCCCAATTGCCCAGTGCCAGCGCGGATTCCAAGTCGTCGAACACGGCGTCGGCCGGGCGTGGCCGCACGTCCACGGGCGCACCGGCCAGTTGTGCGTGCAGATGGCCGGCGAGCGCCTTCGGGGTCGGATAGTCGAAAACCACTGCGGCCGACAGCGACAGGCCGGTGACAGATTTGAGCCGGTTGCGCAACTCGACCGCGCCGAGCGAATCGAACCCCAGATCCTGGAAGGTGCGCTCGGGTGCGATCGCGGCCGCACCGTTGAGCCCGAGCACGGCCGCGATGTGGTCGCGCACGGTCTCGAGCACCATCTGCCGTTGCCGATCGGCGTCGAGTCCCGTAAGCCGCTGCGGCAGTGGGGCGACCGCCGATGCGACTTCCTTCGGGGGGCGCGGGGCCGGCGGGGCCAGCGTCCGCAGCACCGGCGGCAGCATGCCGGCAGCGGCCCGGGCCCGGATCGCGGCGGTGTCCAGCGCCACGATCACCGGATGGGCCGTGCCGCGCGCGAGCGCCGCATCCCATCCGGCCAGCGCGGCCTCGTCCGAGAGGGCGGTGAATCCGGCCCGGTTCATCCGCGCCACATCGCTCGCGTCGAGGTGTCCGGCCATACCGCTCGTGCGCGCCCACGGGCCCCACACCACCGACTGGGCGGCCAGCCCACGGGCCCGGCGATGGGCCGTCAGACCGTCGAGGAAGGTGTTCGCGGCGGCGTAGTTGCCCTGTCCCGGGCCTCCCACCGTGCCGGACACCGACGAGAACACCACGAACGCGGCCGGCTCGAGGTCCGCGGTCGCCTCGTGCAGGTACCAGGCGGCATCCGCCTTGGGCGCCAGCACGGTATCGATGCGCTGCGGGGTCAACGAGGCGACAACTCCGTCGTCGAGCACGCCCGCGGCATGCACCACACCCGACAGCGGCCACCGTGGCGGCACGTGGGCCCGCAGACCGGCCACGGCGCCGGCGTCGGCGACATCGCAGGCGACCACCTTCACCTGGGCGCCCGCCTGCTCCAACTCGTCGCACAACGCGGCCGCACCCGCGGCCCGCATGCCGCGGCGGCTCACCAGCAGCAGCGACCGCACCCCGTGCGCGCGCACCAGATGCCGGGCCACGACGGCGCCCACGCCACCAGTGCCGCCGGTGATCAGCACCGTGCCCGCACCGAATGCCGACGTGTCGCCGGACTGCGCGGACGCCGGAGCGGAGCGGGTGAGCCGAGCGATGTGCGGGACACCGGCGCGCACCACCACTTCGGGTTCGCCCACAGCCAGCACCGTCGAGGCGAGGTGCTCGTCGACGCCGGAGTCGGTGTCGGTGTCGGTGTCGGCCAGCATGATTCGCCCCGGATCCTCCGCCTGCGCGGACCGCACCAACCCCCACACCGCCGCACCGGCGAGATCGGTCACGTCCTCGCCCGGCAGCGCCACCGCGCCGCGGGTGACGACCACCAGGGTGCTCGACGCGAACCGGTCCCCGGCCTGCCACTGCTGCAGCACGCCGAGGACGCGGGCGACCTCGGTATGCGTGGCGGCCACGACGTCGGCGCCGGCGGTGCGCCCGGCCTCGACGACCACCACCGCGGGTATCGGCGCTTCCGGCTCCAGCCGATCCCACCACCCCACGCTCGCCTCGGCCGCCCCGGCTTCGGCCGTGGCCGGCGACCACACCAGCTCCAGCACCGGATCGGCGGCGGCCGCCGCCGCGAGCTGCGCCACCGGAGTCGCCCGCATGGTCACCGATCCCGACAGCACCGGCCGCCCGTGGCCGTCGGTGACTCGGATCGAGACCGACGATCCGCTGACGGTCAGGCGCACCCGCAGCAGCGACGCCTCGGTGGTGGACAGCGACACCGACTCCCACGAGAACGGCAACACCACCTGTCCGGCATCGATTTCGAGCACATCGGCCAGCAGACCCGCCTGCAGCGTCGCGTCGAGCAGTGCCGGGTGGATGCCGAATCCGTCGGCGCGGACACCGGTGTCCGCGTCGGCGGCGATGTCGGCGAACACCTCCTCACCGCGTCGCCACAGTGCCCGCACCCCTCGAAAGGCGGGCCCCAGGGCGTAGTCGCGCGAGAGGAATTTGCCGTAGTCGATGTCGACGGCGGCGGCCGCGGCGGGCGGCCAGATCTCCGGTGCGGGCGCAGCCGCATCCGTGGCGGACAGCAGACCCTGGGCGTGCAGCACCCACTCGCCGTCGTGGTCGTGGGCACCGCGCGAGTAGATCGAGACCGGGCGCCGCGATGAGTCGGATTCGGTTGTGCCGACGACTATTTGGATCGGCACACTGTCCGTCGCGGACAGTACCAGTGGCGCCCGGAGCGTCAGTTCGTCCACGACGGGGCAGCCCGCCTCCGCGCCGGCACGCAGGGCGAGTTCCACGAATCCGGTCCCCGGCAACAACATGACCCCGCCGATGACATGGTCGGCCAGCCACGGTTGCGCCCGCGGCGACAGCTGACCGGACAACACGAGGCCGCCGTCCGCCATCGGCAACACCGCCTCCAGCAGCGGATGATCGATCGCGCGGAAACCGGCCGATTCGCCCCCGCGGGCGCCGGGCGCGGACGGGAGCCAGTAGCGCCGACGCTGAAACGCGTAGGTGGGCAACGACACTCGCTTCACGTCCCGGCCTGCGAAGAACACGCTCCAGTCGACCTCGGCACCGGCCGTGTACATCTGCGCCAGGCAGTGCGCGAACTGCTCGACCTCGCCGCGTCCGCGACGCGCGGCCGCGACGACGGTCGGCTCCCCGTCGAGATCCTCCGGCAGGCATTGCCCGGTCATCGCCGTCAGCACAGCGTCGGGCCCGATTTCGACGAACCGCCGGACGCCCGCGGCGACCAGGGAGTCGACTCCGTCCGCGAATCGGACGGGCTCGCGCACCTGGCGCACCCAGTAGCCGGGATCGCGCACTTCCTCGCCCGCGATCCGGCCGGACACATCCGACACGAGGGGAATCCGCGGGCGCCGGTACTCCACTTCCCTTGCGACGGACTCGAATTCGGACAGCATCGGATCCATGCGGTGGGAGTGGAAGGCATGTGAGACGGTCAGCTGTGCGGTCTTGTGGCCACGGTCGGCGAACCGCGCCCGATACGCCGCCACCGCGTCCTCGTCACCGGAAATCACCACTGCGCCAGGCGAATTCACCGCCGCGACGGACACGCTCCGGTCTCCGGCGATCATCTCGGTCACCTCGGATTCGGCCGCCGCGACGGCGAGCATGGCGCCACCCGTCGGCAACTGCCCCATCAGGCGACCGCGGGCGGCGACCAGACGGCAGGCGTCCGGCAGCGACCACACACCGGCGATATACGCGGCGGCCAGCTCGCCGATCGAATGTCCGATCAGCACATCCGGTATCACGCCGAACGAGTTCAGCAGCCGGTACAGCGCGACCTCGTAGGCGAACAGTGCGGGCTGGGTGAATTCGGTGCGATCGAGAGCCGTGGAGTCCGCGCCGGTGACCATCACCTGCCGCAGCGACACTCCCAGCAGTGGATCGAACTGTGCGCAGATCTCGTCCAGGGCGGCGGCGAATGCCGGGAACGCCTCGTAGAGTTCACGTCCCATTCCGGCGCGCTGTGCGCCCTGGCCGGTGCACAGCAGCGCCGTCTTGCGGGTCACCGCCCGCCCCGTCACGACGGCCGAGCTCGCCGCACCCGATTCCGCGAGGTCGGACAGCGCCGCGCGCAACGCGTCGCGACCGTCCGCCGGCACCGCGGCCCGCCATTCGAACCGGGTGCGGGTCGTGAGCAGGGAATAGCCGAGGTCGTCGACGGTGAGGTCGGGGTGGTCGTCGACCCATCGCACGAGCGCGGCTGCCTGCCCCCGCAAGCCCTCCTCGGATTTCGCCGAGATCAGCACCGGGGTGAGGGCGGATGCGACCGCATCCTGCTCCGGGGCCGGATCCGCGGCTTCGGCAGCGGGCTCCGGTGCGGGCGCCTCCTCGACAATCACGTGCGCGTTGGTTCCGCTGGCGCCGAAGGAGGACACACCGGCGCGCCGGACCCGGCCCCCGGCCGGCCACGGCTCCGCGGCGGTCAGCAGTCGCACCGCTCCGGCCGACCAGTCGACATGCGGTGTCGGCGCATCGACATGCAATGTCGCGGGCAGCATTTCGTGCCGCAATGCCTGCACCATCTTGATCACACCGCCGACACCGGCCGCGGCCGAGGTGTGGCCGATATTCGATTTCAGCGAGCCGACCCGCAGCGGATCACCGGCCCGGTCGCGACCGTAGGCGGCGATGAGCGCCTGCGCCTCGATCGGATCGCCGAGGGTGGTGCCGGTGCCGTGCGCTTCGACCGCGTCGACATCGGCGGGTGCCAGCCCGGCGTTCGCCAGCGCCCGCGCGATCACCTTCTCCTGCGCCGGACCGTTCGGTGCGGTCAGCTGGTTGCTGGCGCCGTCCTGGTTGACCGCGCTGCCGCGCACCACCGCGAGGATGCGGTGGCCGTGGCGGCGAGCATCCGACAGTCGCTCGACGGCCAGCATGCCGAGGCCCTCGGAGAATCCGGTCCCGTTGGCCGCCGCGGCGAAGGCCTTGCACCGCGCGTCCGGGGACAGGGCCCGCTGGCGGCCGAAGGCGATCAGCAGACCGGGATCCGACATCACGGTGACCCCGCCGACCAGGGCGAGCGAGACATCGCCCTGCCGCAATGCCTGGCAGGCCAGATGCAAGGCCACCAGCGAGGACGAGCATGCGGTGTCCACCGAGAGCGCCGGCCCCTTGAATCCGAAGGTGAACGCGACGCGGCCGGAGAGCACACTGGCCGAAACCCCGAGGAACGCATGACCTTCCGTCTCGGCGGTGAGCCCCGGTGCACCGACGCGCGGCCCGTAGTCCTGGTGGATCACACCGGCGAATACGCCGGTATCGCTGCCGCGCAGCGATGCCGGGTCGAGGCCGGCGTCCTCCAGCGCCTCCCAGGCCGCTTCGAGGAACAGGCGCTGCTGCGGATCCATCGCCTCGGCCGCGCGCGGCCCGATGCCGAAAAAGGCCGCGTCGAAATCGCCTGCGGTGTCGAGGAATCCGCCTTCCCGGGTGTAGACGGTGCCCGGTGCGTCGGGATCGGTGTCGAACAGCCGCTCGAGGTCCCAGCCCCGGTCGGCCGGGAAGGGGCCGATCGCGTCGGCGCCGGCGGCGACCAGATCCCACAACCGATCCGGAGTGTCGGCGCCACCCGGATAGCGGCAGCTCATGCCGACGATCGCGATCGGTTCGCCGGCGCGGTCCTCCAAATCCCGGATCTGCTTCTTGGCGGCGCGCAAATCGCCGGTCAGCTTCCGCAGATACCGGCTGAGCCGTTCCTCGTTGCTCGTATCGGGGGTGCTCATGCGGGGCCAAACTCCTCGTCGATCAGGTCGAACAGCTCACTGTCGGAAGTGAATTCGAGGTCGTCGTAGTCACCGTCCGACGACGTGCCCCCCAGAAAACCGCGCAGGCGCTCGCTGACGCCCCGCAGGCCGGCCACGGTCCGGTCGCTGTCGTCACCGCCGGTGATGATGCGCTCGAGCAGCGCCTCGAGCCGCGCGATGTCGTCGGGCGCCGCCGCCGAGGTCGGCGACTGCGGCGCCGTCACGGTGGTTTGCGCCAGCAGATAGTCGGCGACTTCGGCCGCCGTCGGATAGTCGAAGACCAGGGTCGAGGGCAGCGACAGCCCCGTCGCCTTCGACAGCCGGTTGCGGAACTCCACGCCGCCGAGCGAATCGAAGCCGAGTTCGCTGAAACCGCGGTCGGCCCCGATATCGTCGGCCGAGCCGTAACCCAGTACCGCCGCGACGTTCTCGCGCACGAGATCGAGAACGACGCCGCGCCGCTTCTCCTCCGCGACCCCGTGCAGACGCTCCCCGAGCGAGACGTCACCGCGCGAGGCGGTGGCCGTCCGGCCGGACGTGCGCACGAATCCGCGCAGCACCGCCGGTATCGAGCCGGTATGGGCCTGCATGCGCAGCGTGTCGGTGTCCAAGTGCACCAGCACCGGCGCCGGCTCGGGCGCGGTGAGCGATTCGTCGAACAATCGCAGCCCCTCGGCACGGTCCAGCGGAGCCAGACCCAGACGTTCCAGCCGCGCCAGCGCGGTGCGGTCCAGCACCCCGGTCATGCCGATGTCCTGCTGCCACGGCCCCCAGGCGAGTGACAGGGCCGGCAATCCCTCGGCGCGGCGCCGGACCGCCAGGGCGTCCAGGAAGCTGTTGGCGGCGGCGTAATTCGCCTGTCCGGCCGAGCCGATCGACCCGGCGATCGACGAGAACAGCACGAACGCGGACAGATCCATGTCGCGGGTGAGTTCGTGCAGATGCCACGCCGCCTCGGCCTTGGCCGCGAGCACCCGGCCGACGCCCGCGTCGGTGAGGGTATGGAACGCGCTGTCGTCGAGAACGCCCGCGGTGTGGACGACGCCGGTGAGCGGATGGTCGCGCGTGTCGTCGGTCAGCAGATCACGCAGTGCGGCACGGTCGCTCACATCGCACGCGGCGATCCGCACCTGCGCGCCGAGCCCGGACAGTTCCGCCGACAGTTCCGCCGCCCCGTCCGCACGGTCACCACGCCGGGAGACCAGCAGCAGTCGCCGCACCCCGTATGCGGTGACGAGATGCCGCGCCAGCAGGGCACCCAGTCCTCCGGTCCCACCGGTGATCAGGACCGTGCCGGCGCCGAACGACACCGTCTCGGCCGGGTGCGCGGACAGCGGCTCGAGCCGCGGCGCCAGGAAGCGATCGCCGCGAACCGCCAGCTGCGGCTCACCGGTGGCGATCGCAACCCGGACCGATTCGGCCGAAATCGCCGTTTCATCCGTATCGAGCAGCACGATCCGTCCGGGATATTCGGTTTGGGCGCTCCGGATCAATCCCCACACCGCCGCCGCCGCGGCGTCGGGGATCTCGCCGGGCAGCGTCGCCGCACGGGCGGTCACCACGACCAGCTGCGACGGTGCGACACGCTCGTCGGCCAGCCACTCGCGTACCACCCGCAGCGCGCTCTTCACCCGATCGCCCGTGGCCTGTGGTGAATCACTCTGCACCACAGCATGTTCGGACCACACCACCACGTCGGGAGCCGTCGCACGGGCGGCGAGCGCCGCCTGATCCGGATAACGCTCCTCGATACCCGACATCCCCGCCGCGCCCAGCAGGACAGTACTTCCGAGCGGTGCCGCCACCGGGACATCGACTGCCGTCCATCGCATTCCGTATCGCGCGGCTCGCCCGCCCGAGAGCGTGGCCCGGAACTGCTGGACGTCGTAGGAGCGCATGACCACCTCGTCGATGGTCACCACCGCATTGCCGTCCCGGTCGACGGCCACCACGCTGATCGCCTCGCTGCTGCGCTGAACCGCCATCACCCGCAGGGAGCCGACCGGCGCGGTGCGATGGATCTGCGTTGCGCCCCAGCGGAACAGAAGTTTGCCCTCGGCCGGATTGCCCTGGTGATCCGGCCAGATCAGGCAGGCGAGCCCGGCATGCATGACCATGTCGAACAGCGCCGGATGCAGCCGGAACCGCTCGGCGGGAACCTCCCCGTCCAACGCGACCTCGGAGAAGACGGTGTCCCCGCTGCGCCAGGCCGCCTCGACACCGAGGAACGCCGGACCGTATTCCAGTCCGGCGGCCCGCGCCACCTGCGCCGGAATCCAGTCGGTGTCCACCGGTTCGGCGTCGGCGGGCGGCCACGGCTCGGTGCGCAGCATGTCCACGAGTCCGATGTCGGTGAGCTGCTCGGCGCTCAGCACGCCGCTGGCGTTCCTGGACCACTCGCGATCGGGCGCCTCGGCCAGGCGGTAGTGGACTGTGAACGAACGGCGTCCGGTGGCGTCCGGTTCCCGCACCAGCACCTGGAGTTCGACCTCGCCGTCGGCAGGGGGCAGGATCGGCGCCTCGAGCGTCAACTCCTCCACCGCGGCACAGCCGATGCGCTCACCGGCGACCAGCAGCATCTCCATCAGCGCGGCGCTCGGTACGAGCACGACACCGTAGGTGGTGTGGTCGGCGAGCCACGGGTGGGTGCGCTGCGCGAGCCGACCGGTGAACAGCCATTCGTCGCGGTCGGCCACCCGCACCACCTCGGTGAGCAGCGGATGCTCCGATGCGGCCGCACGATCCGCACGCGCCGGCTCGAGCCAGTACCGGCGATGGTCGAACGCGTAGGTGGGCAACGGGATTCGGGACACCCGGCGGCCCGCGAACAGCTGATTCCAGTCCACGGCCAGTCCGGCGGTGTGGGCATGGGCGAGCATCGTCAGGAACTGCTCGACCTCGTCGTGGTCCCGGCGGGCCGCCGCGGCGACCACGGACCGCTGCTCGACCTCCGCGGTCAGCGTCTGCCGCGTCATCGCCGCCAGCACCGCGTCGGGCCCGATTTCGAGGAACCGGCGCGCACCCGCGGCCACCAGTGCGGCGACACCCGGCGCGAACCGGACCGCGGCACGCACCTGCGACGTCCAATAGCCCGGGTCCACGATCTCGTCGCCGGCGACGGCACCGGAAACATTCGACACCAACGGGATTCGCGGCGCACGGAAGGTGGCCCCGTCCGCGACGGCACGGAATTCGGCCAGCATCGGCTCCATCCGAGCGGAATGGAACGCGTGCGACACCCGCAGACGACTGGTCTTGCGTCCCTCGCCGGAGAACTGCCGATCGAGCTGCGCGACGACGTCCTCGTCACCCGAAACCACCACGGCGCCGGGAGAATTCACCGCGGCCAGCGACACCCGGTCACCGAATGCCTCGAGCGCCGTGACCACGTCGGTTTCGGGCGCGGCGATCGCCAGCATCGCCCCGCCCGGCGGCAGCGCGTCCATCAACCGGCCGCGCGCCGCCACCAGTGTGCAGGCATCGTCGAGCGACCACACCCCGGCGACATACGCGGCGGCCAGTTCACCGATCGAATGCCCGATCAGCAGATCGGGGACCACGCCGAACGACTCGACGAGCCGGTACAGCGCCACCTCGAACGCGAACAGGGCCGGCTGCGTCAGCCGGGTCCGATCCAATACCCCGTCCGATGCGGCCGCGTCCCGATCGTCCGCACGACCGGTGAACATCACCTGCCGCAGCGAACATCCCAGCAACGGATCGAATCGGGCACAGACCTCGTCCAGCGCCGCGGCGAAGACCGGGAACGCCGCGGCCAGTCCGGCGCCCATACCGGCGCGCTGCGCGCCCTGACCGGTGAACAGGAATGCGGTCTTTCCGGCGCGCGGCGAGCCGGAAACCACTGCCGGAGTGATGTTTCCGGCCGCGAGCCGGGTCAGCGCGGTGAGCATTTCGTCGCGCTCACCGCCGAGCACCACCGCCCGGAACTCGTGATGCGTACGGGTGGTGAGCAGCGAATAGGCCACGTCCACGGGGTCGGCGCCGGCGTGGTCGTCCAGCCACTGCCGCAGTTTCGCCGCCTGTGCTCCGAGCGCGGTCTCGCTCCTGGCCGACACCAGCCAGGGCATCGGCAGGTCCGGGCCGGCGGCGACCGGCGCCGAGACCGGCGGACGCGGGGCGGGTGCCTCCTCGATGATCAAGTGGGCGTTCGTGCCGCTGACACCGAAGGAGGAGACGCCCGCCCGCCGAACGCTCTTCCCGGCACGCCAGGGTTCCGCACGGGACAGCAGACGCACGTCTCCCGCAGACCAATCCACGTGCGGCGACGGGGTTTCCGCGTGCAGGGTCGGTGGCAGAGTTTCGTGGCGCAGCGCCTGCACCATCTTGATCACGCCACCGACACCGGCGGCCGCGACGGTATGACCGATATTCGACTTGATCGAACCGATGCGCAGCGGCTCGCGGTCCCCACGGTCGCGACCATAGGCGGCTATCAACGCGTTGGCCTCGATCGGATCACCGAGTGGCGTGCCGGTCCCGTGTGCCTCCACCGCGTCCACATCGGCGGGTGTGAGGCCGGCGGCCGCGAGGGCCTGGCCGATCACTCGCTCCTGCGAGGGGCCGTTCGGCGCGGTCAGGCCGTTGCTCGCACCGTCCTGGTTGACCGCGCTGCCCCGGATCACCGCCAGGATCTCGTGACCCTGCCGCCACGCATCCGACAACCGCTCCAGCACCAGGACGCCGACACCCTCGGAGAACGCGACACCGTCGGCCGCGGCGGAGAACGCCTTGCACCGGCCGTCCGGTGACAGGCCGCGCTGCCGCGCGAAATCGACGGAGAGATAAGGAGTGGCCGCCACGGTCACACCGCCCGCCAGCGCCAGCGACGTTTCGCCCTGACGCAGCGCCTGGCACGCCAGATGCAACGCCACCAGCGACGATGAGCAGGCGGTGTCGATCGTGACCGCCGGCCCCTCCAACCCGAAGACGTAGGCGACGCGCCCGGAGACCACGCTGTGGGTGGTGCCGGTCAGCCGGAAACCCTCCAGATCGCCGGTCACGTGATCGACATAGCCCGAGGCGCAGGCGCCCGCGAAGACACCGGTATCGCTGCCGCGCAACGTCATCGGGTCGATGCCGGAGTGTTCCAGCGCTTCCCAGGACGTTTCCAGCAGCAGCCGCTGCTGCGGGTCCATCGCCAGTGCCTCACGCGGGCTGATGCCGAAGAATCCGGCGTCGAAATCGCCTGCGGCGCCGAGGAATCCACCACCGCGGCTGTATACGGTGCCGGGCTTGTCGGGATCCGGGTCGATCAGCCGCGCCAGGTCCCACCCGCGATCGTCCGGGAATTCGGTGGTGGCATCGGTTCCCGAGGACACGAGATCCCACAACTGTTCGGGGCTGTCGGCACCACCCGGGAATCGGCAGCTCATGCCGACGATCGCGATGGGTTCGTCCGCGCGGGCCCGCCGGGGCGCGTGGACCGGGCGGGCGGAGTCGGTGCCCTCGATCTTGGCGCGCAGCAGGGCGGCGACCGCGTCGGCGGTCGGGTGATCGAAGACCAGGGTCGACGGCAGCTGCACGCCGGTGGCCTTCGACAGCCGGTTGCGGAATTCCACGCCGCCGAGCGAATCGAATCCCAGGGCGTCGAAACGCGCCCCGGGGTCGACGTCCGCGGCGGACGGGTGCCCGAGCACGGCGGCCGCGTGTTCGCGGACCAACTCGAGCACCACCTCCGCGCGGGCGCTGTCGGGAACCTCGCTCAGGCGGGCGGCCAACGCGCCGGATGCGGCTGCGGGCCGGTCGGTGGTCCGTTCCGCGGTCCGGGGCAGGAAGCCGCGCAGCGCCGCGGGCACCACACCGTGGCGGGCTTCGCGCCGCAGCTGCGCCGGATCGAACCGCATCGCCACCGCGTGCGCGTCCCCGCGACCGATGGCGGCGTCGAACAGTCGCAGACCTTCGGCATCGCCGAGCGGGTGCAGGCCGAGCCGCTCCCAGCGTGCGACCGCGCTGCGGTCGAGGTCGCCGGTCATACCGCCGGCGGAATTCCACGGTCCCCACGCCAGCGACACCGCGGGCAGCCCCGCGGCCCGCCGGGCGTGGGCCAGCGCGTCGAGACAGGAGTTGGCGGCGGCGTAGTTCGCCTGGCCGGCCGATCCGATCGTCGCGGCGACGGAGGAGAACAGCACGAATGCCGTCAGGTCACTGGTGAGTTCGTGCAGGTGGTGGGCGGCGGCGGCCTTCGCGTCGAATACCCGCCGCAGCTGTTCGGCGTCCAGTCCGGCCAGGGTGGCGTCGTCGAGCACACCGGCCGTGTGGATGACCGCGGTCAGCGGATGCTCGGGCACGATCGAGCCGAGCAGCCCGCGCACGGCCGCCCGATCGCCGACGTCACAGGCCGCCACCTCGACGGTGGCGCCGGCTTCCGCGAGTTCGGCGGCCAATTCCGTTGCACCGGGGGCATTCTCGCCTCGCCGCGAGACCAGCAGCAGCCGACGGACGCCGTGCGCGGAGACCAGGTGACGGGCGACAAGCGCACCGAGACCACCGGTGCCACCGGTGATCAGAACGGTGCCGTCGCCGAACGCGGGCTCCTGCCGGTACTCGTCGCGCACCCGCGCCAGCCTGGGCACGAGTACCGCTCCGCGTCGCGCCGCGACCTGAGGCTCGTCGGCCGCGAGCACCGCATCGAGGACCGTCCGAACGTCCCGGTCGGCGACCGAGTCGTCGGCGTCGACGAGGACGAACCGGCCCGGATATTCGGACTGGGCGCTGCGGATCAGCCCCCGGACGGCAGCGGCGGCGGAATCCGGTGTCTCGCCCGGCAGCGCGGCGCCGTTGGCCGTCGTCACGATCAACCGGGTCCCGGCCAGGCGTTCTTCGGTCAACCAGGACTGCACCGTGGCCAGCACCGACTCCAGGTGCGTGCGGACGGCCGCCGGGTCGCCGGATGCGGATCCGATATCCGGCCGCCAGACGACGGTTTCCGGAATCGGCTGTGCGGCAGCGACTTCCGCGGGCGTCGCATAGCACGCGTCGATGCCGGCGAGCGGCTCGGAACCGAGTACGGCCATCCGGTTCGCGGACACGATCGTCGGCGCCGCCATGGGCGTCCACTGCAGCTCGTAGAGACCGGCGTCGTCCGCGGTCATGGTGCCGCGCAGCTGTCGCACGTCGTAGGGCCGCATGACGACCGCGTCGACGGAGACGACCGGCCGGCCCGAATCGTCCACGGTCGCCACCGAGATCGTCTCCGGCCCGGAGGCAACCGCGATGACACGCAACCGCGTCGCCTTGACCAGCGGCTGATGCAACCGCGCACCACCCCAGCGGAACAACAGCCGGCCGGTGTCCGGGTCGCCGTCCTGATCGCGCCAGACGAGTCCGGCCAGGCCGGCGTGCATCACCAGATCGAGCAGCGCCGGATGCAGATCGAACCGTTCCGGATCGGATGCGGCCACGGTGTCCAGGGCGATCTCGGACAAGACCGTCCCGTCCCGCTGCCACGCGGCCTCGACCCCGAGGAATGCCGGACCGTACTCGAGGCCGGATCCGGTGGCGATCTGCTCGGGAATCCATGCGGTATCGAGTGTTTCGGCGTCGGCGGGGGGCCACGGCTCGTCACGCAGGCGGTCCAGCAGCGCGTCACCGCCCTCCCACGCGGGGGCCAGCACGCCGCTGGCATTGCGCACCCACTCCCCCGCTCGCCGGAAGTGGAAGACGAACGACCGTCGCCCGCTCGGATCCGGCTCCCGCACCGACACCTGGAGTTCGACCTCGTCGTCACCCGACGGCAGGATCGGCGCCTCCAGGGTGAGCTCGTCGAGGACACCGCAGCCGATACGGCCGCCCGCGACCAGCAGGAATTCCACGAGGGTCGCGCTCGGCAACACGACGGTTCCGTAGGTCATGTGGTCGGCCACCCAGGGATCCGACGACAGCGAGAACCGGCCGGTGAAAACGAATTCGTCCGTACCGGCCACCGGCACCACGCCGGTGAGCAGCGGGTGGGCCGAGGGGTCGCCGGCGGTCTCCCGCGGCGGCAACCAGAAGCGCTGGTGACGGAAAGCGTAGGTGGGCAGCGGAACTCGACGTCGCGACCGGTGCCCGAACAGGGGCATCCAATCCACTCGCGCGCCCGCGACGTGCGCGTGCGCCAGCATGGTCAGCAACTGCCGGATTTCGTCGTGATCGCGGCGCGCGGCGGCGGCCACCGTGGAGTCCGCGGTCTCCGGCAGGCTCCGGCGGGTCAGCGCCGCCAGCACCGCATCCGGTCCCAGCTCCAGGAATCGGCGCACGCCCGAGGCGGCCAGCGTCTCGATCCCCGGCGCGAATCGCACCGCGGCCCGCACCTGCCGCACCCAGTACGCCGGTTCCAGTATGTCGTCCCCGGCGAGCTGACCGGAGACGTTCGACACCATCGGCAGCCGGGGCCGATGGTAGGTCAATTCCGCTGCTACCGACTCGAATTCGGCCAGCATCGGGTCCATCCGATGTGAGTGGAAGGCATGGCCGACGCGCAACCGCGTCGTCTTCGCGCCCCGCTCGGCGAATCGCGCCTCGATCCGCTCGATCGCCTCCTCGTCCCCCGAAACCACCAGGGCTCCAGGCGCGTTCACGGCGGCAACCGAGACCCGGCCCGGATGCTCGGCAACGGCGTCGTTCACCTCCGCCTCGGTCGCCGCGACCGCCAACATCGCGCCACCGGCGGGCAGCGCGCCCATGAGCCGGCCCCGCGCCGCCACCAACCGGCAGGCGTCCGGGAGCGACCACAGCCCCGCCAGATGCGCCGCCGCGAGTTCGCCGATGGAATGGCCGATCAGCACATCCGCTGTGACACCGAACGATTCGAGCAGGCGAAACATCGCCACCTCGAAGGCGAACAGGGCCGGCTGAGTGAACTCGGTACGATCCAGCAGCGCGGCGTCGCCGAACATGACCTCCCGCAGCGAACGGTTCAGCATCGGGTCGAACTGCGCGCACACCGAATCCAGCGCCTCGGCGAAAACCGGGAACGCCTCGTACAGGCCCGCGCCCATACCGATCCGCTGGGCGCCCTGACCGGTGAACAGGAACGCCGTCCGCCCCGAACCGGCGACGCCGTCGACGATATCGGTGCCCGGACGCGCCGCGGCGAGATCGGCCAGCCGCGCGAGCACCTCCTCCCGATCGCGGCCGAAAACCACACTGCGCGAATCCAAGTGCGCACGGTCGGTGGCCAGCGCCTGGGCGACCTCGGCGATATCGGCCTGCGGACGCTCCGACAACCAGGTGTGCAGCGTCGCCGCCTGCGCCCGCAGCCCCGCCTCCCCCTTGCCCGAGATCAGCAACGGGATGCTCGCGACGGTGGTAACCGGCTGTGCCGCAGCACTTTCGACACGCTGCGCGGCCGGCGCTTCCTCGAGGATCACGTGAGAATTGGTGCCGCTGATCCCGAACGACGACACACCGGCCCGGCGCACCCGATCGCCGGTGGGCCACCGTTCGGCGTCGGTCAGCAGCCGCACCGCACCGGTCGCCCAGTCCACGTGCGGGGACGGCGTGTCGGCGTGCAAGGTGCGTGGCAACCGCTCGTGGCGCAGTGCCTGCACCATCTTGATCACACCCGCCACACCGGCGGCGGCGACGGTATGACCGATATTCGATTTCAGGGACCCGATCCGCAACGGTTGCCCACGGTCGCGTCCGTAGGCGGCGATCAACGCCTGCGCCTCGATCGGATCACCCAGCGTGGTGCCGGTGCCGTGCGCCTCGACGGCGTCGACGTCACCGGCCGATAGTCCCGCATTGGCGAGGGCCTGCGCGATCACACGTTCCTGCGACGGACCGTTCGGGGCGGTCAGACCGTTGCTCGCACCGTCCTGGTTCACCGCACTGCCGCGGACGACGGCCACGATGTCGTGGCCGAGCCGCTGTGCGTCCGACAGTCGTTCCAGCACCAGCACGCCGGAACCCTCCGACCAGGCCACACCGTCGGCGGCGGCGGAGAACGCCTTGCACCGGCCGTCCGGTGCCAGACCGCGCTGCCGCGAGAAGTCGACGTAGAGGTAGGGACTGGCCGCGACGGTGACTCCACCGGCGAGCACCAGCGAACTGTCCCCCTGACGCAACGCCTGACAGGCCAGGTGCAACGCCACCAGCGACGACGAGCACGCGGTATCGACCGTCACCGCCGGACCTTCCAGGCCGAACACGTAGGCGACGCGGCCGGAGATGACACTGTGCGACGTGCCGGTCAGCCGGAAACCCTCCAGGTCACCGGTCACCCGTCCGGCATAGCCCGACGAGCAGGCGCCGACGAACACACCGGTATCGCTGCCGCGTAGCGAGGTCGGGTCGATACCCGCGTCCTCCAGGGCTTCCCACGATGTTTCGAGCAGCAGACGCTGTTGCGGATCCATCGCCAGCGCTTCCCGCGGGCTGATTCCGAAGAAGGCCGGATCGAAATCGGCTGCGCCATTGAGGAATCCACCATGGCGGGTGTAGACCGTACCGGGTTTTCCCGGATCCGGATCGAAGAGCCGGTCCAGGTCCCATCCGCGATCGGTGGGGAATTCGCCGATCGCATCCCGGCCCGCGTCCACCAGATCCCACAGGTCCTGCGCGGATCGCACCCCGCCGGGGAAACGGGCGCTCATGCCGACGATCGCGATCGGTTCGTCGGCGGTACCGCGCCGCGCCGCCCGACGGTGCCCGCGCTCGACGCCGGTGATCCGTTCCCGCAGCAGTGTGGCGACGGCGGTCGCGGTCGGATGGTCGAAGACGAGCGACGCCGGCAGGGGAATTCCGGTGGCCCGCGTCAACCGATTCTGAAGTTGCACGCCGCTGACGGAGTCGAAGCCGAACTCGGTGAACGGCAACGTGGGGTGGATCGCCTCGGCCGACTCGTGACCGAGGACGGCCGCGGCCTGCTCGCGAACGATGTCGAGAACGAGGGTGTCGTACTGATATTCGGGGGCGCCCCGCAGTCGCCGCGCCAGCGGTGTGTCATCCCAGGTCGCCGTCTGTTCCGCACCGTCGGCCTCGACCTCCGGAATCCGCGCGGCGGTCGCGGCGCGGGCGACCGGCGTACCGGACGCGACCGTGCGACGCTGAAACGCGTACGGCGGCAGGTCGACTCGCGTTCCCCCCGGCACCAGTGCTCGTGGCGCCACGGGCATCCCGGCGCAGAATGCCTGGGCCAGCGAGGCCAGGAACCGCTCCGGCCCGCCCTCGCCGCGGCGCAACGACCCGACGACCGCTACCTCCGCGCCCGCACCGGCCGCTTCGGCGGTCACCCCCACACCCATGGTCAGCACCGGATGCGGACTCGTCTCGACGAAACCGTCGACACCGTCGGCGATCAGCGCGGTGACGGCATCGGCGAATCGAACCGGCTCCCGCAACGACCGGTACCAGTAGTCGGCATCCAGTTCCGCGGTATCCACCCGCTCGGCGGTCACCGTGGAGAACATCGGCACCGCCCCGGAGCGCGGGCGGATGGGCGCGAGTTCCGAGAGCAGCCGCGCGCGGACCCGCTCGACCGCCTTCGAATGTGACGCGTAGTCCACCGGAATCCGGCGGGCCCACACTCCGTCCCCGGCACAGGCGGCGACGAACTCCGCCACCGCCTCGACGTCACCGGCGATCACACTCTGGGCGGGCCCGTTCACCGCGGCCATCGACAGCCGATCGCCGTACGCGGACAGGCGTTCGCGCAGCGCGTCCGCACCGAGCCCGATCGAGGCCATCCCGCCCTGCCCGGCCAGTTCCTCGGCCACCGCCCGCGACCGCAGCGCCACCACCCGCGCGGCGTCGGACAGCGACAGCCCACCGGCGATGTGGGCGGCCGCGATCTCACCCTGCGAATGACCGATCACCACATCCGGTTCCACACCGGCCGCGCGCCACATCCGCGCCAGCGAGACCATCACCGCGAACAGCACGGGTTGCACCACGTCCACCCGGTCCAGCGGGGGCGCGTCGTGCGCACCACGCAGCACGGCCGTCAGCGACCAGTCCACGTAGGGCGCCAACGCCGCGTCGCATTCGGCGATCGACTCGGCGAACGCGCCGCCCGCGTCCAGCAGGCCCAGCGCCATACCCTCCCATTGGCTTCCCTGTCCTGGGAAGACGAAGGCGATCCGCCGTGGCGCGGCGCGCCCGACAGCGGGTTCGATCGCCACCGCGGGCGCGGCCGGGTCGGCCAGGGCCGCCAAGCCCGCCAGCAGGTCGTCGCGGTCCCGGCCGACGACGCTGCCGCGCCATTCCATTCGGGCGCGCGTGGTCAGCAGGGAGAAACCCACGTCGGCCGCGGTCGGCTCCGGATGGCGCAACAGCCATTCCCGCAGCCGGGCCGCTTGCGCCCGGACGCCGCCCTCGCTCCGGGCCGAGACCACCCACGCCACCGCGCCGGTGTCGTCGTCCGCCGTGGCCGAGCCGACCTCGGGCGCCTCCTCCACGATCACGTGGGCATTCGAGCCGCCCATGCCGAACGACGACACCCCGGCCCGGCGCACCGCGGCCGCGGGCCAGTTCTCGGTATCGGTGACGACGCGTAAAGCCAACTCGCCGAGCGGAATTCGAGGATTCGGCGTCTCGAAGTTCAGGCTGGCGACCAGTTCCCGGCGGGAAAGGCAGAGCACGGTCTTGACCAGGCCCGCGATACCCGAAGCGCCCTCCAGGTGACCGATATTGGTCTTGACCGAGCCGACGGCCAGCGGGGTGTCGCGATCCGGGCCGTAGGTGTCACCGAGCGCGGCCGCCTCCACCGGATCACCGGCCGGTGTTCCCGTGCCGTGCAGTTCGACGTACTGCACCGACGGCGCGTCGACGCCCGCCGCGGTCAGCGCCGCGCGGATCGCCGCGGCTTGCGCGTCACGGCTGGGCGCGCTCAGCACACGGCGCTCGTTACCGGTGGCGACCGCACTGCCGCGGATCACGGCATGGATCCGGTCGCCGTCGGCGATGGCGCGGTCCAGCGATTTCAGCACCACCATGGCGCCGCCCTCACCCCGCACGAACCCGTCGGCTCGCGCGTCGAAGGTGTAGCAGGCGCCGAGTGCCGACTGTGCGCCGAACTGCTCGATCCGCTCGCTGCTGGTCGGCGAGAGAATCAGATTCAGACCGCCGGCCAGCGCCAGCTCACTTTCCCCGCTGCGCAGGCTCTCGCAGGCCAGATGCACCGCGACCAGCGACGACGCCTGGGCGCTGTCGACCAGGACGCTCGGGCCGCCGAAACCGAAGTAGTTCGAGACGCGGTTGGCGATGATGCCGCGGCCGACTCCCCACAGCGAGTGGCGGCCGACGCCCGGGCCACCCTGCGAGGCGAGCAGTTCGGCGAAATCGCTTCCGGTACAACCCAAGAACACGCCGTGGCGCCGGCCGTCGCTCGGCGTGGCGGTCAGGCCGGCGTCCTCGAGCGCCTCCCAGCCCAGTTCCAGTGCCAGCAGTTGCTGTGGATCGATCGCCCGCGCTTCGTTGGGCGAGATCCCGAAGAAGTCCGCGTCGAAATCTCTTGCGGTACTCAGGAAACCGGCGCGCTCGGTGATGTTCTCCCGCCCGGCCGGCGCCGCGCCGATCGCGGCGCGCCCGTCTCTGAGCAGCTGCCAATAACCGTCGAGATCGGCCGCCCCCGGCATTCTGCAGGACATACCGACGATAGCGACGGCATTTGCCGATCCGGTCACCTCTGAAATTCCTTCCTCGATGAACGCGCGAACTCGCGAACGCCCTCACCATTGCCCGGGGGGGTACGAATTCTGCTTCTATACAACGTTTTTGGACGCGTTCACGGCCCAGCGAAGAGTCCCGAACGATATATGAGCGTCCTCCACACGAAGCCGGATTCGACTCGGAGCAGACGAGGCCGTCCGCTCCGATATGCCGGATTTCGTACGGCAACCGAAGGTATGCCGGAGTGTCGAGGCGCGCGGAGAAGAGGTAGTGCCCGAGCGGGATGCGTACGCCGCATCTACGCGACGGCGCCGTGATCTATCACAAGGATCCCTTTCGGGGTTCGTACAACAGCACAGGACTCATAGTTACTGAACAGTATTTGGCCGTTCCGAGTCTTACCAGCAGTGGGAATAGTGTGATGTACGCCGCTGCCCGGCGATCGGTATCGAGGCCGAAAACCGCGCACTGCCTGCGGGTTCGCCGTGTCGGAGCCACAACCCGCCAGACCCCCGACGGAAACGAAAAAGTCCCGGAACCTTCCGGTTCCGGGACCTCTTCACTAGTAGCGGGGACAGGATTTGAACCTGCGACCTCTGGGTTATGAGCCCAGCGAGCTACCGAGCTGCTCCACCCCGCGTCGGTGAACACAACATTACACACGAGTCGACAGACGTAGCAAATCCGGTGGTCAGGACCGGTTTAGACGAGCATCGACGCGATCTCGACCGGCGGCCGCCACAGCTTCCCGCCCGCGAAATACCGGCCGGCCACGCTCGCTGACCACATCGACACCGACCGCCGAAATCTCACACACGAAGCCCGAATCGGACGAACCGGCGGCTCGATACAGAAGCCTCGCAACACCTCGAATGAGGAGAACTCGCGTGGGAAACGCGCGCGTTTCCAAAAATCAGGCCAGGAAAACGTGACCCGGACCACTATTTTCACGTGATTCACCGCACATAACGGCCACATAACGAACGACCGCAATGTCCGAACATGGCATAGCCAACCTGCATCAACGCTCGAATCCGGTTATTCGCTTCATGCAATTGTCTCTGTTATCAAGACGTGATCTGCCGAGATCTGTTCGTTATGGTCGAATGCGGCCCGGATCGAACCCGTGATGGGCATCCAGACCCGAACCGCTGCACACCGGCAACCCTGCCCCGCGGTTCGGGGATCCCCGACCTCCTGGGGGCAGGGACGCGGCGGAACATCGCCGGGCCGGCGGGCGCAGGGAGGGACACCACCATGAACAAGAACCGGAAGATCAGCAGTCGCGCCCTCGGCTTCGCCGCCGTCGCCGGCGCCCTTGTTGCCGTCCCGTTCGCAGCTTCCACCACTGCTTCGGCTGCGCCCGCCCACGACTGGGACGGTGTCGCGCAGTGCGAGAGCGGCGGCAACTGGAATATCAACACCGGTAACGGCTACTACGGCGGTCTGCAGTTCACGCAGTCCACCTGGAGCGCCAACGGTGGCAACGGCTCGCCGCAGAACGCGAGCAAGGACGAGCAGATCCGCGTCGCGGAGAACGTGCTGCAGACCCAGGGCCCCGGCGCCTGGCCGGTATGCGGCCAGTACCTGCGCTACGCGCCCGCCGAGGAGAGCCAGCCGGCCCCGGCCCCGCAGCCCGAGCCGACCGCTCCGGTGCAGCTGCCGAACGATCGCCAGGACCTGATCAACAAGGCCACCGACGCCGGCCAGCAGGCCGCGCAGCGGTTCGGTGTGGGTCACCAGTTCCAGCAGATCCTCGAGCAGAACAGCGGTCTGATCGACTCCCTGGGCCGCTGAGCCGCGGCGCGGTAGATTCCGCGCACGCTGCGACCCGAACACTTTCGGCGCTGCCATCCTCGTGATGGCAGCGCCGAAAGTCGTTCGGGGGCCGAAAGCCGTCGTGGGGCCGAAGGCGATTGGGCAAGCCGAATGCGAACGGCGCCCCGGATCATCCGGGGCGCCGTCGTCGTCGATCACCGGCCGCCGCTAACCGCCGGCCTTGTTGTAGGCGTCGATGGCCTTCTGCAGACCTTCCAGCGCCTTGCCCAACTGCCCGAGGTCACCGGACTTCTGCGCGTCCTCGACCCCCTTCAGGGCGTCGTTGAGCTCCTTGACCGCGGCATCCTTGCCCGCCGACCCGGTCGTGGGCGGCGGCGTCGAGGAGGGCGGCGGAGTGTTCTGGTTCGACGGCGGTGGTGAGGTACTGCCCTGCTGGCCGGGCGGGTTGATCGCCGCCTGCCCGGGCTGCTGCGTCGTCGCGGCGCCCAATCCGTCCTGGACGTCGTTGAGGGCATCGCCCAGCGTGGACTGATAGCCCACCTTGTCGCCGTAGGAGGCCAGGACCTTCACCAACTGTGGGAACGACGCCGTGGTCGGTCCGCTGTTGCGCTCCAGATACCAGGGTTCGACGTAGAGGATGCCGCCCTCGCCGATGGGCAGGGTGAGCAGATTCCCGTATTTGATCTTGTTGGTGTTACCACCGGTCAGCAATGTCCGGTCGTTCGAGACCCGGGCATCGGTGGTCATCGACGTCTGAACCTGTTGCGGGCCCGGCGTCTGCGAATCCGTCGGCAGCTTGAGCACCGTGAACTTGCCGTAGTTCTCCGGATCCGCCGCCACCTGGATGTAGGCCGCGAGGAACTGGCGTTTGAAGCCGACCATCGCACTGGTCAGATTGAACTGCGGCCGACCGGTCTTCGGATCGCCGATGAGCACGTAGTACGGCGGCTGATGCGCGTTGGTCGGGGTGTCGGAGGTCGGATCGTTGGGGACCGACCAGAACGCGTTGTTGGTGAAGAACTCGCGCGGATCGTTCACGTGGTAGCGCGCCAGCATCTCGCGCTGCACCTTGAACAGATCCTCCGGATACCGGAAGTGCGCGGCCAACTCCGGCGAGATCTCACTCTGCGGCTTCACCGAGTTCGGGAACACCCCGCGCCAGGCGTTGAGCACCGGATCGGTGGGGTCCACGTCGTAGAGGTTGACCGTGCCGTCGTAGGCGTCGACCGTGGCCTTGACGGAGTTGCGGATGTAGCTGACCTCCTTGCGCGGCAGCGTGCGACCGGTGTTCTGGTCGATGCTGTCCTCGACCACGCCTTCCAGCGAGGTGCGTTGCGCATAGGGGAAGTTGTCCAGCGTGGTGTAGGCGTCGACGATCCAGAGGATGCGCCCGTTCACCACCGCCGGATACATGTCGCCGTCGGTGGTCAGCCACGGTGCCACCTGCTGCACGCGGCTGCGCGGATCGCGGTTGTAGATGATCTTCGAATCCGAGCCGATGGCGCCGGAGAACAGGATGTTGCGTTCGGCGTACTTGGCGGCGAAGGCGAGGCGGTTGAACCAGTTGCCGATCGGGACACCGCCCTTGCCGGTGTAGGTGTACTGATCGGTGCCGGTGTCGTATTCGCGCGGCGGCTGGTTGTTGCCGCCCACGATCGCGTAGTCGGCATCGGATTTGGAGATCATCTCGCCGTAGTAGATGCGCGGCTGATCGACCGGGATGGCCTGCTTGTCCTTCGGCGTGAACAGATCGCTCACCGTCGACTTGTCGCCGACGTTGAAGACCGGATATCCGTACCCGCCGCTGGAGCTGCTGGTGCCGGCGCCGGTGGCGGCCTGCTGAGTTTCCTTCGGCGGGGCCACGTTCACCCGGTTGGCCGGGGACGCGACGAAGCCGTCGCCGTGGGTGTAGACGGTGTGCTTGTTGATCCAGTCGGTCTGGTTACCGGACAGGTTCTGCGGCACCAGTTCGCGGGCGGCGACGATGTAGTCCTGCTTCTCGCCGTTGATGGTGTAGCGGTCGATGTCCAGCGGGTCCGGGAAGCCGTAGAAGTTCTGCAGCTGCTGGCGCTGGATGAAGGTCTGGGTCAGCAGATTCGGATCGAGCAGCCGGATATTGCCGATGGTCTGCTGGTCGGCCGGAATCGATCCCGGATCCTTGGTCTGCGAACCCTTGTAGTCGACGTAGGAGACCTTGTCGTCGGTGAGTCCGTAGGCCTGCCGGGTCGCCGTGATGTTGCGTTCGATATAGGTCGCTTCCTTGGTGGCGGCGTTCGGGCGCACCTCGAACTGCTCGACCACCAGCGGCCACACCGCGCCGACCAGGATCGACGACAGCAACAGCAGTGCGGCCGCCATCGCGGGCACGCGCAGATCGCGCAGCACCACCCCGGCGAAGAACGCGACCGCGCAGATGATCGCGATCGACATCAGGATCAGCTTGGCCGGCAGCACCGCGTTGATATCGGTGTAGGAACCGCCCGTGAAGGTGGGCTCCTTGCGGGTGCTCGACAGCAGCGAGTACCGGTCGAACCAGTAGGCGACCGCCTTCAGCACCACGAACGTGCCCGCGATCAGCGCGAGCTGGATGCGGGCCGGGCGGGTCAGCGTGCCCTCCCGACCGGACAGCCGCAGCCCGCCGAAGATGTAGTGCGTGACGAGGTTCGCGAAGAACGCGATCACCACGGCCACGAACAGCCAGTTCAGCAGCAACTTGTAGAACGGCAGATCGAAGGCGTAGAAACCGACGTCGATGTGGAACTGCGGATCCTTGATCCCGAACGAACCGCCGTGCAGGAACAGCTGCACCGTGACCCAGCTCGACTGCGCGACCAGACCCGACAGCAGGCCGACCAGTACCGGGATGCCGATGCCGAACAGTCGCAACCGGCCCATCACGGTGGTGCGGTAGCGCGCGATCGGATCGCTGGGACCGGACACCGGGACGAAGACCGGGCGGGTGCGGTAGGCGGCCAGCAGCGCCAGCCAGACCAGTGCCCCGACCACGACCGCGACGATGAGGAACAACAGAAGCCGGGTGACGAGCACCGTGGTGAACACCTGGCGGAAGCCGACCTCGCCGAACCACAACCAGTTGGTGTACGCGTCGGTCAACCGCGGGCCGACCAGCAGCAACGCCGCAATCACGAGCGCGGTGATCAGCAATATCCGGCTGCGTCGAGACAGCGAAGGTAAGCCTGTCGGGGGGCGCATGCCCACGATGCCACTCTCCCAGGTCCGGCGGCGTACCGAAGCGATTGTCGGCCGATACACCGCAGTCCGATGATGCGTCCGGTCCCTGCGGACCGTCTCTCGCGCCCCACTCTACGTAAAACGGGACGGCTTGGATCGCGATGGCTCCGGTATGCCGTGGCGGGGACGCGGGCGCTCGTGGTGGACGTACAGTGTCGGCCGTGACTGTGGACAATCCCTCCTCCGCCCTGTACCGCTGTATCCGGGACGTGGCCGAGTTCGCCGACACCGAGGGCTGGGATCAGCCGCCGCAGTTGTTCGCGCTGGTACCGACCGCCGACCTGGTGGCCGCCGAGCCGACGCTCGAGGATCAGCTCGACGACGGGGCCGCATTGACTCCCATCGCCCAGGAACCGCTTCCCGACGATCTGAGCGGCGATTCGATGGCCCTCGACGAATTCCTCGCCACCACCAGCTGGCCGCCCGCCGTCGAGGGGGTGGTGCTGGTCCAGCAGATCGTGGTGTTGCCGCCGAACGCCGAACACACGCTCGACGAGGCCATCGCACCGCTGCTGGCCGACCGCGACGCCGCCGACCGCGCCGGTCGCGACGCCGCGCAGACTCATCCCGAGCGCCGCGACGCCCGGCTCTACGCCGGTGTGCTGCGCGACGGAGTCTCGTTGTGCCTGTTGCAGTTACGCCCCGAAGAGGACGAGGCGTTCCCCGATCTGGATCTGCGCACCGCGCCGAATCTGGCCCCCAACCTGATCGACGCGCTGCGCCACACGCTCGAGAACGAGCCGGACTAACCGCAACTGGGGGCGGGACGTCCGGCGTTGATGTCGTCGAGCGACTGCACCGCGGTGGCCAACGTGTCGACCTTCACCAGTTTCAGGCCGTCCGGAGTGCGCTGGCGAGCCTCGTTGCAGTTGTCGGCGGGGACCAGGAAGGTCTCCGCACCGGCGTCGCGGGCCGCGATCATCTTGTACTGGATACCGCCGATCGGGCCGACCTTGCCCTGCGGATCGATGGTTCCGGTGCCGGCGACGAAGCGTCCGCCGTTGAGCTCGCCGGGACTGAGCTTGTCGACCAGTGCCAGGCTGAACATCAGACCGGCCGAGGGGCCACCGATATCGGCGAGGTTGAAATCGACCTGCAGCGGACCGGCAGGCACCTCCTGCGGGGTGACGCCGAGGTAGGCCTTGTTCGAATCGTCCGGGCGCGCACCGAGTTTCACCTCGACCGTCTGTTCCACGCCGCCGCGGCGGATCACCATCGGGATCGTCGTGCCCGGGGCCGCCCCCTGCACCGCGTCGATCACGTCCTTGGAGGTCGTGATCGGTTTCCCGTTCACGCTCACCAGTTCGTCCCCCTTCTGCAGCACCGCTTTGGCCGGGCCGTCGTCGGCCACCACGCGCACCTGGACCTTGGTCGGATACTTCAGGAAGTTCAGCGCGGCCAGTTCGGCGTTGTCCTCGGATTCCTTGAAATCGGCCTGGTTGGACTTGTCCACCTGGTCGCGGGGAACGCCGGGCGGGTAGACCTCGGCGCGCGGCACCAGGCCGTAGCGGCCGTCCACCCACAAGCCCATCGCCTCGAATATATTCAGCCCGTCGCGAACGGACACCGTCGTCATGTTCAGGTGTCCCGAGGTCGGATCCACCGCGGCACCCTGCACCGCGACGACCTGCTTGCCCTCCACCTCACCGAGGGTATTGAAGGTGGGACCAGGGCCGAGAGCGACGAACGGCACCGTCACCGCACTGCCCACCACACCGAGGACGAGCACGGGCACCAGAGCCGCTATCAAGGTGATGATCCGACGATTCACCCGGCCCACAGTAGCGGCTCCACGATCACCATCCGCGTAGCCTTGGGGGCATGAGCGACGTGCCCTTCGGATTCTCGAACCGCGACGACGATCCCGACCGTGACAAGCGTGACGATCAGGCCGGTTCCGGAGCGAACAACCCCTTCGCCTTCGGTATGGGGTCTTCGGGCGCGGCCGGATTCGATCCCGCGGCCTTCGGGCAGATGCTGACCTCGCTCGGGCAGATGTTCTCCACCATGAGCCAGCCGGGCGGCCAGGCGAGCCCGGTCAACTACGACGTCGCCAAGCGGCTGGCTCGCCAGCAACTCGGTTCGACGGTCGCGCCGATCACCGACGGTGCGCAGCGCGCCGTCAGCGATGCCGCGCATCTGGCCGAGTTGTGGTTGGACGCGGCGACCACCCTGCCCGCCGGGGCGACCAAGACGGTCGCATGGTCGCCCAACGATTGGATCGAGCAGACACTGCCGACCTGGAAGCGGCTGTGTGATCCGGTCGCCGAGCAGGTCTCGGGTATGTGGAGTTCGACACTGCCGGAGGAGGCCAAGCAGTTCGCCGGGCCGATGCTCGGCATGCTCGGGCAGATGGGCGGTCTGGCCTTCGGCTCGCAGCTGGGACAGGCGCTGGGACAGCTCGCCCAGGAGGTACTGACCTCCACCGATATCGGGCTGCCGCTGGGTCCGGCCGGAACCGCGGCGCTGCTGCCCAGCGCGATCAGCGAATTCAGCAAGGGCCTGGAGCTTCCCGAAAGCGAGATCCTGGTTTATCTGGCCGCCCGAGAGGCCGCCCACCAGCGGCTGTTCGCCCATGTGCCGTGGCTGCGGCAGCAGGTGCTGGGCGCGGTCGAGGATTACGCGCGTGGCATCCGGATGGACTTCTCCGCGATCGAGGAGGCCGCGCAGAACATCGATCCGATGTCGCTGACCGATCCGTCGAAACTCGAGGAACTGCTGTCGCAGGGCACCTTCGAACCGCAGACCACCCCCGAGCAGAAGGCCGCGCTGGAGCGGCTGGAAACGCTGCTGGCGCTGATCGAGGGCTGGGTTCAGGTCGTGGTGGCCGAGGCCGTCGGCGACCGACTGCCCGGTGCGGGCGCGCTGGCCGAGACGCTGCGGCGCCGCCGCGCCACCGGCGGTCCGGCCGAGCAGACCTTCGCCACCCTGGTCGGCTTGGAGCTGCGTCCGCGCAAGCTGCGGGAGGCCGCCACACTGTGGCAGCGGCTGACCACCGACGCGGGGATGTCGGCGCGCGACGCGGTGTGGGCGCATCCGGATCTGCTGCCCTGTTCCGAGGATCTCGACAAGCCGAGCGGTTTCATCGACGGTGTGATCGGTGGCGGCGCCAACGTTTTCGACGATCCGCTGGCGCAGCTGGCCGAGACCGAGGCGCGTGAACGCCGCGAAGGCGCTGCGGCGCAACAGGAGCGGCCGAACAAGGACGCGGACGGCGACAAGGACACGGACGGCGACAAGGACACGGAAGGCACTGCCGCCCAGGGCGATTCCACTTCGGGCGCGAATCCGTCCGACGCCGACGACGAGCGCGGAGACAACGAGGATCGCTGATTGTCGGCGGCGCAGTCCGGGCGGCGCGGTTCAGCCCAGTCGCGCTTCGGCGGTCGCGTAGCCGAACAGCTTGCGCCCCTTGGACAATGCGTCGACCACGACGGTCACCATGCGGCGACGTGAACTGAGCCAGCCGACCTGACCGCCGAACAGGATCGACGCCGGAGCGTCGGAGTCGACGGGCAGATAGTGCATCTTGGGCGCGTATTGCACCCGCAGTTTCGTCAGTGCGGTCGGATCGCCGAGCCAGCGGCCGAGATAGCCGGCGACCAGGCCGAGCGTCAGCATGCCCGGCACTGCCCCCGTCGTGGTGCCGGATCGGTGCGGATCCACGACGCCGGCGTGGCGCACCACATCGTCGGCCGCGACCGTGACGGTGTCGGCGGGCAGATCCGCGCCGACCGCCAGCGGGCCGAGGTCGACGATCGGACGCGGTAGCGACGGTTGGATCCGGTCCCGCTGCGGCGTGCGCAGACGCCGTTGCGCCGGGACCGGTTCGAGATCGTGCGGCCGTTGGGACGCACCGGATCGCGCACAGGTTCCGGGCTGGGTGTGCACCAGCAGGGTGGAGGAGCCGCTGGTCACGACCTGACCGTCGTCGTCGCGCAACAGGGTGGTCACCGAGACCACGTCGTAGTCGCGGTAGTGGCGGAAGGATTCGAATCCGATTTCGCAGCTGATGCGGTCGCCGGCCAGCAGCGGGCGCACGATTTCCAGCGTGCGGTCGGCGTGCACGACGCACCCGCTGTGAAAGCCCGGGACGAGTGCGTCCAGCGTGCGTTCCTCGGCGCGCATCCACACCGTGGTGGCGAAGGTCGGCGGGGCTACCAGGGCATCGAATCCGCGCGCGGCGGCGGCACGTTCGTCGCGGTGGATGGGGTCGATGGCGCCTATCGCCCGGGCGTACTCGCGAATCGTGTCCGCGGCGATCGGCCGATCGCCGCGGGTTCGAAACCGATGTTCGCCGTGCAGCGACGCCACCGGTGGCACGCCGAGGGATGCGCTGACCATATTGCTCCTTTAACCGACCCGAATCGACCCGATTGTCGGCCGCCGGTGGCCCGGCGTTAGCACTCTCCGCGCCGGTCTGGAAAATTCACGGCGAGTCGTCGGCCAGATTTGTGAGACGGTGCGTTCACAGTGATGCTGCGAGATCGCCCGAAGCGCCCTGTGGACAACGCCGAACCTGTGGATAACCAGCAGTTTTCCGGCGGGCGTGCCTCGGCCCGGCGACAATACTGAGCCCATGACGTTGTCACACGCACGTGGACCGATGTTGCATCCGCGGGTGGCGGTTCTGCGCCGGCCCTCGGGGGCGGTGCAATTGGGTTGGGATCCCGAACGCGCGGTACTCCTGCACCCGCCCGCCGTCGACACCGATGCGGTCGTCGCGTTCGTCCGGCTGCTCGACGGACTGCACAGCCATCCCCAGCTCCTGTGGGAGGCCGGGCAACTCGGCCTCGGTGGCGTGGCCCTGGAACTACTACGAGATATCGACGCGGCCGGACTGCTGATCCGGCCGCAGGCCCGCCGCACTCGCGTGCGGACGGTGCATGTACACGGCCGCGGGCCCCTGGCGGATGCGCTGCACAGCGGTATCCGGCAACTGGGCATCACGCCGACGCGGTCGAGCGAATACCGCAGCGGCACATCGGATTCGCTGCCGACCTCCGATCTGGTGATTCTCACCGACGCGCTGGTCCCGGTGCCGGAGTTGGTCAGCATGCTGCTGGTGCGCCGAATCCCGCACCTGCAGGTGCGCATCCGCGACGGGCACGGTGTGATCGGGCCGCTGGTACTACCCGGCGGCACCAGCTGTCTGCGCTGCGCCGATCTGACCCGCACCGAATTCGACGCCGAATGGCCGCATTTGGCGGCGCAGCTGCTCGGCCGGACCGGCTACGCCTCCCCCGCCACCATTGCCGCCACCGCCGCCCTGACTTTGCGCGAAATCGAATCGATTATCGAGGGCGCCGCCGACGACCCGCCCCGAACCCTGGACACCACACTGGAATTGGATCCGCACACCAGGCGCATCGCCCGGCGTCGCTGGACCCCGCACGCCGACTGCGCCTGCCGCCGAATCGCCGCCACGGGGGCCGAAGCGCCGGACGGCGATCGCACGGTCTCCGTCGCCGGAGGACAGGTATGAGCGCGTCGAAGATGGCTCGGGCGGTGACAGGATCTCGCCTCGATGATGTCGCTACCGTCGCGCGCCGGGGCCGGGCCGTCGTCGCCTCGGCCATGAGGTGGGTTGGGGTCGTCGGCTCAGCGCGCGTCGGAGGCCGAGTCGGTGAAAGACCAGACTGCCGCGGGACGTCCGGTGGCCTTGGTTCGCATCCGTTCCCCGGTGCGGGTGAGCCCGGGGATCGCGGCCAGGGTGCGGTTGAGGTTGCCCGGGTCGGGACGAGCGCCGGACAACGCGGTCGCGAGGGCGACCGCGCGCGTGGCGGGAAACTGCTCGCCGATCAGCGGGCGGGTGAACGCAAGGTCTTTCCACAGCATGTCGGCGAGTCGTTCGCGGGCGACCTCGACGATCATGTTGTGGTCGAAGGCCAGCGGCGGAACGTCGTCGAACGGAACCCATTGCACACCGGGAAAGGGTGCGATGCTGCCGGTTTCATCATTATTGAGAACCGCCCACATCGCGATCGAAAGCGTCGGACCGCGGGGATCGCGATTCGGCTCGTCGAAAGTGACCAGTTGCCCGACGGCGAGGATCGCATCGTCGGGCACACCCAGTTTGCTGTGTACCGCGCGGCGCGCCGCCGTCGCGAGCCGCTCACCGCGGCCGAGCAGCACACCCGGCAGGGCGAGTTCGCCCGCGAACGGATCCCACTGCCGGGGGGCCACTGCGAAGGTCACGGTCGTGTCGTCGTCGCCGAACCGAAGCGCGACGACATCGAGCGATACGGCGGATTGCTGCTCCACGGCGAACCATCATGCCGCAGCCGCGACCCGGGCCACGCGATCGGCACGATCGGGCCCGTGCCCGGTCAGCACCACGGGCGCGCCCAGCCGGCGTTCCAGGAATTCCGGAACATCCGCCGGCAGCGGTACGAGATCCGGGGTGCTGTGCGCGACGAGGCCGGTCAACCACCGCTGATGGGTCAGATCCCGCCAGGAACCACAATCGAGCCGGTCCCGATATCCGTCCGGGGCGAAATACCCTGCGGCGGTGCGCATATCGTCGCGAGCCGCCACGAGATCCAGATGGTTGACGGCGAGCGCGTCGATTCCCCCACACGCCTCCACGGCATAGCGCAGCAGGATCGGATCCAGATGCCCGACGCGGAAGGCGCCCTGATACGGGCCGGTGGCGTTGTGCGGCTCCGGGATCGACAATGCCGGATCCTCGGTCGGAAAGGGGCCCGCGCCGTGGCGAGTCTGGTACG
This sequence comes from Nocardia violaceofusca NBRC 14427, assembly GCF_963869435.1. Taxonomy (NCBI): domain Bacteria; kingdom Bacillati; phylum Actinomycetota; class Actinomycetes; order Mycobacteriales; family Nocardiaceae; genus Nocardia; species Nocardia violaceofusca. The sequence goes on from NZ_CAWMPM010000022.1 coordinate 34,582, forward strand.
CGCGAGTCACTCCGAGGACCGTGCCCGGTTCCCCGATCCGCGCCAGCATGGCGCGGGCATGGCGGGGCTCCACCGTCGACCAGGTGGTGTAGGGATGCAGACCCCGCCATTCGTCGAGCAGCACGCCCTGGGCGCCCTCGAAGATCAGCCGGCCCGCGGCGGCGAATACCGCGAGTTGTTCACCCGGCACCAGCGCCACCGACCGCGCGAATTCCGTATAGGCGTCGACCAGGGCGTCGATCGGTTCGTAGCCGTGGCGCCCGCTCGCGAGCAGCGGTGCGAAGTGCCGCTCCAGCGCGATCAGTTTGCGGCGCAGGATATCCGGAGTGCGACAGTCCCGGACCCGGGGCGCATCGTGCTCGAGGGCGTAGCGCACGGTCTCCCCGATGCCCATCCCGCAGGAACCGTGCCGGGCGGCACCCCGCGCATCCTCCCGGCAGCGGTTGGCGGCTCCGTGGATCGGAGTGGTCAGCAGCGCCCGCTCGTCGACGAAGATCGAGCCCAGCGGATCGGCGACGCCCAGTGCGGTCAGCGCTTCGGCCTCGGCGGCCAGGGCGATCGGATCCACGAGCACGTGCCGCGACAGAACTGTCGGCACGCCCGACAGCGTGCCCGATCCGAACTGCCGGAAGGTGTGTCGCCGGCCGTCGGCGATCACGGTGTGCGCGGCCTGCGCGCCGCCGTTGAAGCGCACGACGGCTGCGACGTCCAAGTCGGCCTGTGGCGAGCACAGCCAATCCACGGTGGCGCCTTTCCCGGCGTCGCCGAATCCCAGATCGACCACGATCACATGCCGGTCGCCGAACATGGTGATTTCCCTTCGCTTTTCGGATCGGATTCACGGTCAGAACCGGACGTCGTCGGCGCCCGGGGTCGCCGCCGGCAGCGCGCCCGCGGTGCGACGACCGACGGGAGTACCGATCGGGGCCAGTGCCTTACCGACGACGTCGGCGGCGTCGGCGGACCCGATATCGCGCAGATCGGCCAGCCCGGCACCCAGATCCACGCGGTCCTCGCCGATGCCGATCGTCAGGGCGATGAGTTCGCACACCGCCGCCGGATCGTCCAGGCGCAGGACCCGCTCCCCGAGCACTCCCCGCCAGTGCTCGAGGATTTCCGGATCGGTGTAGTAGTGGGATTGATTCGGCAGGATGTAATACACATGCCACCGATCGGCCAGCTCGCGGTAGATCGAGGGAACCGAAATGTCCTGGGGCACATCGTCGCCGATCACCCGCCGCACGTGCCCGGCGGCGAGGCGCGGCTTGTTCAGCTCGTCGCCCACGATGAACAGATACCCCTTGCGTCCGCGCTTGTCCCACGCATCGGTCGCCGTGTGCCGAGCCATGAAATACGCTGCCAGCTCGTAACTTTCGGATTTCTGTCCGCCTCCGCCACCTTCGAGCAGAATCAGCCGCAACTGTTCGTCCATCCGATTGTCGGATTCGAACTGCCCGATCTGCAGCGGCACCCGATCACAGTCGGCATCGCCGATCCCGCCGAACAGAATCTGCGGATCCTCGGCGTACCCCTTGCGCTGCAGCAGTCCGTGCAGGGTAGTCAGTTTCTCCTGCATGATGCGCGGGACCCGCCCCATCGACCCGGTGACGTCGAACAGCACCGCGATCGGCAGCGAGGCCCCGTGCTCGGCGGAGTCGCGCGACTCACGCGCTCCGACGCCGAAGGGGTCGAGCAGCGGATGGGCGACCCATTTCGTATAGGGCTTGGCCCGCATGTCGGCGGTGTAGCCGAAGTCGTCGAGTCCGCGGGCGGCGCGGAAGGTGCGGGCGGCGTCGTAGGCGCTGTCGTCCCACTGTCCGTATCCCATGGTGATCACTGTCCTTTCGGTAGTTCGAACGGCCGGAAGCGGCGGGCGCCGTACAGCCGGTCGAGCAGGTCGTCGAATTCGTCGAGCAGGGTGCGGGCGTCGGGCCGCAGCCTCGGTGCCGATTGCAGGCATCCCTCGGCGAAGGCGCGCATCGGCGCGGGCGCGCGGTCGCCGAGCATGGTGAGCAGCAGCCGATGGGCCAGATACACATCGGTGCGCGGGCAGACCCCGGTGCCGATTTCGGGCGGATAGTCGATCGAGGCCGGTGTGGCCGCGGGCACGCGCCCGGGCCGGGTGGCGAACGACCACCCGACCAGCACGACCCCGTGCAGCCGCGGATGGATGAGCACGTTCTCCGCGGAGACCGCGGCGTGCACCCACTGCGCGGTCGCGGCGCCGGCCAGGCAGCGCAGCAGCCGCCGGTGCATCCAGGCGTAGTCGCGCGGGTCGAGCCCGCGCGGAAAGGCGGCGCGGACCTGGGCCAGTGTCACGAACCCGTCGGTCAGCGCGTCGAGCACGTTGATCGCGCGAACCTCGCCGGAGTCGATATCGGTGTGGTCGACGGAGTCGATCAGGCGCGGAAAGTACGGCGCCAGCCACCCGTGCTCCCCGGTGAGCGCGGCGATGTCCGTCAGCGCGTTCCGCTCGTTCGCCAGCAGCGAATTCGCGGCCGGGCGCCGTGCGATCTTCACCACTGCCGCCGAATCGGTGCGGTACACATCCGCGACGGAACCGCGGGCATGCACCGCACCGAGGCGATATCGCCCCCGCCCGCCACAGACCTCGACGGCCTGCCCGGCCGCGAGCCAGCTCCGGTACAGCTCGCCGAGGCGAACGAAAACCGCGGTGGCCTGGTCGGCCTCGGCGGCGGGCACCCGATCCGGATGCAGCGCGGCGGCCAGCCGCAGATACGTCCGATGCGCGGTGCGGCGAGCGGCGGAATCCGTTGTCGCCGCGCCGAACAGATCTTCCGGGCGTCGCACCTCCCGGATGGCCGACACGGCCTCTCGCGTTGTCGTCATAGTTTTAGTCTATATGACTAAAACATGCAGCGCCAGACCTTCGGGACAACTTTTAGTCGAAACCACCAAAACGTGGGACGGCGGCCGCTCGACCACCACGGATGAGCCGTTTCTCATGCGCTCGGGCGCACCGACGATCGCCTGGACCGGCCCCACTGTGACCGATGACACGTCTCGGTCCGGGGGTGGAGTTCACGCAATTCACATGGCACGCGGCACGGTGGGTCAGCCATGATGGGGGTGTGTCTGAGATTGTGCGCCGTAGCTCATCCCGCAACGCCAAGTTGGCGAAGATTCCACTCGGTATCGCGGGACGGGCCGCTGTGGGGTTCGGCCGCAAACTCGCCGGCGGCGACAAGGGCGAGATCAATGCCGAGTTGAATCAGAAGGCCGCCGAGCAGATCTTCTCCGTTCTCGGCGAGCTCAAGGGCGGCGCAATGAAATTCGGGCAGGCGCTGTCGGTGATGGAGGCAGCCGTACCCGAGGAGTTCGGCGAGCATTATCGCGAGGCGCTGACCAAACTGCAGGCCGCGGCACCGCCGCTGCCCGCCGCCGCGGTGCACCGCGTGCTGGATCAACAGCTCGGCAAGGCGTGGCGCACGCGCTTCCGCTCCTTCGACGACGCCCCCACCGCCTCGGCCAGTATCGGACAGGTGCACAAGGCCGAATGGTCCGACGGCCGCACGGTGGCCGTGAAGGTCCAGTACCCCGGCGCCGACGAGGCGCTGCGCGCGGACCTCAAGACCCTCAACCGGATGGCCGGCATGATCGGCGCCATCGTCCCCGGCGCCGACGTCAAACCCATCCTCGCCGAGATCACCGAACGCACCGAGGAAGAGCTCGACTACCGCACCGAGGCCGCCAACCAGCGCCGTTTCGCCAAGGCCTTCGACAGCCACCCGCGATTCCTGGTGCCGAAGGTGGTGGCCGGGGCGCCGAAGGTGATCGTCACCGAATGGCTCGATGGCACCGCGGTGTCCAAGATCATCAAACGAGGCCAGGAGGATCCGGCGGGCACGGTCGAGCTGCGCAACCGCGTGGCAACGCTGATGGGTGAATTCCACTTCTCCTCCCCCGCCCTGGCCGGACTGCTGCACGCCGACCCGCATCCCGGCAATTTCATGATGCTCGACGACGGCCGGTTGGCGGTGCTGGATTTCGGCGCCTGCGCGCCGCTGCCCGACGGGTTCCCGCCGGTACTGGGCCAGATGGTGGCGATGGCGGTCGAGGATCGGTTCGAGGAACTGACCGATCTGATGTACAGCAACGGCTGGGTGATTCCCGGCCGCACCGTCACGCATGCGGAGATCGCCGACTATCTGCGCCCGTTCACCGATCCCATCCGCGAGGATTCGTTCCACTTCACCCGCAAGTGGATGCAGCGCGTGGCGGGCAAGGCCACCGATGTGAGCCGCCCGGAGATGAAAACCGGTATGTCACTGCAACTTCCGGCCGAACACATCATGGTGTTCCGGGTGCTGATGGGTTCGATCGGCATCTGCGCCCAGCTCGACGCCGAGGTGCCGTTCATGAAGCTGATGCACGACTGGGTGCCCGGCTACGCCGAATACCGCAGCGCCAGTTGATCCTTCGCCCCGCCGGGCGCCGAATATGGGACAAGCCCCGCATCCGACATCGGATGCGGGGCTTGCTCGTGTTCCCAGAAGTGGCCGAGGCGGATCCGCGCTCGGCCCGAACCGGCGCCGATCACGCCAGTGCGACCTTCCGCGGGCGGCCGCGCGGCCGCTTGCGGGCGATCACGACGCCCTGTTCGAAGATCTCGCCACCCCAGACGCCCCAGGGCTCACCGCGATCCAGGGCGGCAGCGAGGCAGCCCTTGCGGATCGGGCAGGAAGCGCACAGTGTCTTGGCCTCTTCCAGCTGGGTGGGGCTTTCGGCGAACCACAGGTCCGGGTCACCGACTCGGCAGGGCAGCGCGAGCGCGACACCGCGGGTGCGGGCCGGCCTCGAGGCCTGGGTCGATCGGCATGTCGCGCGAGTAACGGTCGCGGTGGACACGTCTTGCTCCTTCAGCTCGTGCAGCGGTCGTTTCGTTGTCTTCCGCGAAACCGGTGCCGGTGGCTGGAGGCCGAAAAAGAACTGTGGCCACGGTTTCGCTTCGGGCGATCCGTGGCCAGGAGGCTGCGGTAGCTGGTGCTACCTGAACCGACTTCGATGTCGGCTACTGATCACGGTCGCTGGGTGTGCGTTGCGGAGGCGGACTGCCTGCAGATTCGCCGTCATACGATCGGCTTCCACTGCGAAGGCGTGGGCTGCGTCGGTGTGGAAACCGATGTGTGCCTGATGCCAACCCCACTCGGACTTGTCTGCGGCAATTGCATATGCGGGCGCTTGCGGTCGAGCACCGATAATGCTTGCGACAGACAGACCGGTCCCCTGCAAGGCGAGGACCCCCCGGGAGGCGGACACGACAGAAACCACCGGTGCCACAACGCTTCTCGAAGCGAGAGTCACGATGTTGTTCATTTTGTCTACCTCCCTCCTACTCGTTATCCGACTGATCACTGTGCGCACCGGAATGCCCTCCCAGCGCGTGATCACCACCCTACGGGTGCGATACACAACCGCACAACCTATTTTTCACCTGCGGTTTTGTCATTCGCGGCACGCCCGCCGGATCACCGGTTGCGCACCCGTGATCGCACGATCGCCAGTAGCTCCGGACCGAACTGCTGCGACTTCTGTTGTCCGATGCCCGGAATCGCGGCCAGCGCGTCCTCGTCCATCGGCACCTGTTCCGCGATCGCGGTGAGCGTTTTGACGCTCACCACCGCGAACGGTTTGATCTGCAATTCCTCGGCCCGCTGCCGCCGCCATTCCTGCAGGGCGCCGAGCAGTTCGGTGTCGACCTCGGCCGGACAGCCCGAACACCGCCCGAGCAGCGTGTCGGTGGAATTGAGCAGCGAACGCCCGCACACCCGGCAGACCGGCAACCGGCGGCCGCGCCCGCCCCGCATCCCCGCCTGCTGAGCGACCATCGACGCCGGGGAATCCTCCGGCACCAGCCCGGTGAGGAATCGGCTGCGGCGCCGGTTGCGCCGCCGGCCGTCGGCGCGCGACAGCGCCCAGGACAACCGCAGATGTTCGCGTGCGCGGGTCACGCCCACGTAGAGCAGCCGCCGTTCCTCCTCCAGCGCGGCCTCGTCGGTCACCGCGCCGCCCTCACCGAGCACATGGGCGATGGGCAGGGTGCCGTCGGTCAGCCCGACCAGGAAGACCGCATCCCATTCCAGGCCCTTGGCGGCGTGCAGCGAGGCGAGGGTGACGCCCTGCACGGTCGGTGGGTGGCGGGACTCGGCGCGGACGGCCAATTCCCGTAGCAGCCCGGCGAATTCGAGGGCGGGATCGTGGGCGGCGAGCTCCTCGGTGAGTTGCACCAGGGCCACCAGCGACGACCAGCGCTCGCGAGCCTGCGCACCGGCCGGCTCCTCGGCGGTGAGTCCCAGCCGGGCGAGGACGGCGCGCACGAGCGTCACGACCTCGGGACCGCGGGCCGCGGGCAGGTCGTCGCGGGCTCCGGCCTGGCGCAGCGCCTGTACCGCCTGCCGGACCTCGGCCCGCTGGAAGAACCCCTCGCCGCCGCGGACCTGATAGGGAATGCCAGCCTCGGTCAGCGCCTGCTCGTACACCTCGGACTGGGCGTTGATGCGATACAGCACGGCGATCTCGGCGGCCGGAACACCCCGCCCGAGCAGGCCGGCGATGCCCTTGGCGACGGCGGTGGCCTCGGCGACCTCGTCGTCGTATTCGGCGAAGGACGGTTCCGGCCCGTCGGCGCGCTGCCCGACCAACTGCAGCCGGGTCCCCGCGATGCGGCCGCGTGCGGCGCCGATCACGCGATTGGCCAGCGACACCACCTGCGGCGTCGACCGGTAGTCCCGTTCCAGCCGGACGACGGTGGCGTCGGGGAACCGGCGGGAGAAATCGAGCAGATAGGCCGGGCTGGCGCCGGTGAACGAGTAGATCGTCTGGTTGGCGTCGCCGACCACGGTCAGGTCGTCGCGATCGCCGAGCCACGCGTCGAGGACGCGCTGCTGCAGCGGGGTCACATCCTGGTATTCGTCGACGACGAAGCACCGGTAGCGGCCGCGGAACTCCTCGGCCACGGCCGGGTAGTCCTCGAGCGCGGCGGCGGTGTGCAGCAGCAGGTCGTCGAAATCGAGCAGCAGACCGTCCGGGGTGTTCTTCAACGACTCGTAGCCGGTGTAGACGGCCGCGATCTTGTCCGCCTGATACGGAATGTCGCGGTGGTGACGCTGGGCGGCGCCGGCGTAGTCCTCCGGCGCGATGAGCGAGGCCTTCGCCCATTCGATCTCGCCCGCCAGATCACGCACGTTCTCCGTCGCCGTCGGCAGGCCCACGCGCTGGGCGGCCTGGGCGACGACCGCGAATTTGGAGTCGATGAGCTTCCACGGCACATCGCCGACGATCTGGGGCCAGAAGTACTTCAGCTGCCGCAGTGCGGCGGCGTGGAACGTGCGCGCCTGGACCGTCTGCGCGTCACCACCCAGGCCGAGCGCGCGCAACCGGGCCCGCAGCTCACCGGCCGCCCGGGCCGTGAAGGTCACCGCCAGCACCTGGTCGGGGCGCACATGCCCGGCCGAGACCAGATGCGCGATGCGGTGGGTGATGGTCCTGGTCTTGCCGGTGCCCGCTCCCGCGATCACACACACCGGCCCGCGCGGCGCCCGCACCGCGGCGGCCTGCTCGGGGTCGAGCCCGTCGAGCCGCAGGCTGGTCGATGAGGTCGGGGCAGGCACGCGCTCCATCATGACAGGCACTACCGACATCATCCGCGCCGCCGCGACGACGCCCCTCGGTTGCCCGGTGCCACGGGTGCGCGGCGCGTTGCCCTCGGCCGGCGCGAGCGTCGCTCAACTCCGTGCGTCGCGCAGCGTCCGCAATGCCGCGGCGAAGCCGGCAGTCCGATCCTGCAACGGACCGAAGAAGGCCCGGTCGCAGTCCTCCACCGCGACGATCGCGCGATTCACCAGTGCCACACCGGCTTTCGTCGGTACCAGGGATTTCGCGCGCCGGTCGTGCGGATGATCGCGCCGCTCGATCAGGCCCTTCTGTTCGAGGGCGCGCAGTACCTGGGAGGTCATCATCGGGTCGGTGGCGGCATGGGCGGCCAGATCGCGCTGCGTGATGGGGGTGTCCGCATTCGAGCCGCCGAACCACGTCAGCGCGGCCAGGAGCACGAACTGCACGTGAGTGAGGTCGAACGGGGCCAGCGCCGCGCGCACCGCCGCCTGCCACCGGTTGGTCACCTGCCACAACAACAGGCCCGGGCTCTCGTCGGCACTACCGAATTCCGTTCGCAGCGAGTGGGTTTCGTCGCTCACCCGGCCGCCCTCGCCCGCTCGCTCGCGTCCTCTCCCAGCATGGCCTGCGAGATGACCGCGAAATCGCGCGCGCTCAGTTCCACCACACCGCGCCGCAACACGATGCCCCAGTTGGGGACGCTGGTGAGATCGAGATCACCGCGCACCGTATCGATCGCGATGTCGTGCGCGTGCGGGCGATAGGTCACCGCGCGCCGCCACGGCCGGAAGCAGCCGCCCGGATCCTCCCCCTGCCACGCGGGCCCGTCGTCGACCGTGCCGATCGCGGTGAACGACTTGACCGGCTCCCCCTCGCGCATACCGGTTCTGGGCGAGTAGTAGACGAGTCCGTCACCCGGCCGCATCCGTTCGACCGCGGCACGCTTGCCGTGATTGGCCTGCACGATGCCGAGCGCCACCCCGCGACGCACGTGATCGCGCGAGACGACCGCCAGCCAGTACTTGTTCATGATGTCCTCCTCGAACGATTCAGTGGGTGCCCGGAACCGATTCAGTGGGTGCCCGGAACGGCGCGGCGCGCCTCGGCCGTCTCGACCAGCGCCGCGAGGTCGCGATGGACGGAGTCGGCCAGTCCGCCGCCCATCAGTGCCGACCACAGCCGACGCAACGGGCCGGTCATCGAGATGGTCACCGTGACCTCGGTGCCCGCGGCCGTCCGCACCACGCGATGGGCGAAGGTCAGCCGAGCGCCGAACAGACGCGAGACGTCGACGAACTCCTCATCGGTCAGCTTCTCGACCACGAACGCGACCTTCGGTCCACCTTTCGGCTTCAAGGTTCCGGTGGCGCCCTCGACGAAGGGGCCGTCCAGCCGGACCCACTCGGTGTCGGCGTTCCATTCCGGCCAGGCGGCCATATCGGCCCAGACCACGAAGAAGTCGGCGGGCGCGGCGGTGGATACGGCGTGAGCTGCGGCGATCTGTGTCATGTATTTAGTATGCGCGCTTACTATCTGTTTGGCAAGCCCCCTCCGGCAGAGGTCACAACCAGCCGTGGGAACACGGAAAACCGATTCGATGTTCAATCAGGCGTGACTGCTACTGACCTGACCATGTACTCGACGACCTGGTGCGGATACTGCCGCCGCCTCAAGAAGCAACTCGACGAGGCGGGGATCACCTACACCGTCGTCGACATCGAACAGGACCCCGAAGCGGCCGAATTCGTCGGCAGCGTGAACGGCGGCAACCACGTGGTGCCGACCGTCAAGTACTCCGACGGATCCACTGCCACCAACCCGAGCCTCGCCCAGGTGAAGACCGCGCTCGCCGCGATCGGCTGACCGGCGGCGAGTCGCGGGCGAATCAGCCTGCCGCAGCCCAGGATTCGACGATGGTGCGGGCGATGGAGATGGAGCCCGGCAGCAGTAGCCGCTGCTGCTCGGCATTTCCGGTGTCGCCGGTGACCGAACCCCACGCACCCGCGGCCAGCGCCGTGCGCACCTCGTCGCGGGTGAACCAGTGGGCCTCGGCGATCTCGCCGTCGGAGAAGACCAGCGGCGCGTCGGGATCGGCGACCGCGGCGAACCCCAGCATGAGCGAACGCGGCAGCGGCCACGGCTGACTGCCGAGGTAGCGGATATCGCGCACCGCGACACCGACCTCCTCGCGGACCTCGCGCTCGACGCAGCGTTCCAGCGACTCCCCCGCCTCCACGAAACCGGCCAGCAGCGAGAACATCTTCTCCGGCCAGTTCTGCTGACGGCCCAGCAGGACCCGGTCGCCGCCGTCGTGCACCAGGCAGATGATGGCCGGGTCGATGCGCGGGAATTCCTCGTGCCCGGAAGCGTTGACGCGCGACCAGCCGGCATTGGACACCGTGGTCGGGCTGCCGTCGACGGCGCTGTAGCCGGCGCGGTCGTGCCAGTTCAGCAGCGCCAGTGCGGTGGACAGGATGCCGAGGATCACATCGTCGAGGTGCAGCGCGCTGCCCACCACTCGCAGGTCCATCAGCTGACCCTCGAGTTCGTTGTCGCGAACCGCCCAGATGTGCGCGCCGTCGACCACACCCAGCAGAACCGCCTCCGGCGCCGGCTCGGACGCGTAGTTCAGCGCCGCCTCCAGGACGAGCTGATCGCCGTCGATCCGGACCTGCCCCCGCTGGTTCATCCGCACCAGTTTGGCCTCGGCCCACCCTTGTTTCAGCGCCTGCTCGTCCGAGCGCAACGTCTCGGCCCGATCGAGGGCGGAACGCGACAGCAGGGGAAGACCATTCAGTTCGAATACCGACACGCTTCGAGCGTATCGCGCTGGTCGCGCGGGACCGGAGGAGGAACCCCGCCGGGCGCCGCCGTCCGGACTATTTGTGCACGCGACGGATGTAGAGCAGTTTGTCGCCGGTTTCCAGGGCGTCCACCTCGGGCTCGTCGACCCGGATCAGTGTGCCCTCCCGGACCACGCCGAGCACGATATCGCGCAGATGCCGCGGCGAGCCGCCGACCTCGTCGGATTCCACGTCCCGCTCGGCGATCGCGAAACCGGCCTCGGGGGTGAGCAGGTCCTCGATCATGTCGACGACGCTGGGGGTGGTGGTCGCGATACCGAGCAGCCGGCCCGCCGTCTCCGAGGAGACCACGACCGAATCGGCACCGGATTGCCGCAACAGATGGGTGTTCTCGGCTTCCCGGATCGAGGCGACGATCTTGGCCTTGGCGTTGAGTTCCCGCGCGGTGAGCGTGACCAGCACCGCGGTGTCGTCGCGGTTCGCGGCGATGACCAGAGAGGCCGCGTGCTGAGCTCCGGCCAGCCGCAGCACATCCGATTGCGTCGCCGAGCCGTGCACCGTCACCAGCCCGGCGTTGGCCGCGGCCTCCAACACGGTCGCGTCGGTGTCGACCACCACGATCTCGGCCGGTTGCACCCCGTCGCCGAGCATGGCGTCGACCGCGGTCCGGCCCTTCGTGCCGTAACCGACGACCACGGTGTGATTACGCACCTTCTGCCTCCATCGCTGAATTTTGAACGCCTGTCGTGACCGCTCGGTGAGCACCTGCAGGGTGGTACCGACCAAGACGATCAGGAACAGCACGCGCAGCGGGGTGATGACGATCGTGTTGACCAGCCGCGCCTGCTCCGTGATCGGGGCGATGTCGCCGTAGCCGGTGGTCGACAGCGAGACCGTCGAGTAGTAGGCGGCGTCGAGCAGGGTCAGCTCCTCGCCGCGGTTGTCGTGATATCCCGCGCGGCCGAAATAGACGACCAATGTCGCCGCCACCAGCAGCAGCACCGCGAACGCGACCCGGCGGGTCAGCGAGACCCAGGGACTGGTCCGGATCTCCGGAATACGCAGAATGCCGACCAGCGCGTAATCGGGGCGTTCCGTCAGACGGCCCAGACCTCGTGAGCTGTCACCGAACACGGCATCCCCCGGACATGTCGTTGCTCACCTGTGCCACAGATCGGCAGCGTACCGGCCGGATGCCGACTCCACGGACTGGGCACGCGAGTGGGAACTGCCCGGCGTGGGTGGGCAGGAGCGGAGGCGGCAGCGCGAGAGCGTGAGTGCGCGGGGGCGGGTGCGGCAGCGTAGCGTCACCACGGAGCGACCCCACTCGCGGCGGAGAGAGCGCGGCGGCCGGGGCCAAGAAAGGACACAGCATGAGTGACGCCGGTCGGGCCTCGCAGCGGCGAGCGGTGCTGATGAGTGCCGCGCTGTTCGGCATGGGCGCCCTGCATTTCGTGGCGCCCAAGCCCTTCGATTCGATCGTGCCGCCCGCTCTCCCGGGCCGGGCCCGGACCTACACCTACGCATCGGGTGTCGCCGAAATCGGTGTGGCGGCCGCCCTGGCGGCTCCGCGTACCAGGCGACTCGGCGGCCGGCTGGCGGCGCTGCTGTTCCTGGCGGTCTTCCCGGCCAACATCCAGTTCGCCGCCGATTCGGTGCGAAATCCGAAGGCGGCCAAGGCGATCAAGTGGGTATCGGTGCTGCGGTTGCCGTTCCAGGTGCCGATGATCACCCAGGCCCTGCGCATCAGCCGCGACGCCGCCTGAGCGGCAACGACTTTCACCCGGGCGGGTAGTCCGGGTCGAAATCGGCGTCGGACACCGGGTCGGGCGGCAGCTCGTCGCCGTACTCCTCGTCGGGCGGAGGGTCCTCGGCGAGTTCCGGACCGGACCGTTCCCTCGGGTCGGCGGGCGGCGCCCAGGCGGGCGCGACCTCGGCGATGAGATCGGCCAGCTCGGCCGGCCCCGGCAGTTCGGCGGGCGCGACCGTCCGGCCGCTGCGGACGTAATGGAAGGCGGCGCCGACCTTGTCGAGTACGAGCTCTTCGGCTTCCCCGGTCTGCGCGGCCATCATGCGGGCCCAGGCGACCCGGTAGACGGCCAGCTGCATCGCGACCGAGCGTTCTTCCGCGCGTGACGGTTCGGCGCCGGTCTTCCAGTCCACGACCAGCCAGCGGCCGCCGGGTTCGCTGAACACCGCGTCCATGCGGCCGCGAATGAGGGTGCCGCCGATGCTGGTCTCGAATCCCACTTCGACGTCGATGGGGTTGCGGTCGGCCCAGGGCGAGGCCAGGAACGCCTCCTGCAATCGGATGAGGTCGGCGTCGCCCGCGCCGCTGTCGGCCGCGCCGGGCAGTTCGTCGAAATCGAGCAACCCGACCGCGCCGAACCAGCGCTGCAACCAGGCGTGAAAGGCGGTGCCGCGCCGGGCCAGCGGGCTCGGCGGGTACGGCAGCGGCCGCCGCAGCCGTGCCGCGAGCTTGGCCGGATCGGCCCGCATATCCACCAGCGCGGTGGCGGGCAGCTGCGCGGGCAACTCCACTTCGTGGATGCCCTCGACCGTCGCGAAATGCTCGGTGAGCAGGGCGTCCACATCGTCGGCCCAGCCTTCGGGATCCGAATCGTGCTCGGGTACCGCGCCGTCCTCCGATCCGTTGCCGGATGCCGTGCCGTCCGTGCCGGGGGTCGCCGGGTCGTGCGTCAGGTCGGCGAACAAATCCAGCTGGCGCGGGGATTCGAGTTCGCTCGTGGCGTCGTGGGTTCGGCGCGAGGGAACCGGGGGGATCTCGGCCCGGGCAGGAGCGGTTCGGCCGTTCGCCGGCTGTGTGCGATGCTCGCGAGGTTCGGGCGGAAGGTGTGCGAGCGCGGTGCGGACCAGGGCCGCACCCGCTTCGACCGCTTGCCGCCGCACGCCGAGCGGGTCGCGCGGCCAGTCGGCCACGGCGGGATTGTCGGTGAAGGGATTGGGTGCGTCGGGAGGTGGGGGGTCGGCCCAGAGGTCGACGCGCACGGTGCCGTGTCCGGGGGACTCCGGATGTTCGGTCCACCGTTTCAGTTCGAGCAGGAAATCCGAGGGCCCCTTCGGCGTGGAACCGGTCTCGGCCCAGTGGTGGGCCGAAACGAACAGTGCGCGTTCGGTTCTGGTGAGCGCGACGTAGAACAGGCGGCGTTCCTCGTCGAGGCGGCGGCGGGCCAGCGCCTCCTTGTGCTGTTTGATCGCCCGTTCCAGATCCGTGCGGTCGTACAATTCGGTGAGGTCGAGGACCGGAACCCCGTCGCGCACGGGCGCGGAATCCGGTGTGTCGCCGTCGTTGTCGCGTTGCCGGTCGCCACGCAGCGAGGTGGGGAGTTCGGCGAGTGCGCCGAGCCAGGTCGCGGCGGCGTTCCCGGAGGGAAACAGGCCGCGCGCTACGTGCGGTACGGCCACGACCTCCCATTCCAGCCCCTTGGCCGCGTGCACGGTGAGCACCTGCACGCGGTCGTGCGCCACCTCGACTTCGCCCGGCTCCAAACCGTTCTCGACCTCTTCGGCGGCGGCGAGGAAGCTCAGCAGGCCGGGCAGGGTGGCACGGTGGTCACCGGCATATCCCGCGACCACGTCGGCGAAGGCGTCCAGATGTTCGCGCCCCGCACCGGCGCCCGCGGCCGCGCGGCGGGTCTGGGTTTCCACCCCGACCCCGATCGTGCGTTCCACATCGGCGACCAGTTCGGGCAGCGACTGCCCGCTGCGTTCACGCAGCGCCGCCAGCTCCCGCCCCAGTGTGACGATGCGCGCGTAGCCGAGCTCCGAATAGCGTTGCGCCGGACCGGGGTCGGCGATCGCATCCGCGATGCCGGCTTGTTCGGCGGGTTCGGGTGCCACGGCCCGCAGCGCATCCGACAGCCCCGCGGCGTCGGTGATCGGTTCCGCGCGGCCCGGCGTCCCGGCGATCGACAGCTCCCGCGCCCGTGCCGACAACGCCTTCAGATCGCTCACGCCCAACCGCCAGCGCGCGCCGGTGAGGATGCGCATCGCGGCACTGCCTGCCGCCGGATCGGCGATCAACCGCAGGGTGGCGACGATATCGGCCACTTCCGGGGTGGCGAGCAGACCGCCCAGGCCGACGATCTCCACCGGCAGCCCCCGGGCGCGCAACGCCTCGGCCAGCGGCGCGGCGTCGGCGTTGCGGCGCACCAGGACCGCGGAGGTCGGGGGCGGCCGTCCGGCGTCGGCACACTGCTCCCATTCCGCGGCGATCCGCTCGGCCACCCATTGTCGTTCGCCGGCAACGGTTTCGGTGAGAGCCAGCGCGACGGTTCCGGCGGTGGCCTGGGGCCGGGGGCGCAGCGCGTCGACACTGACCCCGCCCTCGGCGCCGCGCAGTGGTTCGGCGACCAGATTCGCCAGATCCAGCGCCTCCGGCGGATTGCGCCAGCTCGTCAGCAGTGGCAACACCGGCGCGGCGACATTCGGGGCGGCCGGGAAATCGGTGGTGAAGCGGGGCAGGTTGGCCGCCGACGCACCGCGCCAGCCGTAGATGGACTGCATCGGATCGCCGACCGCGGTCACCGCCGGGCGGGTGGCGAAATCCGTCTCCGGCGCCTCGCCGCCGATGCCGACCGCGCCGCGGTCACCGAACAGTGCCGCGAGCAGAATGCGCTGGGCGTGCCCGGTGTCCTGATATTCGTCCAGCAGCACCAGGCGAAACCGCTCGCATTCCGCCGCCCCGACCTCGGCGTGCGTGGCGGCCAGCCGCGCGGCCAGCGACATCTGCGAGCCGAAATCCAGTGCGCCCCTGCGTCGTAACTCCTCGCCGAGCCGCGCGACCAGCGGCAGCAGCGCCACCCGGTCCTGCTGGGCTTTGACGATCCCGCGCAGCTCCTGATTCGGGCCGCCGCGCTGGCGCGGACCGGGAGGCAGCGTCTCCACCAGCCGTTCCAGCTCCCGATGCGCCACCGCCAACTGCTCCGGTTCCACCAGATGTTCGGCGAGCTGACCGGACAGCGCGAGCACCGCCTCGGTGACCGATACCGGGGTGCGCTCGGTATCGAGATCGCCGTCCCAGCCGGTGACCACGCGATGCGCGAGCTGCCACAGCTGGGTTTCGGTGAGCAGGGTGGCCGAGGGCTCCACGGGCAGCAGCAGACCGTGTTCGGACAGCAGCCGCCCGGCGTAGGAGTGGTAGGTGCTGATCTCCGGCTCGGATCCGACCAGGGTCGCGCGCAGCCGCCCGGTGCTGTCGATCTCGCGCAGCAGCGGCGATCCGGCCAGCCGCGCCAGGCGGGTGCGAATGCGAGTCGTCAACTGCTGCGCGGCTTTTCGGGTGAATGTCAGCCCCAGCACCGCGTCCGGTGCCACCAGCCGATTGGCGACCATCCAGACCACCCGCGCGGCCATCGTCTCGGTCTTGCCCGCGCCCGCACCGGCCACCACGAGGGTCGGGCCGAGCGGTGCGGCGATGACGGCGGACTGTTCGTCGGTGGGTGGCGGCAGGCCCAGTGCCTGCGCCAACTGCTCCGGCGTGATCGTCATCGATCCGTCACCTGGCGGCCCGTGTCCTGCACGGGGCAACTGCCGGCCACCTGGCAGTGCCGGCAGCCGTCGTTGCGCATGGCCAGGAAGCCGGGCCCGCGGGTGGCTGCCGCCGCATCGTGAATGGCCTTGCGCCACTGGGCGATACCGTCGGAATCGAGCGCGGTCTGCAACCGCTCGGTGGCGCCGTCGCGGCTCGGTTTGGCCACGTAGACGAGTCGGGCGCCGCCCGGTTCGATCCGGTCGCCGTCCACCTCCGCCGAGAACCCGCCCGCCCCGGCGGCCACCTGGTAGGTCGCCAGCTGGGCGTGATCCTGCGCGGCCTGTTTGGAGATCGGGGTCTTGCCGGTCTTGACGTCGACGATGACGAAACGGCCCAGCGCGTCACGCTCCACCCGGTCGACGCGGCCGCGGATCCGCACCGGCACCTCGTCCGGGTCGCGGGCCGGCAGAACGCAGTCCACCGGCACCTCGACACCGACCTCGGCCAGCTCGGCCCGGGTGTTGCGCAACCAGGCGAGGAAGGTGTCGACCATCGATTCGGTCCGGCGCAGCTCCAGCCGGGAGTGCCAGCTGTGCGGGCCGTCCTCCCCGGAACTCGGGTCGACGGCCTTCCATGTCTTGACCAGCGCCGCCTTCACCTGTTCCTCGGTCACTCGCCCGGCCAGCGCCTGGACCAGCGTGTGCACGAGATTGCCCTTGACGGCATGCGGATTGTCCCCGTCGCTGCCGCCGTGACGTTCCAGCGCCCAGCGCAGCGGACAGGTCTGCAACAGCTCGACCGTCGACGGCGACAACGCGACCGGCCCGTCACCGTCGTCCCACAGCGCCAGTTCCGAACTGGGGTCCGCGATGCCGTACCACTCGTCCGGATGGGCGCCGCGCACACCGGCCGCGGCCAGACGGGCCAATTGGGTGGCGGCCCGGTCCCGGCGGGCGGGATCGGCGCCGTCGTCACAGACCACGCCGCGCAATTCGGCGATCAGGGCCTGCGCGACCAGTGCGCGCCCCGGATCGACCGGCGGCGGAATACGTCCCGGCTCCCCCGGTTCCGCCTCCGGATCGAGTTCGGCCAGAAATCGGGACGGCACCAGATCGCGGTCGCCGGTGACGGATTCGACCGCGGTCACCAGCAGGCTGTGCCGGGCCCGGCTGCACGCCAGCAGCAGCAACCGGCGCTCCTCGGCGAGGATCGGCGCGGCCCGGCTGACCTGTTCCCCCGGATCGGCCACGCCCCCGATGAGGTCGACCAGTTCCTCGATGCCGAGCAGGGTCCCGCGCGGACGCAGGTTGGGCCAGATCCCCTCCTGCACTCCGGCGACGGCCACCACATCCCATTCCCGGCCGGCCGCGGCGTGCGCGCTGACGATCGCCACCGCGTCACCGGGTTCGGTCAGCGGAGCCGAATCCTGGTTGATCTCCTGCTGTTCCAGATATTCGACGAATCCCTCGACGGATGCGCCGGGCAGCCGGTCGACGTAGGCGGCGGCGGCATCGAACAGACCGACGGCGGCATCCAGGTCGCGGTCGGCCTGCACCGCACCGGCGCCACCGCGCTCGGACTGCGCCACCCAGCGTTTCTCCAGCCGCGAGGCGGTCCACAACGCCCACAACGCGTCCTCGACCCCGGCCCCGCGCCGCAGCGCCCGCCGCGCCCGGTCGACCGCCCGCAGTACCCGCACCAGCGGCGCCACCTCGACCTCGGTGAGCCGATCGAGCAGGGTGCGATCACCGACTCCGGTGATGAGGTCGCGCAGTACGACCGCCGAGGACCGGTCGAGCTCGGAATAGGGGGCGAGGGCCTCCGGCGACTCCTCGACTGTCGATGAACCGCGCGCCGGCTCGTCGTCGGCGCCCGGCTCCGCATCGTCGGGGCCGCCAACCCTCGACTCCGTCCGGGGATACCCGCGCTCGATCAGCGCGCGGCGAACGCCGCGGCGCAGTCGTCGCAGACTGATCTGATCGGCTCCACCCAGCGGCCCGAGTAGCAGATCGAGCGCATCGTCCTCGGAGAACATCTCCGGGCGACCGCGTTCGACCACGATCAGGGCGCGCAGCGACTGCAGCATCCACGCCGCGCCGCGCCGCCGGGCCAGCGGGGTGTCCGGTTTCGGTTGCAGCACCGGCACTCCCGCGGCGGTGAGCGCGCGGCGCAGCGGGCCCAGCGACAGCGGCACCGAGCGCACGACGACCGCCATCCGCGACCACGGCACCTCCGCGGTGAGATGCGCCCGCCGCAGGTGGTCGGCGATCAGCGCCGCCTCCTTGGCCGGGGTGGTGAGAACCCGCACCAGCGCCTGCCCGTCGACGGCGGGATCGCCGAGGAGATGGGGTCCGCCGGTCCGCACGTCGAAGCGGTGTTCGATGCGGCCCGGCATGCGGGCGGCGATCCGGGCGACCGCAGCGTGCACCGCCGGGGCGCAGCGATGATCGTCGTGCAGGACGATCCGGCGTTCGGGTGGGGCATCGGGTTCGGTGACGAAACGGGTATCCGCACCCCGGAAACTGAAGACCGCCTGATCCGGGTCGCCGGCCACGACCGTGGTCGCCGGGCCGGATCCGATCGCGCGAATCAGTTGTGCGGCAAGCGGATCCACATGCTGGGCGTCGTCGACCAGGAGGGTGCGGATGCGTTCACGCTCGGCGGCGAGCAGTTCCTCGTCCTCGATCAGCACGTCCAGTGCGGCGCCGACCAATTCGGCTGCGTCGAGAGCGGGGGCGCTGGCCTCGGGGGCTTGGACGCCGACCGACCAGCGCAACAGCATCGACTGTTCGTAGCGCTGCGCGAACGATCCGGCCGCCTCCCATTCCTCGCGTTCGTGCAGGCGCCCCAGTTCGATCAGATCCTCGGGCCCCAGATCGCGCTCGGTGGCGCGCAACATCAGGTCGCGCAGTTGCTCGGCGAAACCGTTGGTGCCGAGCGCGGCGTGCAGGCGCGGTGGCCACAGCACCTCGGCACCGGACGACATGTCGGCGAGTTCGCCCCGCAACATCTCGCGCAGCACCACGTCCTGCTCGGCGCCGGTCAGCAGCCGCGGCGGCGGATTGCCGCGGGCGGCCGCGTGCGTGCGCAGGATCGCGAAGGCGTAGGAGTGCACCGTGCGCACCATCGGCTCACGTCCGGCGCCCGGCACCCCGCCGAGTTCGGGTGCGAGCGCGGTCAACTGCCGGGTGAGGGCGTTGCGAACCCGCAGGGCGGCCTGTTTGGAATGGGTGAGTACCAGCACCGAATCCGGATCGGCGCCCGCGACGATGCGATCGGCGGCGAGATCGGTGAGCAGCGCGGTTTTCCCGGTGCCGGGGCCGCCCAGCACCTGCCAGGGTCGCCAGCCCGGGTCCGCGCCCGACCCACCCGCGAACAGCGTTCGGACATCGGCACCCCATTCGCGTAACCGGGGTGCGGTCTCACTGCGGCGCACCAGTCGCACCGAGCTATCCGATCGCATCACACGCGCTATTTCAACAGACACCCCCGACAGGATCGAATTCCGTGACAGCAAACGAACCCCGCGCATCCGATGTGTCCGTGTTGTGATCGGCGCCACGCCTGCCCGGGCGATATTCACGAATTCGCGCCGGTCCCTGGCTGCGGTCGATAATGCCTGGTAGAGAGTTTGTACGTCGTGCCGCACCGCATCGCGTCGGGGCCGCTGCGAATATCGGGCCGAAAATCCCACCGCCGCAGTCGTTCCGCGGCGGTTCACCGGCGCGGCCAGCGCCCGGCAATCCCCGTGCCCGATTCTTGCGAACGGAACGCGCCGGTCGCACCGCCGCCGCGCCGACGGCACAATGATCGGGTGCCCGACGCCCATATTCATCGATTCGGCCCCGCCGACGGTCCGCTCGTCCTCGCCCTGCACGGCCTGACCGGACACGGGCGGCGGTGGAGCGCGCTGGCCGACGGGCAGCTGCCCGAGGTTCGCGTCGTCGCTCCCGACCTGCGCGGCCACGGGCGGGCGAGCTCGCTACCACCGTGGACCTTCGAGCAGATCGTCGACGATCTGGTTCCGCTGCTCACCGAACCGGCGGTCGTCGTGGCGCATTCGTTCGGAGCGGCGGTCGCCGTCCATCTGTCCCGCCACCGCCCCGATCTGGTCCGCGCACTGGTGCTGCTCGATCCCGCGATCGGCCTCGATCCGGTTCTGCTTCACGACATCGCCGAGGCGGGGCTGGCACGACCGGACTACGCCGACGTCGCCGAGGCGCGTCACGACAAACTCGAGACGGCCTGGGCCGATGTGGACCCCGAACTCCTCGACGCCGAACTCGCCGAACATCTGGTCGATGCTCCCGAGGGCCGGGTCACCTGGCGGATGAGCCTGCCCGCCGTCACGTCCTACTGGAGTCAGCTGGCGCGCGAGCTGATCCTGCCGCCGCCGCACATTCCGACCGTGCTGGTCCGCGCCGGTAAATCCCCGTTCGTCACCCCCGCGACCGTCGAGGCGTTCGCCACGCTGCCGGATTTCACGCTGCACGAATTCGACTGCGATCACATGGTCGCCCAGGCGCGGCCCGCCGAGACCGCGGCCGTCATCCGGTCGGTGCTCTGATGCCCACGACGGACGCCGAGATCGAGCGGGTGCGGGAACTGGTCGCGGCCATCCCGCCCGGCCGGGTCGCCACCTACGGCGATATCGCGGCGGCGGCCGGACTGTCGACGCCGCGAACCGTCGGCTGGATCATGCGCACCGACTCCGCCGATCTGCCCTGGCATCGGGTGCTACGCGCCGACGGCACCCCGGCGAGCCATCTGGCCCACCGCCAGTTGCGCAGGCTGGCCGAGGAGGGCTGCCCGATCCGCGGCGACCGCGTGGACCTGGCCGCCGCCCGCCACAGATTCGACCACTGACGGCACCGCCGATATCCGAATTCGCCCATTACTCCGGTTCGGCGGTTACCGTGGAGGAATGACCACCCGTCTGGCGTGCGTGGTGTTCGATGCGATCCGGCCACGGAACGTGGCGCGGTTCTGGGCGGAGTTGCTCGACTGGCAGATCACCGTGGACCGTCCGCACGCGGTCGAGGTGGCTGCTTCCGATCCGGATGCCGCCGATGTGTCGTTGATGTTCGTGCCGACGGCCGGACCCAAGTCCGGGAAGAACCGCATCCATCTCGATGTGGTGGGTCGTTCGCTGGATCATCAACGCGTACAGGTGGATCGGGCGCTGGCGCTGGGCGCGCGGCCGATCGATATCGGGCAGGGCGCGGTGCCCTGGACGGTGCTCGCCGACCCCGAGGGCAACGAATTCTGCGTCCTCGAACCGCGCGAGGAATATGTGGATACCGGCGCGGTGGCCGCGATCGTCGTTGACACTCCGCATCCCACCCGGCTGGCCCGGTTCTGGGAGACCGCCGCGGGCTGGCCGCTGACCCACGACGAATCGCGAATGGCCGGCATCCGCTCGGCCACCGGTCAGGGTCCGTGGCTGGAATTCCTGCGCACCCAGGTCGCGGCCCGCGAATGCGATCGCGTCCACCTCGATGTCGTCACCTATTCCACCGGCGATCCCGCGGACGAGGTCGCCCGGCTCACCGCAGCCGGTGCCGTCCCCTGCCAGGGCGCCGCGGTGCACCCACCGGCCCAGGCGATGCTGACCGATCCGGAGACGAACCGCTTCCGGTTGTTGCGTGCGCCCTGCGATTGACGCGGTCGCGAGCGGACGACGGGCGTGCGCCCGTCGTGCCGTTCGCCGTCCGATGTGGGCGGTTTACCATCGGTCCATGATCAACCTCCCGGGTGAGCCGCTGTGACCACTGTCGACGCGATCGTGCTGGCCGGTGGGCGGGCGACCCGGATGGGCGGGGTGGACAAACCCGCGATCGCGGTCGGCGGGCGGGCGATGCTCACCGTGGCGCTGGACGCGGTCGCCGACTGTGTGCGCACGGTGGTGGTCGGCCCGCATCGGCCCGAACTGGCGCCCGAGATCCGGCAGGTGCAGGAGGTGCCGGCCGGAGCGGGCCCGGTCGCGGCCGTCGCCTGCGCGGTCCGCGCGCTCGAGGAATGTGATTTCCCGGCCGATCTGGTCGTGGTCCTGGCCGCCGACCTGCCCTTTCTCACTGCCGCCGTGATCGGCGAATTGATCGGGCACGCAACGACTTCCGATGCCGATGCGGTATTCGCGACCGACGAATCCGGCCGTCCGCAATATCTGGTCGGGGTGTGGCGGCGGACGGCGCTGCTGTCGGCCCTGCGGCAGCTGGATTCGGTGACCAATCAGCCGATGAAGGCGCTGGTCCCGGTCGACACCCTGATGGTGACGCTGCCCGGTATCACCGATTGCGACACCCCGGAACAGGTGCGCGCGGCCCAGGCCGCCGCCCCGGCGTTGCCCTTGGCGCAGGCACGCGAGCTGCTGCGCACCGCCATTACCCGGCTGCCGGTGCACGAGGCCCGGCCGGCAGCGGTGCGGGGTGCGGCGTTGGCGGCCCCGCTGCGCGCCGCCTCGGCGCTGCCCCGCTTCGACGTGTCGGCGATGGACGGTTACGCGGTGTCCGGCGAGGAACCGTGGCGCCTGCGCCACGATGTGGGCTTCGCGGGTGGTGAGCGACCGGTGGGCCTGCTCGCCGGTGAGGCGGTCCGCATCGCCACCGGCGCTCACGTCCCGGAGGGCACCGACACCGTGGTGCGCGACGAATTCGTCCGGCTCGACGACGGGCTGCTGCGACGGCTACCCGAGGCGCCGATCCGCGACGATGTGCGCCACCGCGGCGAGGATTGGCACAGCGGCGATATCGTCGCCGCCGAGGGCACCCCCGTCAACGCGGCACTGATCTCCGTCGCGACCGCCGCCGAGGTGGTCACCGCGCAGGTCCGCGGACCCGTGCGGGCACGAATCGTGATGACCGGCGACGAAATTCGCAGTGCAGGTCCGCTGCGGGGCGGCCAGACCCGCGATTCGGTCGGCCCCGTCTTCCCGGAGTTGTTGTCCTGGTACGGAATCGAATCGTCGGACCGGGTGCATCTGCGCGACACGCCCAACGGCTTCGACGATGTGCTCTCCGATACGACCGACGACCACCTGCTGGTCGTGGTCGGCGCGACCGGTGGCGGCGCGGCCGACCAACTGCGCGGTGCACTGGATCGGGCCGGGGCGCGAATTCTGGTGCACCGTTTGCGGATGCGACCGGGCGGCTCCACGGTGGTCGCCGAATTGCCCAGCGGCCCTGTGGTGCTCGGGCTTCCGGGTAATCCCTACGCGGCGGTCGCGACGCTGTGGGCGCTGGCCCCGGCCATCGTCTCCGGTCTCACCGGCCGCATACCGGCACGGGTGCGGACCGGACCGCTCCTGAACGCCGGCGACGTCTCCGGTCCGGTGCCGCGCATCCTGCCCGCGCGGGCGGCCGAGGCGGGCGGCTGGGTCGCCGACGGCCATATCCGTACCGCACATCTGGCCGGGCTGCTCGACCGCGACGGTCTGGTCGTCGTCCCCGCCGGCGCCGTCGACGGCGAGCCGGTCGAATATCTGCCCCTGCCGGGCTGACGCCGCGCGAACCGGGGAATTCCGCCGACCAACTGTCCCCGGCCGGCACCGGTTGCGCGCACAGTGCGCCGAACCCTGGTGGCAGCACGCCGGGGCGGGTTCCCTGGTCGTATGCCAGTGCCCGAGTATGCCCGCGGATACGACGCCTTCACCGGCGAGATCGGCCGTACCACCGCCGATTCCTCCCCGGCGTGGGACTATCCGCCGAGTGCGCCCGCGGGAGCGCCGAACATCATCGTGGTTCTGGTAGACGATATGGGCTACAGCGATATCGGCCCGTTCGGCTCCGAAATCGAGACGCCGACCTTGAACCGGCTGGCCGAGCGCGGCGTCCGGCTCACCAACTACCACACCACCCCGCTGTGTTCGCCCTCGCGCGCGGCCCTGCTGACCGGCCTCAATTCCCATCGCGCCGGATTCGGCTTCGTCGCCAACGCCGATCCCGGCTACCCGGGCCTGCGCCTGGAACTCGCCGACGATGTGCTGACCCTGCCGGAGATATTGCGCGCCGGCGGCTACGCCACCTATGCGGTCGGCAAATGGCACCTCGTGCGCGACGCCACGATGAACCCTGCGGCACACCGTGATTCGTGGCCGACACAGCGCGGATTCGATCGGTACTACGGTTCGCTGGAGGGTTTCAACTCGTTCTTCTACCCGAACCAGATCGTCTCCGACTCCTCCGTGGTGGATATCGAGCAGTACCCGGAGGACTACTACGTCACCGACGATCTGACCGACAAGGCGATCACCTACCTGAAGGATCTGCGCGCCCACGACGCGGACAAGCCGTTCTTCCTCTATTTCGCCCACGTCGCCATGCACGGCCCGCTGCAGGCCAAGGACGTCGATCTGGCGAAATATCGCGGGCGATACGCACAGGGCTGGGACGTGGTGCGACAGAGCCGATTCGCCTCCCAGCTGGCGCAGGGACTCTTCGCGCCGGGAACCGAACAGCAACCGCGCAACACCGAACCGGGTTACGAAGCGCAGGAATGGGATTCGCTGAGCGCCGAGCAGCAGCGCCGCTTCGCCCGGTACATGGAGGTGTACGCCGCGATGGTCGACAGCATCGACCAGAGCCTCGGGCGGGTCCTCGACACCGTCGAGCAGTTCGGCGAACTGGACAACACGATCGTGGTGTTCACCTCCGACAACGGCGGCACCGCCGAGGGCGGGCCGGTCGGCACCCGCAGCTATCTGGCCGAATTCGCGCACGTCGACGATCCGGACTGGGTGGGCGATGTCCCGCACGACGAGGATCTGATCGGCACCGCCCGTCTCGGCGTGCACTATCCGCGGGGCTGGGGGCAAGCGTCGAACACGCCGTTCCGGTTCTACAAGGGACAGACCTTCGCCGGTGGGGTGCGGGTGCCGTTCATCATCTCCTGGCCGAAGGGACTGCCGGACAACACGATTCGTGACGAATACGTGTACGTCACCGACCTGGCGCCGACCCTGCTGGAGCTGTCCGGAGTCTCGCGCCCCTCGGTGCGAAACGGCCTGCCGGCCAAGGATTTCGACGGTGTTTCGGCGGCGGAGGTGCTGCGGGACCTCGATGCCCGCTCCCGGCATGTCGAGCAGTATTCGGAAATGACCGGTCATCGCGGCTTCTACCGGGACGGCTGGAAACTGCTCGCGTTGCACGAGCCGGGCG
Source organism: Nocardia violaceofusca NBRC 14427 (assembly GCF_963869435.1). Taxonomy (NCBI): domain Bacteria; kingdom Bacillati; phylum Actinomycetota; class Actinomycetes; order Mycobacteriales; family Nocardiaceae; genus Nocardia; species Nocardia violaceofusca. Next base: position 59,670 of record NZ_CAWMPM010000022.1, read on the forward strand.
GCGAGGTGGACGCGCCGAACTGGCAGCTGTTCGACGTGCGGACCGATCCCACCGAATTGCACGATGTCGCCACCGAATTTCCCGGCAAGGTGCGTGAACTGGCCGCGGCGTGGGACGAGGCGGCCTGGCGCAATACCGTCTTCCCGCTGCTGACCCGCCGGGATCTGGCGCGCCGGCGCCCCGAGGAAGCCCGGCTGTCCGACCCCTTGCGCATCCTGCCCGGGACGCCGACGCTCGAGCGGTATCGCTCGCAACGCCTCATCGCCTACCGCGATTTCGCCGTCACCGCCGAACTCGCGGGCTACCACGCCGGTGACGAAGGGGTACTCGTCGCCCACGGCGACCCGCAGGGAGGTTATCTGCTCTACATCGAGAACGGCCGAATCGTGTTCGGTTTCAACTCGTTCGGCCGGTATACCGAGGTGTCTGCGCTCATCGCCTCCGGTGCGCGGGAGGTCACCCTGGCCGCGACGGTACGGCCGCGCCTGCGCTGGGACTTCGCCCTCTCCGTCGACGGCACCTCCGTCGCCGCCCTCCCCGACCAGGTCCAGCTCGTCGGCATGGCCCCCTGGACCGGTATCTCGGTCGGCGTGGACGCCCGCGGCCCTGTCGCCTGGGACCTGCGACAGCGCCGCGGCGCGTTCCGCTACACCGGGTCACTGCGTGCCGTCACCTACACCCCGGGGCCGCTACAGGTACCGGAGCAGGTGGTGCGGGCGGTGGAGTCGGAGGCAGAACTCGTGGCCGAATAGGGGCCCGAGTTATGCCGGATAGTCCACGGCCGGCCCGAAAGTGCCGTCCCCGTTGCCGTCTCGCACTGTGATGTTGCCCGTGAGGGTGTTGCCGATGACCACGTCGAGTTTCCCGTCACCGTTGAAGTCGGCGAGCGCCGGAGTGGACAGCGGGACCAGACCGCCGGAGGGGTAGACGGCTGCCGGCGGGTCGAAGGTGCCGTCGCCGTGGCCGTGCAGGACGGCGATGCTCGAGGTGCCGCCGTTGGCTACGACGAGATCGGGTTTGCCGTCACCGTCTACGTCGGCGACGTCGAAGCACTGCGGCAGCAGTCCACCGGTCGGGTAGGCGACGGCCGGCGAGAACGTGCCGTCGCCCCGGTTCGTGAGGACCGAGACGGTCGCGTCGACGAGGTTGGAGAACAAGATGTCCGGTTTGCCGTCACCGGTGACATCGCGCGCCATCCCGTACCACGCGGTCGATGCCCCCGAATCGAAAGTGACCGGCGCGGCGAAGGTTCCGTCCCCGTGGCCTCGGTAGATCTGGATCGTGCTGTTGACGTAGTTGCCGCGCAGCAGGTCGAGATTGCCGTCACCGTCGAAATCGGCGACATCGGCCGAACCGGATCCGACACCGCCGGCGGTGGACATCGTCACCGCGGGCGAGAAGGTGCCGTCGCCGTGGCCGCGCAGCAGCGACCACGACGGCGCTTGGTTCGAGGTGGCGAGATCGAGGTTTCCGTCGTGATCGAAATCGGCGGCGACCAAGGCGCCCGGCGCGAAGTCGGTGGCGTAGTTGACCGCGGGCGCGAAGGTGCCGTCGCCACGGCCCAGCAGGATGGAGACGTCGCTCGAGGCGAAGTTCGTGACGGCCAGATCCACTGTGCCGTCGTGGTCGAGGTCCGTGATGGCGACGTAGTCGGCTTGGCCGCCGGTGGCGTAGTGCACGGCGGGCCGCAAGCCACCTCCCGGCTTGCCCAGGAAGACCGACACACCCCCGCCGAGAAGGTAATCACTGAAGACGACATCCGGCACACCGTCAGCGTTGATGTCGGCGATCGCCGGTACCGCCGGTCCCATCAGATTGGGCGGTACCGGATCCGCTTGCGCCACAGTGCCTGCGACCACCGCGTGAGCGGCGAGTGCCAGCGGCGCGAGAACGCTGACAACGGAAATAGAGCGCGACATCGGTTCTCCTGTTGTTGGATTCGGGGGCAGCCTATGGTCTTCCCGCCCTTGGCGGCATCGCTGTGGCTACCGTCGATCTCCTTCGACGAGAACCTGATCGGCATCGCTCGTCGCGGCGGAGAGCTACTCCGCGCGCACGTATCGAGCCGCTGCCGCGACCGCGTCCATATCGATGACCACACCTGGATTCGCCTGCTGGACTTCGAGCATCTCCAACGCCACGTCGATCACCGTCGTCCGGCGGGCCGAGGTGATCAGCTCCTGCCGGATGTAGGCGCTCAGCGGCATTCCGGCGGCGCCCGCGCGACGCGCGAGAACGCTCCAGGTGTGCGCCGGAAGGTCGTAGTCACGGATCACGGCCATGGCGTCGGCGTCGATGCCGGAATCGTGACGGCCGGGACGCTCGGCATCCAGAAATTCCACGACAGCGTCCAGTGGAACGCGGCGACCAGCGAGCCCGATCAGTTCGCCGCGAATATGGGCGTTCATGGCGAGACCGGCTGCGCGCGCCCGGCGCCGTAGGACGTCGGCCGTCGGGGTGGGCAGGTCATCGGTCGGAATCATCGCCATCGTGACACCGTAGCCACGTGGCCGGGCGGGCGGTGCGATATTCGGCGCCGCGCGGATGTGTTAACAAATGTAAAACGCCCGCGAAGCGCCGGTTTCCAAAGCATCACCGAGCGCGTGGACGGCGGCTCTGCGCCGACCGCCCGGCACCGCGGGAATCGGTATCGCCGCAGGTCGGGCCGGAATCACCCCGCGCGACCGGCAATTGCCCAGTGACCGGCACGTTTCCCCCACCTCACAGCTCACCGGCGGCTCGCGCGCGGTGTGCGCGGATCGTTTTGCCGCCCCCGCGAGCGTCCTTACTCTCGGACTGGTCAGCCCGGTTCATGTGTCTCGATGGGGGCGTTGTGGTCATATCGCACAAAAAGGGTTCGGCCCCCTCATCAGAGTCGAACGGCGTAGCCGAGTCGGCGGCCGATGCCTTGCTGAAGGTGGGCCGCTACTTCCAGCGCGGGGAGGTGTCGGGTGATCTTCGCACCGTGCACAAGGTCGGCGGGCGCGAGGCCGACGAGTTCTACCGCGACCGCTGGGCCCACGACAAGGTGGTCCGGTCCACGCACGGCGTCAACTGCACCGGCTCCTGCTCCTGGAAGATCTACGTCTCCGACGGCGTGATCACCTGGGAGTCCCAGCAGACCGACTATCCCTCGGTCGGCGCCGACAAACCGGAGTACGAGCCGCGCGGCTGCCCGCGCGGGGCCTCGTTCTCCTGGTACACGTATTCCCCTGCGCGCGTGCGTTATCCGTATGTGCGCGGAGTCCTGCTCGAGATGTACCGCGAGGCGAAGGCCCGGTTGAAGGATCCGGTGCTGGCCTGGGAATCCATCGTCGAGGACCCCGAGCAGGCCAAGACCTACAAATCCGCGCGCGGCAAGGGCGGATTCGTGCGCGCGGAATGGTGGGAGGCCGCCGAAATCGCCGCCGCGGCACACGTTTACACCATCAAGCAGTACGGGCCGGACCGCATCGCGGGTTTCTCACCGATCCCCGCGATGTCGATGGTCTCGCATGCGGTCGGCGCCCGGTTCATCTCCCTGCTCGGTGGTTCGATGCTGTCGTTCTACGACTGGTACGCCGACCTGCCGGTCGCCTCGCCGCAGGTGTTCGGCGACCAGACCGACGTCCCGGAATCCGCGGACTGGTTCGACGCCGGCTATCTGATCATGTGGGGTTCGAACGTCCCGGTCACCCGCACCCCGGACGCGCACTACATGACCGAGGCCCGCTATCGCGGCCAGAAGGTGGTGGTGGTCTCCCCCGACTACGCCGACAACACCAAATTCGCCGACGAATGGGTCCCCGCCCGCCCGGGCACCGACGCCGCGCTGGCGATGGCGATGGGCCATGTGGTGCTGCGCGAATTCTTCGTCGACCGGTCCACCGCGCGATTCGACGACTACATCAAGCGCTACACCGATCTGCCGTTCCTGATCACGCTGGACGAGCGCGAGGGCGGCTGGAACGGCGAGGGCGAATATCGCGGCCACACCTGGCTGCCCGGTAAGTTCCTCACCGCCGCCGACCTCGCCGCCGCGGGCCTCCCCGGTTTCGACGTGGACAACGCCGAGCACAAGACCGTTCTCCTGGACGGCGACGGAAATCCCCTGGTGCCCAACGGCACCCTCGGCGACCGGTTCTCCGGATCCGGCGCCGGGCGATGGAATCTGGACCTCGGCGACGTCGATCCGCTGATGACTCTGTACGGCCGCACCGACGATGCTGCGGCCGTACAGTTCCCCCGCTTCGACGGCGAGACCGGCACGGTCACCCGTTCGGTGCCGACCACCGTCGTCGCCGGACGCCGCGTCACGACCGTCTTCGACCTGCTGCTCGCGCAGTACGGCGTCGGGCGCCCGGATCTCCCCGGCGACTGGCCCACCGGCTACGACGACCCGAGCGCGCCCTACACTCCCGCCTGGCAGGAGTCGATCACGGGAGTACCTGCGGCACAGGCCATTCGGATCGCCCGCGAATTCGCCGACAACGCCGATCGCTCCGGCGGCCGGTCGATGATCCTCATGGGCGCCGGGACCAATCACTGGTTCCACTCCGATCAGATCTATCGCGCCTTCTTCACCCTGACGCTGCTCACCGGATGCCAGGGCGTCAACGGCGGCGGCTGGGCGCACTACGTGGGCCAGGAGAAGTGCCGCCCGGTCACCGGGTGGTCCACCCTGGCATTCGGCCTGGACTGGCAGCGCTCGCCGCGGCAGATGCAGGGCACGGTGTTCTGGTATCTGACCAACGACCAGTGGCGCTACGACCCCTTCACCTCCGAATCCTTCGCCTCCCCATTGGGTTCCGGCGCGTTCGCGGGGCGCACGGCCGCCGACAATATCGCGCTGGCCTCGCGGCTGGGCTGGATGCCGACGTATCCGACGTTCGACCGCAATCCGCTGGATCTGGTCGAAGCCGCCGAGGCCGCGGGCCAGACGCCGCAGGACTATGTGGTCGGCAACCTGAAATCCGGTGATCTCGAGTTCGCCTGCGAGGATCCCGACGCGCCCCGGAACTTCCCCCGCGTGCTCACCGTGTGGCGGGCCAATCTGCTCGGCTCCTCGGGTAAGGGCAACGAATATTTCCACCGGCATCTGCTCGGCGCGGATTCCAATCTGCAGGCAGACGATTCGGCCGGGGTGCCACCGCAGGAAGTGCGCCGGCCGGAACAGGCGCCGACCGGAAAACTGGATCTGCTGGTGTCGCTGGATTTCCGGATGACCTCGACGACACTGTTCTCCGATATCGTCCTGCCCGCCGCCACCTGGTACGAGAAACACGACCTGTCCTCGACGGATATGCATCCGTTCGTGCACGCCTTCTCCCCCGCGATCTCCCCGCCGTGGGAGGCGAAAACCGATTTCGAGGCCTTCCACCGCATAGCGCGCGGCTTCTCCTGGCTGGCCGAGAAACATCTCGGCGTCCGCAAGGATCTGGTCGCCGTTCCGCTGCAACACGATTCGGCCGACGCGCTGGCGCAGGCGCGTGGGCGGGTGCTGGACTGGAAAGCCGGTGAATGCGAACCCGTCCCGGGCCGGACCATGCCGAAACTCGTTGTCGTGGAGCGGGACTACCCGAAGCTGGCCGAGAAGATGGCGGCGCTGGGCCCGCTGATCGAAACGCTCGGGGTCACCACCAAGGGCGTCACGACCGTCCCCGACGCCGAGGTCGAGTATCTGCGCGGAGTCAACGGCACCGTGGTCTCCGGCGTCGCGCAGGGCCGCCCGTCACTGGCCAAGGACGTGCACGCGGCGGAGGCCGTCCTGGCGCTGTCCGGCACCACCAACGGCCGGTTGGCGGTGGAGGGCTTCCACGCGCTGGAGCGCCGCACCGGCACCCGGCTGGCGGATCTGGCGGCCGAGCACGAAGGCAAGCGGATCACCTTCGCCGATACGCAGGCCAGGCCGGTGCCGGTGATCACGTCACCGGAATGGTCCGGATCCGAAACCGGCGGGCGGCGGTACTCCCCGTTCACCATCAACACCGAACGGCTCAAGCCCTGGCATACGCTCACCGGACGCCAGCACTTCTATCTCGATCACGACTGGATGATCGAACTGGGCGAACAACTTCCGATCTTCCGGCCACCGCTCGACATGTCGGTGCTGTTCCGCGAACCCGGCGTCGGGGCGGTCGGCGAGCGAGGCGTCACCGTCCGCTACCTCACTCCGCATTCGAAGTGGTCCATCCACTCCGCATATCAGGACAATCTGCATATGCTCACCCTCTCTCGGGGCGGGCAGGCGATCTGGATGTCGGACCGCGACGCGGCGAAAATCGGTGTGGCCGACAATGATTGGATCGAGGCGGTCAACCGCAACGGTGTGGTCGTCGCCCGGGCGATCGTCAGCCATCGTATGCCCGAGGGCACCGTCTTCATGTATCACGCCCAGGACCGCGCGGTCGACGTACCGCGCGTCGAGGGCACCCCGGACATGCGGGCGGGCCGAGGCAAACGGGGCGGCATCCACAACGCGCTCACCCGGATCATGATCAAGCCCACGCATCTGATCGGCGGATACGCCCAGCAGTCGTTCGCCCTGAACTACCACGGGCCCACCGGAAATCAGCGTGACGAGGTCACCACGATCCGGAGACGCTCACAGGAAGTGGAGTACTGATATGCGTGTCATGGCACAGCTGGCCATGGTGATGAACCTGGACAAGTGCATCGGCTGTCACACCTGCAGCGTCACCTGCAAACAGGCCTGGACCAACCGGGGCGGCACCGAGTACGTCTGGTTCAACAATGTGGAAACCCGGCCGGGACAGGGATATCCGCGGCAGTACCAGGATCAGGAGAAGTGGAAGGGCGGCTGGACGCTGGACCGCCGCGGCCGCCTCACCCTGAAGTCCGGCTCGCGCATGAAGCGGCTGCTCAACATCTTCGCCAATCCGGATCTGCCGACGGTGTCGGACTACTACGACCCCTGGAGCTACGACTACGACACGCTCCTGTCGGCGCCGGCCATGGACACCACCCCGGTGGCACGGCCCAAATCGCTGATCACCGGCGAGGATACGAAGGTCACCTGGGGCGCGAACTGGGACGACGACCTCGGCTCCGGGCCGGAACAGGTCGGCCGGGATCCATTGCTGGCGCGGCTGTCGGACCAGGTCAAACTCGAGTTCGAGCAGACCTTCATGTTCTATCTGCCGCGCATCTGCGAACACTGCCTGAACCCGTCCTGCGGCGCCTCCTGTCCCTCGGGGGCGATCTACAAGCGTGCCGAGGACGGCATCGTGCTGGTCGACCAGGACAAATGCCGCGGCTGGCGGCAGTGCATCACCGGCTGCCCGTACAAGAAGATCTACTTCAACCACAAGACCGGCAAGGCCGAGAAATGCACGTTCTGCTATCCGCGCGTGGAGGTCGGTATCCCGACCGTCTGCTCGGAGACGTGTGTGGGGCGGCTCCGCTACATCGGCGTCATGCTCTACGACGCCGACGCGGTCCTCGAGGCGGCCTCGGTGACCGATCCGGAGCAGTTGTATCCGTCGCAGCTGGGCGTATTCCTCAATCCGCACGATCCGCGGGTGATCGCCGAGGCCGAACGCGCCGGAATCTCGCCGGAATGGATTGCCGCGGCGCAGGATTCGCCGGTCTACAAGCTGATCGTCGACTACAAGATCGCGTTGCCGTTGCATCCGGAATACCGGACCATGCCGATGGTCTGGTACGTGCCGCCGCTGTCGCCGGTGGTGGACGTGCTGGCCGAGACCGGGCACGACGGTGAGGATGCCGGAAATCTGTTCGGCGCCATCGATTCGCTGCGCATTCCGGTGGAATATCTGGCCGAGTTGTTCACCGCCGGGGATATCGGGCCCGTGCGCGCGGCATTGCAACGGCTGGCCGGCATGCGGTCGTTCATGCGCTCGATCAACCTCGGCCAGGAACCCGATCTGGCGATTCCCGGCGGGGTGGGCCTGGAACCGGAGGAGATCGAGGCGATGTACCGGCTGCTGGCCATCGCCAAATACGAACACCGGTACGTGATTCCGTCGGGCGCGACCTCCCGGGCGCACGAATTGGATTCGCTGGCGACGGGGTGCAGTCTGGACGGCGACGGCGGGCCGGGGATGACGGCCTTCGATGTGACGTCGGAGAAGTTCGCACTCGTCGACGCCAATTCGGCTGCGCCGGAGCAGAAGTCGTCGCGGATCAATCTGCTGAACTGGGACGGCGGGTCGACCGAGGGCCTGGTGCCGGAACGCAACGGCAACGGTGCCGCCGACGGGCATCCGGCGACGAACGGGCATGAAAACGGTCCAGCACACGACGTAGTAGACGACACGCTGCCCGAACCGAGCGGAGCGAGCCGATGAGGATGTGCCACCGCCCCGGTTCCGCACGAGGAGAGGTGCGGTCATGGGACTGCTGACGTTGCGGAGGCGCCCCGCGCCGCTCGTCCCGATGTCCGAGCGGGATCGCCGGCTGACCTGGCGGATCTCAGCGCTCCTCCTCGATTACCCCGGCCCGGACACGCTGGCGATGCTCGCCGATTTGTCCGAGGCGGTGGCCTCGCTCCCGGAGCCGGTGCGCGCCGATCTCGATCGGCTGCTCACCCACCTGACCGGTACCGAACCGCTGTCCCTGGCGCGCGACTACGTCGACACCTTCGACCTGCGCCGGCGCGCCAGTCTGCATCTGACCTATTACGCCTACGGCGACACCCGCAAGCGCGGTATGGCGCTGCTGCGGTTCAAGCACGCCTATCGGCACGCCGGGGCGGAGTTGTCGGATCGCGAACTGCCCGACCATCTTCCGGTGCTGCTGGAGTTCGCCGCGACCGTCGACCCGATCGGCGGTGAACGCCTGCTCGGCGAACACGTACCGGTGCTGGAGATGTTGCGGCTCTCGCTCACCGACAGCGAATCGCCGCATGCCGGCGCCCTCGCCGCCGTCCTCGCCACCCTGCCCCCGCCCACCACGGCAGATCGCCGCCGGATCGCGGAACTGGCCGCGCAGGGACCGCCGGACGAGGATGTCGGGCTGGAACCGTATTCGATGAACGGCGAGTCGACGCATCCCGCCATGAACCCCGACCTGTATTCGCCGCCCACCGCCGGAACATCCGCCACCGCAGGGCTTTTCGCCGGATCCGGAGATCGACGATGACATCCACCGTCTGGGCCACCCTGCCCTACATCGCCTTCACCTCGTTCGTGCTGGGCCATCTCTGGCGCTACCGCAACGACCAATTCGGCTGGACCACACGGTCTTCGCAGATCTACGAATCCCGGCTGCTGCGCCTGGGCAGCCCGCTGTTCCACTTCGGCATGCTCGGTGTGATCGGTGGACATGTGCTGGGCGTGTTGATTCCGGAGTCCTGGACCGACGCGGTCGGCATCTCCGAACACCTCTATCACCTGGTCGCCGTCTCCGCGGGTACGGTGGCGGGCGTCGCGGTGATCGCCGGTATCGCGATCCTCGCCTATCGCCGCGTGCGTGTCCCGGCCGTGCGCAAGGCGACCACCACCAACGACACGTTCATGTACGTGCTGCTCGCCGCCGCGCTGATCACCGGGCTGCTCAATACCGTCGGCAGCAATCTGCTGTGGGGTACGTACAACTATCGCGAGACCGTATCGCCGTGGTTCCGAAGCCTTTTCACGGCCCATCCGCAGCCGGACCTGATGGTCGGCACGCCCTGGACCTTTCAGGCGCACGGGCTCATCGTGCTGACGCTCATCGCCGTCTGGCCCTACACGCGGCTGGTCCACATGTTCAGCGCCCCGGTCGGCTACCTGGTGCGCCCGTACGTGGTGTACCGCAGCAAACCCGTCGATGTGGCGAACAAGAAGAAGTACGCGCGGGCCTGGCAGAGCCCGGTACTGCCACCGTCACGCTGAAGCGGCCGTTCCGCAGCCCTTGACCTGGAGCGCACTCCACGGACTAGCTTCGCCGGTATGAGCGATTCCCTCGGGCCCGCACCGAGTTTCGGCATCAAGACGACACCCGCGCACGTCGGCTACGCGGACATCCTGCGGGTGTGGCTGGAGGCCGACGACATACCCGAGATCGAGCATGCCTGGTTGTACGACCATCTGCTGCCGCGGGCGGCGGTCGGACTGCCCGGGCACGACGGTGTCGATTCGGCGGGGAGCCGGTCGGCGGGGCCGGTCCTCGAGGGCTGGACGCTGCTGGCGGCGCTGGCGGCGCGGACGCGACGACTCCGGCTCGGAGTGCTGGTGTCCAACAACCGGATTCGGCATCCGGCACTGCTGGCGAAGATGGCCGCCACCGTCGACGTGATCTCGGGTGGTCGACTGGATTTCGGGATCGGCGTCGGCGGGTTCCCGCGCAACGATCCCCGCTTCGCGACGATGGTGGCGCCCGAGTACGCGGCGTACGGCATTCCGGTCGGCACCTGGCGCGATGCGGTGAGCAGTTTGGGTGAGGCCTGCGTCCTGATCCGGCGGATGTGGACCGAGGAGGTGTTCGACTTCCCGGGCGAACACTTCCCTCTCACCGGCACCCAATGCGATCCGAAACCCGTCCAGCGGCCCCACCCGCCGATTCTGCTCGCCGGTGCGGGCGCGTCGACGCTGCCGATCGTGGCCGCCCACGCCGATCTCTGGAATGTGATCGGACCCCCGCTGACCGGCGTCGACACCCTCCGCGAACACAGCCGGGCACTGGACGACCACTGCGCGGCGATCGGCCGCGATCCCGCACACATCACCCGTTCGGCGCAACTGCCCATCTCCTACGACGCCCCCGGCCGCATACGCGAGACGCTGCTCGAGCTGATCGACGCCGGTTTCACCCACCTGGTCCTCAACCCGCCCGCCCCCTACCCGGACGGAGTCGCCCACTGGATCGCCGACGAAATCATCCGCCCGACCCTGGACGCCGCCCCGCACTGAGCGGTTCTCCCCCGGAATTCCCGTCACGCCGCCGTTGTTGCTCGGATCCGAGGGTCGAGTTGTCGAATCGGAAGGGAATGTGCCGCATGTCACAGGGTTTGGTCGATGGGCCGGGGATTCGCCTGGACGAATTGTTCGCCGAATTTCACGCGGGATCGTTGCGGTTGCGGAACCGGTTCGCGATGGCTCCGATGACGCGGGCGAAATCGCCCGACGGTGTTCCGAATGCGGAGAATATCGACTACTACCGCGAACACGCGGCCGGAGGAGTCGGTCTCATCATCACCGAGGGGACCTACGTCCGGGGACCGGCGGCCGGGCCGATCCGGAAGGTGCCGCGGTTCTACGGCGACGAGAGTGCGGCCGGGTGGCGGGCGGTGGTCGAGGCCGTGCACGCCGAAGGAGCGGCCATCGTGCCGCAACTGTGGCATACCGGCGTCGATCGCGGGAACGAACCCCGCTTCGAGCCGGAGACGCCGACCGTGAGCCCCTCCGGAGTGGACTTCACCGGAGCGCCGGTGGGACGTGCGCTGACGACCGGCGATCTGGACACGCTCGTCGACTCGTATGTGGAGTCCGCGCTCCTGGCCCGGGAGCTGGGATTCGACGGCATCGAACTGCACGGCGCGCACGGTTATCTGCTCGATCAATTCTTCTGGGCCGCAACCAATCACCGTGACGACGACTACGGCGGCTCCCTCCGGCGGCGCGCCGCATTCCCGGCTCGGGTGGTCGCTGCCGTGCGCGCGGCCGTCGGCCCGGATTTCCCGATCATCTACCGCTTCTCGCAGTGGAAGGGCGTCGACTACAGCGCCCGCATCGCCGAGAGCCCGGCGGAACTCGAAGAGTTGCTGACCCCGCTCGTGGAAGCGGGTGTCGACATCTTCCACACGTCGCTGCGTCGGCACTGGCTACCCGAATTCACCGATGCCGCCGACGATCTCAGCCTGGCCGGCTGGACCAAGAAGATCACGGGGCTGCCGGTCATCACCGTCGGTTCGGTCGGCGTGGACAGTGTCTTCCGCGGCGACACCATCGACGAAACGCAGGCGCAGCGCTTCACCCTGCTGCGCGAGCAGTTCGAACGCGGCGAATTCGATGTCGTCGCGCTGGGCCGGGCACTGCTCGCCGACCCGGAATGGGTGAACAAGATGCGGGCCGGGCGACTCGCCGACATCACTCCTTTCCGCTGACCTCGGCCGCTCCGGATCAGTCGTCCGGTGTGCGCATCCGTCTCGCGCACTTCGGGTCCGCCGGAAACCGGACCTCGTGGACGCTCGCGTATGGGAGCGAGCGTCCGGACCATGGGAACGCTCACCGCTTCCCGGTGTACTGAGTGCATGACAGCGACCACCGCCACCGCCACCTCGACCACCTCCGGCTTCGCGACCGGCTCCCTGATCGGCGCGACCGTCACCACCGGCCTGCTGGCCGGTGTCTTCTACGCCTACGCCAGCTCGGTGATGCTCGCCCTGCGCCAACTCGACGACCGCACCTTCGTGGACGTGATGAACCGGATCAACACCGTCATCGTCAACCCGGTCTTCATGCTCAGTTTCCTCGGTTCGGTCGCCTTCACCGGCCTGGCCGCCGTGCTGTACTGGCGCACCGACCAGCGCGCCGTGCTGTGGTGGGTCCTGCTCGCCCTGGCCCTCAACGTGATCAGTTTCCTCATCACCTCGGGCGGCAACGTCCCGCTGAACAACCAGCTGGCCGACACCTCCTCCGGCGATTTCGCCACCCTCCGCCACCAGTTCGAAGGCCCCTGGATCACCCTCAACATCCTGCGAGCCCTCGCCAACACCGGCGCCCTCGGCGTCCTCGCCTGGGCCCTGCGCACCACGAACAAGGGGTAGGGGGCCAACGACCTGCGATAATGCGGGGCGGGAAAAAAACTTTCGGAAAATTTCGGTGGCCGTGTCGATCCATAGTGGTTGTCGTTCGACCTAGGGGTGAGAGGGTCCGGAGGGGATCCGCGAGACGAAGGAGACACACCATGAAGTACATGCTGATCATGCGCGCCACGGACGAGGCCTACGCGAGCATGGGCGAGGTCGATTTCGGCACCATGCTGGAGACGATGGGCAAGTTCAACGACGAGTTGATCCGGGCGGGCGTGCTGCTCGCGGCGGAGGGGCTCGACCCCGCCGAGAGTGTGGTGGTCGATTACGACGGGGAAACCCCGGTCGTCACCGACGGTCCGTACGGCGAGACGAAGGAACTGTTCGGCGGGTTCTACCTGCTCAACGTGGCCTCGAAGGAGGAGGCGGTCGAGTGGGCGAAGCGGATGCCGGTCATCGTCAAGGGGTGCAAGACCGAGATCCGGCGGGTGCCCACGATCGACGAATTTCCGCAGGACAACGTCTGGATTCAGAAGGAGCGGGCGTGGCGCGAGGCCACCGGGCAACTCTGAACGGAACATCCGGATGACGGCCGATCCCACCGGACGCGAGGCGGTCGCCGCGGTGTGGCGGATCGAATCCGCGCGCATCGTCGGCGCGCTCGCCCGCTACACCGGCGATTTCGCCCTCGCAGAAGATCTGGCGCAGGAAGCACTGGCCGAAGCGCTGGTCACCTGGCCGCGGGAGGGGACACCGCACAATCCGGCCGGTTGGTTGCTCACGGTGGGGCGGCGGCGCGCGATCGACACCTTCCGCCGCCGGTCCGCCCTCGACGATCGCTACGCCGCCCTCGCCCGCGACCTGGGTGAGGGCGGCGCGCTGACCGGCGGGCCCGGTGCGGATCCGATGCGTTCGGGAGCGGAACCGCTGTGGGATCCCGATCGCATCGACGACGACGTGCTGGCGCTGATCTTCACGGCATGTCATCCGGTGCTGTCCCGGGAGGCGCGGGTGGCACTGACACTGCGTGTGGTCGGCGGTCTCACCAGCGACGAGATCGCCAGAGCATTTCTCGTTCCGGCCGCGACGGTTCAGGCCCGGATCACTCGGGCGAAGAAAACCCTTGCCGCGGAACATATTCCGTTCGAGGTGCCGGAGCCGGGTGAGCGTGCTGCCCGGCTGAGTTCGGTGCTCAGCGTGATCTACCTGATCTTCACCGAAGGTTCGTCGGCGAGTTCGGGCACTGAACTGATCCGCCTCGATCTGGCCGGGGAAGCACAGCGACTGGCTCGGGTGCTGTCCCATCTCGTGCCGGACGAACCGGAGGTGTACGGACTGCTGGCACTGCTCGAGCTGACCGCGGCCCGCTTCCCGGCGCGGACGGGCCCCGACGGCGAGCCGGTGCTGCTGGAGCATCAGGACCGGCGGCGCTGGGACCGTGCGGCGATCCGGCGCGGCCGCGCCGCCCTGACCCGCGCCGGACAGGTCGGCCGCGGGCTGGGCTATTACGGCGTGCAGGCGGCGATCGCCGAATGCCACGCCGTCGCCGGCTCGGTCACCGACACCGACTGGGAGCGCGTGGTGAGCCTCTACGAAGCGCTGGGCCGCCTCGCCCCGTCACCGGTGGTCGAGCTGAACCGGGCGGTCGCGGTCGCCATGGCGCAGGGTCCGGACGCCGGACTCGCGATCGTGGACGGTCTGCGCGCCGAGGGCGCACTGCCGAATTCCCATCTGCTGCCGACGGTCCGGGGCGAACTGCTCACCCGCCTCGGCCGCACGAGCGAGGCCCGCGAGGAGTGGGAGCTGGCGGCGCGCTGGTGCGGCAACGACCGCGAGCGAGCCGTCCTGCACCGCAAGCTCGACCAGCTCGGCTGAGCACCGGCCCACCACTCGCATCCGGGCGGAGATTCGACACGTCCGGCGCCGGCCTCACCGGCGCAAACCCCACCGGCGATACCGGTATCGCTGAAGCGAACCTGGGCGGTCCGTCGGCCGACCGGATCAGGCGGCGGCGAGAAAGCGCCCGGTGCGCTGCGACCCCAGCACCGGCGCGGCCACACCGTTGCCGAAAACATAACGACCACCGACGAATACGGCGTTCACCGTGTCGTCGTTGCGATTCACCATGCGCGACAGATTGCCGAAGTACGGCATCGTCTGTTCGGTGTAGCGCTCGAGTCCCGCGTCCAGCCGGGCCGGGTCGATCACCACCGCGTCGGCGCGGTCTCCGACCCGCAGATGTCCCGCGTCGAGCCCGTACCAGTCGGCCAATTCCCCGGTGAGCCGGTGCACCGCGTGTTCCACCGACATGAACGGCCGGCCCGCCAGTTCGGCATCGCGCACCCGGCGCAGCAGCCGCAGCCCGAAGTTGTAGAAGGCCATATTGCGCAGGTGCGCACCGGCGTCGGAGAAACCCAGCTGCATGCCGGGATCGGCGGCGAAGCGATCCAGCAGGCGCGGCCGGTGGTTGGAGATCGTGGTGCGCCAGCGCACCTTGGGCCCGTACTCCACCACCAGATCGAGGAACGCGTCGACCGGATGCACTCCCCCACGTTCCACGCCGACCTGACCGAAGGTCTTGCCGACGACCGAGCTGTCCGGACATTCCACGATCTCGGCGTCGAAGAAGTCGCGATGCCACACCCGCGGGCCGAACTTGCGGTCGTAATCCTTGCGGAACTGACGGCGATAGCTTTCGCTCTGCAACATCCGGTGGCGCTCGTCAAGCTGATTCGACAGATGCAATGCCGCTGCGCCGGAACCGAATTCCTCGAACACCACCAGGTCGATGCCGTCGGCGTACACCTCGAACGGCACCGGCAGATGCTGGAAACGGAAATCACCGCCGACTGCGTTGATCGCCCGCGCCAGGGCCGGAAACACATGCGCCACCAGGGGAATCGCCTTGATATCGGCCGCCGAGAGCAGACTCACCTTGAGCGGCGGCTGCCCGACGCCCAGGCTCGACAGCGCCATCGTCACCAAGCTCTGCGGTCGCGCCACATCCGGCCCGCCCTGCAGAGCGCGCCGCCGAGCCCGCAGGATCGCGTTGAGCTGATGCCGTTCGCGCATCGTGGCGTAGGTGGAGGGCAGGGTGCGGGAGCGGCAGGTCTCGCCGTCGAGTTTGTCGAACATCAGCTGCTGCGAGGACATACCGACGAAACCGGCGTCGAGGGCCTCGTCGAGATGCCGGCGCATGGCGGTCAGCTCGCCGGCGGTCGGCTTCACCTCGGCGCGGGTGGCGCGGTCCAGGCCCATCTCCGCGGCGCGGATATCCGAATGTCCCAGGAACGCCGCCACATTCGGCCCCAGCGGCGAGGCGTCCAGGGCCGCGGCGTATTCGTGGGCGTTGCGCCAGGTCTTCACATCACCGACGGCGTCGATCACATGTCCGCGCGGGATGGCCTCCACCCGGCCGAACAGGTCGCCGGCGGTTTCGGCGCCGACGTGCACGGTGGACAGCGAACAGGAGCCGAGCAGCACCGTCGTGACGCCGTGGCGCACCGATTCCGACAGCGAAGGATCCAGCAGGACCTCCACGTCGTAATGGGTGTGGATGTCGAGCATCCCGGGGATCACCCATTTGCCGGTGGCGTCGACGACGGTCTCGCAGCCGGACTCGTCCAGGGGTTCGGCCGAGACGGCGGCCACCCGCCCGTCGCGGATGCCGACGTCGCGCACCGCCGACGGCGCGCCCGTGCCGTCGAACCAGGTACCGCCCTTGATGATGCTGTCGTACATGACAGTCCCTCTTTCACCCACCCGCCCCGGCGGGGCGCGTCAGATCTCTATCTCGCGCCGCACGACCTTGCCGGTCGCGTTGCGCGGCAGCGGTTGTGCCGTGATCACCCAGCGAGCCGGCACCTTGAAGTAGGCGAGCCGCTCGGCGGTGAAGGCCCGCAGTTCGTCCTCGGTCACGCCGGCGGGATCGGCGACGACCACGACGGCCGCCACCTCCTGCCCCAGATCCGCATGCGGCACACCGAGTACCGCCGATTCCAGCACCGCGGGATGCTCGTCGAGCACGTTCTCGATCTCGGTCGGGTACACGTTCTCCCCGCCGCGCAGGATGAGATCCGACCGCCGTCCCGACAGGCGCAGCCGGCCCTCTTCGATCACACCGAAATCGCCGGTGTGCAACCACCTTTCGGCGTCGATGGCGGTCGCGGTGGCGGCCGGGTCGTTCCAGTAGCCGAGCATCACGTACGGGCTGCGCACACAGATCTCGCCCTCCTCGCCGTCGGGCAGCGTCGCGTTGTCCGGATCGCGGATCTCGATGCTCACTCCGATGATCGGCGTCCCGACGGTGTCGGGGTGGGCGGCCAGCACCGGCGGCGTGGCAACCGTTGCCGCGGTGCCGCTTTCGGTGAGGCCGTAGCTCGTGGTGAGCGCGACCTCGGCCATCGGCAGTTCCCGGCGCAGCCGTTGATGGAAGGCCGGCGAGGACGGGGCGGCGTTGAGCGAGAACGCCACCAGACTCGACAGGTCGAAACGGGACAGGTCGTGTTCGAGCATGCGGCTGACCATCGTCGGCACCGCACCCCAGTTGGTCACCCGTTCCCGCTCCATCAGCGACAACACCCGCTGCGGGTCGAAGCTGCCGGTGTTGATCACCACGGTCGCGCCCGTGGCCAGCCGCGGAATGATCAGATTGTGCAGGCTCGCGATATGAAACAGCGGTGAGGTCAACAGGAATCGGCGATCGCTGGGCCCCGGTCCGAGCTGTTGGCCACGGAAGGCGGCCGCCATGGCATCGGTGAATCGGTGATAGTCGCAGACCGCCAGCAGGTTTCGCTGGGTGTGCACCACACCCTTGGGCCGCCCGCTGGTGCCGCTGGTGTACAGGATGACCGCCGGATCGTCCTCCGCGATCGACACCTCCGGCGCCGGGCCGGGATGGTCGGCGATCAGCCGCGGCAGATCGGATTCCATGGTGAGCACCGGAATGTCGCTGCCCACCTCGGCCAGCAGGGCGGCGCGCTTGGTATCGGCGACGACCACCGTCGGACGGGTGTGCTCGAGACCGTAGGCGATCTCGCGCGGCGCCCACCACGCGTTGTAGCCGACCGGAATCGCGCCGAGCACCTGCGCCGCCCAGAACGTCGTCACCCATTCGGGCGTGTTCGCGGCGAGGATGCCCACCCGGTCGCCCTTGCCGACACCGTATCGCTCGGCGAGTGCGCGCGCGAGAGCCGTTGCCGCGGCGCCATGTTCGGCGAATGTGATCCGGCGGTCGGGGGTCACCAGATAGTCGTGGTCACCCCAGGCCGTGCCCGCGTGGAACAGTTCGGCCATACTGCGCCGCCGATTGCGCATCACCGGAATCGGCGCGCCCAGTACCTCTTCGACCACCATCTCGAACTGGCCACCGGGACCGGTGAGGTCGGCGGTGATCCGGGCGGCGATGGCCTGCGGGTCGGCAGCTCGCGTCATAACCTTCACTTTCTGCTTACGGGATGAGCACGGCGCGACCGCGGATCAGGCCCCGGTCGAGTCGTTCGAATGCGGCCGGGCCCTCGGCGAGGTCGAAACGTTCGACCGATACGCCGATGGCGCCGCGCTGCGCGAGCGCGACCGAGGCGTACAGGTCACTTCTCGTGCCGCCGTAGGACTTTCGGACGGTGGCGCCCCACGGCAGGCCTGGTCCACCGGCGGGTCCGGCGTCGATGCCCGGAATACCGCCGTCGAGTCCCACCATGCGATAGGCGCCGTTCGGAGCGACCGATTCGACGGCCAGTTTCGCGGTGGCGTCGTTGCCGACGAAGTCGAACACGGCCTCCGCACCCCGGCCGTCGGTGCAGTCCAGAATGCGTGCGGCGGTCTTCTCGTCGGCCGTCAGCGTGAGATCGGCGCCACATGCCGTCGCGAGCTCCAGCTTCTCCGCGGAGATGTCGACCGCGATGATGCGGCAGGCCGTGATGGCCTTCAGGATCTGCACCGCGACATGTCCGAGCCCGCCGATGCCGATCGCGACGGCGGTGGCGCCGGGCCGCAATTGGTCGGCGGCCCCGCGGATGGCGTGATACGGCGTGAGCGCCGCATCGGCCAGCGGCGCCGCCGTCGCGAAGTCCAGCTCGCCGATGGGCACGAACGAATTCGCCGGAATACGAACGTATTCCGCCATTCCCCCGTCCGGCCCGAGTCCCGGGCAGGGCGGCATCGCGGTGCGCCCCGCCGCGATGCAGACGTTCTCGTTACCGCTCACACATTCCCGGCACACGCCACAGGACCAGCATAGGTAGACCAGGCCCCGCTCCCCCGCGCGACGACCGTCGACCTCGGCGCCGACCGCCTCGATGGTGCCGGCGATCTCATGCCCCATCGTCAGCGGATCCTCGCGCAGCGGGAACGGCAAGCCGAGCACGAACGAATCCGAATGGCAGATTCCGGCCGCCCCGACCTTCAGCAGCAGATCGGTGGGTCCGATCTCGGGGATCGGGACCTCGCGTAGCTCCAGCGTGCCGGGCCCGGTCAATTGCAATGCGCGCATGTTCTGTTTCCTCACCGCGGCGTTCGGCGCAGCGCCGGACGTGACGTGGCACACACGGTAGCACTCACTGGACACAGCGTCCAGTGAGTGTGCGGGCGTCTATCATCGACGTCATGCCTTCGGAATCGACCGCCCGGCGCGGGTCGCTGCGCGATGAGCAGAAGCGGGCGACGCGGATGCGCATCGTCGAGGAGGCGCGGCAGTTGTTCGCGCGTGAGGGTTATCTGGGAGTGCGCGTCGACGACATCGCCGCCGCGGTCGGCTGCAGCCGGGCCACCTTCTACCTGCACTTCACCGGTAAGACCGAGGTGCTGCGGGCGATCGCGGAACAGGGCACACTCGCCAGCGTCCAATTCTTCTACCGGGATCTGGACCGGGTCCTGGCCACCGGCTCCCGCGCGGAGTTCACCACGTGGATGCGCCGGGCCATCGAGTGGTTCTTCGACAACAAGGATCTGCTTCCCGCCTGGGACGAGGCGACCGCCCTGGAACCGGAGTTCCGCGACCTCGCGCGGGAGGGCATCATGCAGCTCGCCGACGGGATGCCGGACTATCTGGCGCGCTGGCCCGAGGGCCGCCGCGACGAAGCGCGCCTGCGTATCGAACTACTCGTGGCGCAGCTGGAACGCTTCTTCACCCGATGGGCGATGCAGGGCACCATCGAGGTCACCGCGGCCGCGGCCGCCGAAGTCCTCACCGATATCTGGTTTCCGGCCCTGCAGGCGCCCGAATAACACAGCGGGACAATGTCTTCCGGTTATTTCGGCGGGAGCGTGCGGGCATATCCGAGCCCACGATCCAGCCAGGCGTGCAGCACCTCGTCGTCGTCGAGATATTCCGGCGCCACCCGCAACCAGTTCCGCATCTCCCGGCCGCCCATCACCATCGGCGCGACCGCGGAACCGTCGATGAGCTCCTCGGCCTGCGCCGGATCGACCCGGACCAGCAGGCCGCCCTGACCGCTGGCCGCCACCGCCATATTGCCGCCGACCAGGAAGGCCAGCCCGCCGAACATGCGCTTTTCGACCGTCTCGGTCACCGCCGGCCCGAGCAGGTCCCGGATCCGGTCCGCCAACTCTTCGTCATAGGCCATAGGGCATTCTCACACCGGGCACCGACAGATCCGGACCGATCCCGCGGCGGCCGGTTCGAAGAATTCACCGAGAATTCGCGCCCTTGGGAACCCGCAGCGGTTGCTCCGGTGCGGTGGTTGGACCAGCATCCAACCTCATGCGGAATCGCTTGAATCCTGCCGGTGACATCCCCGATACCGGAATCCCCGAGCAGCTGGCCGCCACCATGACGATGGCCGAACAGCACGAATGGCACCGGGGATATCTGCGGCGGCATGCGGTGTCGCGGCGGAACTTCCTGCGTGGTTCGGCCGCGGCCGCCGCGGTGGCCGCCGTCGGCACCTCACCGTTCGCGGGGCGGGCCTATGCCGATCAGGCGCAGCTCGCGGTGGGCGGCCGCCACGTCGGCTTCGGCCCGGACGCCGCCAGTCAGCTGCGCTTCGCCGCGCAGCTGTCGCGTAATCCCAGCGGCGCCAAGGTCTTTCTCGATCACGGGCCGACGCCGGCGCTCGGCGCGAGTGTCGAGGCGGAGGTGCGCGATCTGGTGACCCAGATCCCCACGAGCGACAGCGGCGTACTCGCCGCCGAACAGTTCTATGTGCACGCGCCGGTCGACGGCCTGCCCGGACGGCTGCCGCATTTCTACCGCTGGCGCACCTCCGACGGATTCGTCGGCGACATCCGCGCCGCGTCGACCGCGATGCCGAGTGTGCGCAACGCGGTGCTGCCCTTCCGGTTCACCATGATGGGCGATCAGGGCACCGACGACACACCCACCCAGCCGGCGGGCGTCGCCCCCGGCGACTACGACGACAAGTACTACAAACCCGACAACGACCCGGCGGTCCCGCACGCGGACAACGTGATGCGCCAGATCGTGGCCTGCAAGCCGGATTTCCATGTGCTGGCGGGCGATATCGCCTACGCCGACCCGTCGGGCGCGGGGAAGAAGCCGCGCTACGTCGCCGCCGGCGACAAACTGCCCGACGGATTCGACAAGTTCAATCCGTACGTGTGGGACGTGTATTTCGGCGCCATCGAAGCCAGCGCCTCGACCACGCCGTGGATGTTCGCCACCGGCAACCACGACATGGAGGCCGCCTACGACACCCACGGGTACGGTGGACACCTCGCCCGCCTGGACCTTCCGGCCAACGGGCCCGCGGGCTGCCCGTCGGCGTACTCGTTCACCTACGGCAATGTGGCGGTGCTGTCGCTGGACGCCAACGACGTCTCCTACGAGATCAAGGCCAACACCGGCTATTCGGGCGGCGCCCAGACCGGTTGGGTGGAGCGGACTCTCGCGGAGTACCGCGCGAATCCGGATATCGACTTCATCGTCTGCTTCTTCCACCACTGCGCGTACTCGACCACCGATTCCCATGCCAGCGACGGCGGTCTGCGTGATGCCTGGTGCGCGCTGTTCGACCGCTATCAGGTCGATCTGGTGCTGCAGGGGCACAACCACATCTTCGAGCGCACCGACCCGATCCGCGGCGGCCGCCCGACCAAGGCGGCGGGCGACAATTCGATCGTCTACCCGGATGCGGACGGCACCGTCTACTACACCGTGGGCGGCGGCGGCCGTCCCCGCTACGGCTTCCAGCCCGGCTCCCCGGAGACCTACCGCGGCCACGAGGTGCCCGACACCGCGGTGCCCAACAGCTACGTGTGGACGCCGGCGGGCACCAAACAGGACGAGGCCGCGCCCTGGTCGCGGGTGCGCTTCCGCAACTACTCGTTCATCCGGGTCGATGTGCGACCCGGATTCTTCGCCAGCGAGATGGATGTGGTGGCCGTCGACGAGTACGGCCGCGAATTCGACAAGGTGACCTATCGCCGGCAGGTGGGCCGCTGACCCGCGACACGGGCCGGGTCAAGCCGTCGGCCCACTGAGTCGTCCCGCAGGGCCGCTGACCGGGCCGCCGGCCCACCACACCGCGACCGGCGGCCACCATGGCGGTCATGCGTTTCCATTTCGCCGAGGCGGGCGGGGACCCCGTGCACTGGGTGGACCTCGCCCGAGCCGCGGAACGGGCCGGTTTCACCGGCATCTGCCTGGCGGACAGCCTGGCCTATCCGCGCGACGGTGACCCGCGCTACCCCTACACCGCCGACGGGCGGCGAGAGTTCCTGCGCGGCAAGCCCTTTGCGGAGCCGATGATCGCCGCCACCGCGATCACCACGGCCACGACCACACTGCGGGTCACACCGTTCGTGCTGAAATTGCCGGTGCGCCCGCCCGTCCTGGTGGCCAAACAGGCCGCGACGCTGGCGGTGCTCAGCGGCGACCGGCTGTCGCTGGGCGTCGGAATCAGCCCGTGGCCACAGGATTTCACCATGATGGGCGTGCCGTTCGAGCGGCGCGGCGCACGCCTGGACGAGGGTATCGACATCGTGCGCGGCCTGTGCGGGGGCGGTGAATTCGCCTATCGCGGGCGGATCTACGACCTGCCCGCCGTGGAGATCACTCCGGTCCCCACCACGCCGATTCCGATCCTCGTCGGCGGGCACAGCGAGGCCGCGCTGCGGCGTGCGGTCCGACGCGGCGACGGGTGGATGCACGCGGGCGGCGATCACGGTGAGCTGGTCGCACTCCTGGGTCGCCTGGCCGAATTGCGTTCGGAATACGAGACATCCGCGTCGACGCGAACCTCCGAATTCCAGATCCACGTGGTGGCGCGCGACCCCTTCGACACCGAGGCTATCGCACAGTTGGCCGCCTCGGGTGTCACCGATGTGATCGTCGGATTCCGCAGCGTCTACGACGCCGCGCCGGATACCCGCGGCCTCGCCGAGAAGGTCGATGCGATCACCCGCTACGGCGAGACCGTCATCGCCGCGCACCGATAGGAGAATCATGGCCGACCATCCGGCTCGCGCGGCGGGACTGGCATCCCAGCACGCCGTCCGCACCAAGGACCGCACCACCTGGCTGAATCTGTTCGCCCCGGACGCGGTGGTGGAGGATCCGATCGGCCGATCGCCGTACGACCCCGCCGGGAACGGCCACCGCGGCCGCGACGCCATCGCCGCGTTCTGGGACACCGCCATCGCCGAGAGCGATATCGCGTTCCGGATGCGCGACTCCTACGCCTGCGGCGCCGAGGTCGCCTTCGTCGGCACCATCACCAGCGTCCGCCGGGAGCTCACCGTCGAGGTCGACGGGGTGTTCACCTACCGGGTGGACGCCGACGGCCGCATCGCCGCCCTGCGCGCGTATTGGGAAATCGACCGGGCGCGCCGCACCACGTCCGAGCCGGGTACGGCCGGCTGACCGGAATCCGGCCTACACTCCCAGCGCCGGGGCGAAGACCGACCACGAATCGTGCAGATCGTCCTGCCAGTACACCCACGCGTGAGTGCCGTTGCGGTGTACGACGGTCGCCGGAATGCCCAGGGCGGCAAGGCGACCGGTGAGCTGTCCGGTGCACGAGTCGACGACGCTCTCCATCACGCCGCCGACCGCGACCCGGTTGGCCAGCGCGCCCGCGTTGCCGCCGATCGAGGGATCGGCGAGGGTGTCGTGCACGCCGGGCACCCCGTTGCCCGAGGAGATGTAGAGGGCCGTTCCGCGCAACCGATCGGCGTTCACCACGGGATCGTGAGCGGCCCAGGCCGGATCACCCGGCACCCCCCACATATTCCCGGCATTCGCCCCGAAGACACCGAGCTGCGAATACACGTACGCCTGCGGAATCGGGCCGTTGGTCAGCGGGCAACCGCTGTAGGCGCCGACCGCCTGGTACAGGCCCGGCGCGCCGATCGCCAGATCGAGTGCGGAGGTCGCCGACATCGAGGTGCCCGCGACGGCATTGCGGCCCGTCATCTGGAACCGCGAGTTCAGCAGCGGCGGCAGCTCCTGGGTCAGGAACGTGGTCCACTCGTTGCGGCCCAGCACCGGATCGTCGGACTTCCAGTCGGTGTAGTAGCTGGCCCGTCCGCCCATCGGGACGATCACATTCACCGGTTTGTCGGCGAAGAATTGCGCGACGTCGGTGCGGTTGGTCCACGGCCCGCCGTCCTCACCGCCGTCGACGGCGTTGAGCAGATACAGCGCCGGCGCCGCGAAATCCGGATGCGACATCCACACAGTGATCTGCTTGTTCATCGCCGGGGAATAGACCACCACCGAATATTGGCGACCGCCCAGCGGATGGACGTCGACGATGGCGGGCCCGCCGGGATCTGCCGAGGCTACCGCGGGCACAATCGCGGCAATCGAGGCGAAGGCGGCGAACAGGACAGCAAAACAGCGCGGGAGCCGGTGCATACGCGGAGTATTCCACCCTGTCGCGATCCCCGCAGCACACTCGGCGGGTGTGTCCACCGGGAGACCGGGCCGTCCGCATCCTGCGGGCTATCCAACCGCGTGGCTGCCACGGCCCGGCCACTCCGACGTCACCACCGGGAAGGTCCGGTGGTGACGTCCGCGGAAGCGGCTCAGTGCGCGGCGACGGCGGCGCGGATCGCGGCGATATCGATCTTCGACATGGTCTGCAGCGCGGCGCCGGCCGCAGCCGCGTGCGCGCCGCCCATCAACGCCGGCAGTTCGGCCGGCACGACCTGCCAGGACAGGCCGTAGCGATCGGTCAGCCAGCCGCACGGCCCCGGCTTGCCGCCCGCGGTCAGCGCCGCCCACAGCCGATCCACCTCGTCCTGCCCGTCGACCACCAACTGAACGGAGGCGGCATCGGTGAAGGGATGGCCGGGTCCGCCGTTCATCAGCGTGAGCGCGTGTCCGTCCAGATCGACCTGTACGACGAAGGCCGAGCCGTCGGGGTTGCGGGTGATGCCGGTGATGCGGGCGCCGGGGATGTGCTCGGTGTAGAACCGGGCGGCTTCCTCGGCGGCACTGTCGAACCAGAGGAAGGTGCTGATGTCGGTCATGATCGCTCCTGGGGTGTGTTTCCGACTCGCTGTCACCCCTTGGTCGAGGCCGATCTCGCACATTCGACACAGTTCGCGAATTTTCTCGGGATTTTTTCGCCGGCCTATTCGGCGGCGAGACGATCCAGTGCCGCCCGGCTCGCTTCGTCGGCGGCGCGGTAGATGATCAGCCGCTGATCCGGGTCCTGCAGCGGCATCAGCGCTTCGTAGGCGACGGTGACCGCACCCACTCGCGGATGATGCATCGTCTTGCGCCCACGGCCCTGCACCCGCACATCTCTGCGCTCCCACAGTTCGGCGAATTCGGCACTGCACGTGCGGAATTCGTCGATCAGCTCGGCCAGGACGCGGTCGTCGGGATGGGCGGCCCAGGCGGCGCGCAGGCCGGCGATCCCCTCCCGCACGGTCCGCTCGCGATCGGCGTAGAAGTTGCCCATCCCCGGATAGAGCAGGCACAGCCACATGGAGTTGCGCTGCCGGGGCGGCAGCGTGTCGAAATCCAGTAGCAGTCGCGACATCTCGCGGTTCCAGGCCAGGATGTCGTAGCGGTGGTTGAGCACCATCGCCGGTATCGGCGCCAGATCCGCGACCAGCCGGACCAGCTCCGGTGAGGCCGTGGTCGCCGGTTTGCCGTCGTCCGGTGGCCGCTGCCGGGCCAGATCGAACAGGTAGATGCGTTCGTCCGGTGCCAGGCGCAGGGCCTGCGCGAGCGCGTCGAGAACTTCCGGTGAGGGCCGCAAACCACGCCCCTGCTCCAGCCGCACGATGTAGTCGGTGCTCACGCCGGCCAGCTCGGCGACCTCCTCGCGGCGCAGTCCCGGGGTGCGGCGGGAACGGCGGCGCAGCGGCAGGCCGAAATCGCCGGGATCCAGTCGTTCGCGCCGGGTGCGCAGAAAGGCCCCCAGTTCCTGTGTCACTTCCACCGTGCCGGTCATCGCTGTCGATCCTACGACGAGGCTGGTACCGGCGATCCCAGGAAAAACCTTCCCTTACCGCGTTCGTCCCGGCCGCGCAGACTTGCCGTCGAGATCGAATCCACACAGGAGGAAGATATGGCGCTCACTCTCGACACCTATCGGCTGCTCGGCCGGTCCGGGCTGCGGGTCTCCCCGCTGGCGCTGGGCACCATGACCTTCGGGGCCGACTGGGGCTGGGGCGCCGAGCGGGACGAGGCGCGCAAACTGTTCGACGACTACGTCTCGCGCGGCGGCAATTTCATCGATACCGCCAGCGTCTACACCAACGGCAGTTCCGAGCGCCTGCTCGGCGAATTCACGCGCGACGATCGCGAAAGCCTGGTTCTGGCAACGAAATACACCATGCTGCGGCGGCCCGGTGACCCGAACTCCGGTGGCAACAACCGCAAGTCGATGTTCGCCTCCGTGGAGGCCAGCCTGCGCAATCTGAACACCGACTACATCGACCTGCTGTACCTGCACGCCTGGGACTTCACCACGCCCGTCGAGGAGGTGCTGCGCGGGATGGACGACCTGGTCCGGCAGGGCAAGGTGCTCTACGTCGCCATCTCCGACACCCCGGCCTGGCAGGTCGCCCGCATGCAGACCATCGCCGACCTGCGCGGCTGGTCTCCGCTGGTGGCGCTGCAGGTGGAATACAGCCTGATCGAACGCACCGTGGAACACGACCTGTTCCCGATGGCGCGGGAACTCGGGCTCGGCGTGATTCCGTGGTCGCCGCTCGGCAGCGGCGTGCTGACCGGCAAATACACCACCGCCGATCTGGACGCCTCGGCGGCGGGATCGCCGGAGGGCAGTCGTAAGAACGTGGCGCTGGCCAACGGTTCGCTCACCGAGCGGGGCCTCGCGATCGCCGAGGTGGTGAAACAGGTCGCGGCGGAACTGGACCGGACACCGGCCCAGACGGCACTCGCGTGGACGCTGCGGAATCCGGCGGTGACCGCCCCCATCATCGGCGCCCGCACCCCCGCTCAGCTCGCCGACAATCTGGGGGCCCTGGATGTGGAATTCGATGCGGCGCAACTGGAACGGCTGGACGCGGCCAGTGCCGTCGAACCCGGATTCCCGCACAATATGCTCGCCCGCGAGATGACCAACACGGTGATCAACGGCGATCTGACGATCACCCCGCGCAGCTGAGCGAGACGCGCACCGGCCGGGTACCGCACCGATCTTTCACGGTGACGGTACGGACCCCGCCGGGAGCGTTCGAATCAGGCTGCGGCGGTGATGAATTCGGCCGCCGCAGTGCGGTATCGGTCGGCCAGCAGGCGCACCACCGCCGGATGCATGCCGAGCGGCTCGGCGACTCCGTCGGCACCCACCTCGCGCAGGCGCTGATGGAACAGTCCGTGCGCCAGCAGATACGAGGCGACGAACACCCGCTCGGCACCGGACTTCCGCAGGGCGGCAACGACATCCGGCACCCGCGGCTCGCCGGTCGCGATATAGGCCGTGCGAACCGCGACGTCCAGCTCCTGCGCCAGCATGGCCGTCGCCTGCCGCACATCGTGGCGCGCACGCGCGTCGGAGGATCCGGCCGCGGCGACGACCACCGCATCGCCGGGACGCATACCGGCCTCGTGCAAACGCATCCGCATCACCCGCGCCAGCATCGGGTCCGGGCCCATGGCCGGGGTCACCACCACATCCGGATGCCCGCTGTCCCGGACTTCGCGCGGGACATCCTGGTAGACGTGGTAACCGGAGGCGAGAAAGGCCGGAACCACCACGGCCGGAATGCCTTTCAGCTCGCGCAGCACCTCGGCGGGAGTCGGGCCGAGCACGTCGACGAAAGCGGTCCGTACCGGCACGTCGGCGCCGGTACCTCCCATTTCCGCACGCACCGCATCGGCCAGCGCGGCGATCATCCCCACCCCGGTGGCACTGCGGGTGCCGTGCGCCACCAGCACCAGCGCGGGGGCGGTCACCAGACCCCCGCCATGGGCGCGGGTCGCTGCGGACGCAGCGACGGGGCGTACCCGCCGGGCGGGCGGGCGTTGTTGTCCACGCATTCGGCGGGGTCGAGAGCGAGCCGATAGCCGCGCTTGACCACCGTCTGAATCGCCTTCGGTGTGCCGAGACCCGCACGCAGCCGGGCGATTCCGGTCTCCACGGCATGGGTGTCGTCCCCGCCGCCGGGCAGCGCCGCGAGCAGATCCTCCCGGGACACGACCCGGCCGGGCTGGCGGGCCAGCGCCCGCATCAACGCCATCGGCGCGGGAGCGAGCTGACGCACCGAACCGTCGACCACGACACAGCCGCCGCGCACGCTCAATTCGTGCCCGGCGGCGTGAATCCGGTTGGCGCGGCGAGGAAGTTCCTCGGCGACGTGGCGAGCCAGCGCACCGAGTCGCGCGCGGCCCGGCATGGACGTCGGCACCCCGAGTTCCTCCAGGGGTGCGGCGGTGATCGGGCCGACGCACGCCGGCAGTACCCGGGAACGCATCGCCTGCAGGACGCCCTCGAGCAGCCCGGTTTCCTTCGCCCGCATCAACATCGAGGCCACCGCGGGTGCGCTGGTGAACGTGACGCAGTCCAGCGCGGAGGTGACCACGCCCTCGATCAGGCGGTCCATCGGCACACGATCGTCCGGCGGCACCCAGCGGTACACCGGCACCGGCACGACGTCGGCGCCGGCGCAGCGCAACACCTCACAGAAGTCGGGTACCGGCTCCCATTCGGTGGTCGCACCGTGCAACTGCACCGCGATGCGCACACCCTCGACCCCTGCCGCCAGCAGGTGATCGAGCACCTCGGCGGACGATTCGGAGGCCGGCGACCATTCCTCGCGCAGTTCGGCGGCCCGGATGGCGCCCTTGGCCTTGGGGCCACGGGCCAGCATGCGCGTGGAAGCCAAAGTGTCCCGGAGGTTTTCGGCCAGGCCCCACCCCTCCGCCGCTTCCATCCAGCCGCGGAAGCCGATGCCGGTGGTGGCGACGGCGATCTGTGGCGGATCGGCGACCAACTGCCGGGTCACCCGCTCCAGTTCGGTGTCGTCGGACAGGGGGATGATGCGAATCGCCGGGGCGGAAACGATATTCGCGCCTCGGCGACTCAACAGCGTGGCCAGTTCGTCGGCCCGGCGGGCGGCTGTCACACCGATGGTGAAGCCGTCCAGGGGTTTCAATTCGGTGGGTCGCGCTTCGCTCACGGTGTACCGCCGTACTGGACCGGTTCGTTGGTCACCGCGACGACCCCGTCGACGACGCGCACGCCGTAGACGGGCAGTGCGACCGAGTCGTCATCCAGGCAGCGGCCGTCCAGCAGCGAGAACGACTGCTTCAGCAGCGGCGAGGCGACGACCGGCACACCGGCGCGGTCACCGACGATGCCGCGGGACATGACCGCCGCCCGCCCGAACGGATCGATATTGCCGACCGCGTAGAGCGTGCCGTCGGGCAGCAGGAAGAGCGCGGCCTGCCGTCCGCCCCTCAGCAGTACCGCCACCCCGCGGCCGGGAATCAGATAATCGAGCCGGCAGGCCGAGGTCCAGCCGGTGGTGGTTGCCGGTGCGAAGCCGGGTGTGTCGATAACGGTCATCGGTAATCTCCTCCGAACGCCTTACCTAATAGGTACCGGTGTCCTGTTTCCGCACGATTACGTGGCTATTTCCCGGGCGTGGCAGTTGCGGCCGGCATGGCCGGAAGTTCGGGCATACCGAGCAGAACCGGCGTCTTGCGTTCCCCGCTCTCGTCGAAGGCGATCGTGGGATCGGCCTCCTCCGGCGCGTTCACGAAGGTGACGAAGCGCGAGAGCTTCGCGGGATCCTCCAGCACAGCGGCCCATTCGTCCTTGTAACCGGCGACGTGGCGGGCCATGCTCTCCTCCAGATCGGCGGCGATGCCGAGGGAGTCCTCGCAGACGACCTGCTTCAGGTGTTCGATACCACCCTCGAGTGCTTCCTGCCACGGCGCGGTGCGCTGCAGCCGGTCCGCGGTGCGGATGTAGAACATCAGATAGCGGTCGATGTAGCGGATCAACATCTCGTCGTCGAGGTCACCGGCCAGCAGCACCGCGTGCTTCGGAGTCAGGCCGCCGTTGCCACCGACGTAGAGGTTCCAGCCGTTCTCGGTGGCGATGACGCCGACGTCCTTACCGCGCGCTTCGGCGCATTCGCGGGCACAGCCCGAGACCGCCAGCTTCAGCTTGTGCGGCGAGCGAAGTCCCCGGTAGCGCTTCTCCAGCAGCACCGCCATGCCGACCGAATCCTGCTGGCCGTAGCGGCACCAGGTCGAGCCCACGCAGCTCTTCACGGTGCGCAGCGATTTGCCGTAGGCGTGGCCGGATTCCATCCCCTTGTCGACCAGTCGCTGCCAGATCTGCGGCAACTGCTCGACCCGCGCACCGAAGAGGTCGATGCGCTGACCGCCGGTGACCTTGACGTAGAGGCCGAAATCCTTGGCGATCTGGCCGATTTCGATCAGCTGCTCGGGCGTCACCTCACCGCCGGGCATCCGCGGCACCACCGAATAGGTGCCGTTCTTCTGCAGGTTGGCCAGGAAGTGGTCGTTGGTGTCCTGCAGTGCGGACTGCTCACCGTCGAGGATGTGGTCGCTCGAGGTCGAGGCCAGGATGGAGGCAACGGTCGGCTTGCAGATATCGCAGCCGATTCCGGTGCCGTGCTTGGCGATCAGTTCCGAGAAGGTGCGGATGCCGGTCACCCGCACGATCTCGAACAGTTCGGACCGCGACTGGGTGAAGTGCTCGCACAGCGCCTTCGACATCTCCACGCCGGACTGCTCGAGCAGCTTCTTGATCATCGGAACGCAACCGCCGCAGGAGGTTCCGGCGGAGGTGCAGCTCTTGACGCCGGCGATATCGCAGGCGCCTTCGTGAACAGCTCCGACGATGGCCCCTTTGGACACGTTGTTGCAGGAGCAGATCTGCGCCTCGTCGGGCAGGGCGTCCGCGCCCAGTTCGGCGCCCGCGGGCGAGATCAGCGCGGCCGGTTCGGCGGGCAGTTCGCTGCCGACCAGCGGGCGCAGCGCCGCGTACTGCGAGGCGTCGCCGACCAGGATGCCGCCCAGCAGCGTCTTCGCGTCGTCGGAGATCACCAGTTTGGCGTAGGTGCCCTTGGCGGCGTCGTGCAGCACCACCGACAGCGCGCCCTCGGTGGTGGCGTGTGCGTCCCCGAAACTGGCCACGTCCACACCGAGCAGCTTCAGCTTGGTCGACAGGTCGGCGCCCGGGAATTCGCCGGCTCCGCCGACCAGCCGGTCCGCGACGATCTCGGCGGTGGTGTAGCCGGGGGCGACCAGGCCGTAGCAGGTGCCCTCCACGGACGCCACCTCGCCGACGGCGTAGATGTGCGGATCGGAGGTGACCATGCCGAGGTCGGTGAGCGCACCACCGCGCGGCCCGATCTCCAGTCCGGCGTCGCGGGCGATCTGATCGCGCGGGCGCACGCCGGCGGAGAAGACCACCAGCGAGGCGTCGATCACCGACTCGTCGGACAGCGAAACCCGCAGGCCCGCACCGTCTTCGGCGGGTTCGATGGCCGAGGTGCCGACACCGGTGTGCACGTGCAGGCCCAGATCGGTGACCAGCTTCTCCAGGATCGCGCCGCCACCCTCGTCGACCTGCACCGGCATCAGCCGCGGCGCGAACTCGACGACGTGCGGCGTCATTCCCATGAGCCGCAGGGCATTCGCCGCCTCCAGGCCGAGGAGTCCGCCGCCGACGACGACACCGACCGCACCGGGGCCCGCGTTCTGCGCGGCGGCCCGGATGCCGTCGAGGTCCTCGAGGGTGCGGTAGACGAAACATTCGGGACGGTCGTGTCCCGGCACCGGCGGCACGAAGGCATACGACCCGGTCGCGAGAACCAGTGCGTCGTAACCGATCACGTCGCCGGAGGAGGTGGTCACCTTGCGGGCGGCCCGGTCGATCTCGTCGGCGCGCACGCCGAGGCGCAGATCCACCAGCGCGTCGCCGGCGTACTCGTTACCGGGCAGGGCGAGCGCGCTCTTGTCCCAGGCGCCGACGTAGGACGACAGGCCGACGCGGTCGTAGGCGGCCTGGTCCTCTTCGCTCAGCACAACGACCTGCCATTGCCCGGCCTCGTCGCGGGAGCGCAGCGCCTCCACGAACCGGTGCCCGACCATGCCGTGGCCGACGACCACCACGGTCTTGCGCTGCGTGGGTTCGACTGTCGTGTTCATGACTGTCCTCCGATGCTTTCCGATGGTCAGGCGCGAGCCGAGGTGGTGGACTGGGTGGAATCGGATTCGGGCGACCGTTCGGCCTCGAGCACCAAGGCTTCCGCCTGGGCGACGACACCGGATTCGATACGCGCCGAACGCATTCCGGGCCGCCGCAGGAAGATCGACCAGACGACGATCGCGCAGACGACGTAGAAGCCCAGGAACACCCAGAAAGCAGTGGTCGCGGAGTTGGTGGAGGCGTAGGAGGAGCGCAGCACCAGGTTGATGGCCACACCACCCAGGGCGCCGATCGCGCCGACGAAACCGATCAGCGCGCCCGAGGTGTTGCGCGACCAGGCGGCCTGCTCCCCGGCGCTCACCGGCAGGCTCTTGGACTTCGCGTCGAACACCGACGGGATGATCTTGGTGACCGACCCGTTGCCGATTCCCGAGAGCACGAACAGGGCGATGAATCCGCAGACCAGGGCGACCATGGTCGCCCCCGAGGCCACGCCGCCGTTGTGGTCGGCGGCCACACTCGACACCGCGACCACGACCGCCGCGACCATCATTCCGGCGAACCCGGCCAGCGTGACGCGGCTGCCGCCGAAGCGGTCGGCCATCTTGCCGCCGTAGGGGCGGGCCAGCGAACCCAACAGCGGGCCGATGAAGGCGATCTGCGCGGCGTGCAGACTCGCCTGAGCGGCCGAATCACCGCCGGCCTTGAAGCCGATCTGCAGAATCTGGCCGAAGGCGAAGCTGAAGCCGATGAACGAGCCGAACGTGCCGATGTAGAGGAAGGCGATCGCCCAGGACTGCGGGACCTTCAGCGACTCCAGCATGTAGGACAGATCGGCCTTCTGGTTGCGCAGATTGTCCATGTAGAGCGCGGCGCCGAGACCGGCGACCGCGATGAACGCCAGGTAGACCAGGCAGACCACCGATGCGTAGGAGTTGCCGAGCGTGGCGATCACCAGCAGGCCGATCAGCTGGATCACCGGGACGCCGATATTGCCGCCGCCGGCGTTCATACCCAGCGCCCAGCCCTTGAGCCGCTGCGGGTAGAAGGCGTTGATATTGGTCATCGAGGAGGCGAAGTTGCCGCCGCCCAGGCCGGCGAACGCCGCCACCACCATGAACGTGGTGTAGGAGGTGCCCGGCTGGTTGATGAAATACAGCGTCAGCAGCGTCGGGATCAACAGCATCAGGGCGCTGAAGATCGTCCAGTTGCGGCCGCCGAAGCGTGCGGTGGCGACGGTGTAGGGAATGCGCAGGATGCCGCCGACCAGGGTCGGCATGGCGACCAGGAAGAACTTTCCGGCGGCGTCGATGCCGAACTTGTCCGTCGGCATGAACAGCACCATCACCGACCAGATCGACCACACCGAGAATCCGACATGTTCGGCGACGACCGACCAGATCAGATTGCGACGGGCGATCTTCTTGCCGCCGGCCTCCCAGGCCGCGACATCCTCGGCATCCCATTGCTCGATGTCGTGGTTACGCGTCAGCGTGCTCAACAGGGCCTCCTGAAATCCGGTTGGCCCCAAGGTAGAAAACGGGTATTGCCGCGATGCTGCGCCACATGACGCAGAAATCAACGGTTGCTCACGTATTCGGCGACTTCCCGGTGAGAACCGGGACTTTGTTTCGCCCATATGACACAACGGTTTCCGTGCGTCACAAAGTGCCGACGCTCACGCGATGAGTCGGTGAGATCGCTGGCAGCGAGTGGGCCGGGCCACATTACGCGCCCGTCGGCTCACATCATGGCCACAAGCTCACCGCGGCGCAACCCGAGCGGTGAAATAGCCGAGAGGTCGCGCCGCGGACAGCGATCAGTGCCAGGTGTCCTCGAGCATGCGCGGCTTGCACGCCTGCCAGGCGCCGGCCACCAGCACCAGTACGGCAACCGCCAGCAGGGCGAAGGGCGCGCCCCAGCCGCCGACCGCACTGTGCAACACACCGAACAGCAGCGGACCGACGCAGGCGACGGTGTAGCCGACGCCCTGCGTGAAGCCCGACAGCGCCGCTGAACCGGCTTGGGTGCGGGTGCGCAGATTGATCAGCGTGAGCGCCATCGGGAAGGTGCTCGGCCCCAGCCCCAGCAGCAGCACCCACAGCCACGGTGCGCTCATCGGGGCGATCAGCAGACCGGCGAAGGCCGCGAAAAACGCTATCGCGCAGCCGATCACGACGGGGAACGGATTGCCGATGCGGGCGGTGAACGACGGTGCGGTCAACGCGGCCGCCAAGCCCATGAAGGAGAAGAAGGCGACCATCGTGCCGCCGAAGCTCGCGTCGGCGCCCGCGTCGGCGAAGAGTTTGGGCAGCCAGGTGAACATCGAGTAGGTGACCAGCGAGGTCATGCCGAACATCGCGGCCATCCCCCACGCCAGCGGCGACCGCCGGATATTGCCCGCGCGCGCGGGCTGTTCGCCCGGCACCTCGGCCACCGCGGTGGTGTCCGCGCGATCGTGACCACGCCGCCCCCGCAGCACACCCAGCCACGGCACCGCCGCAGCGAACCCGAGCAGCGCCCACAGCCCGAGCGAGACCCGCCAGCCGGCCGCATCGGCCACCGGGACCGCGATCAGCGCCGGCACCACGGTGCCGATCTGCACCATCGTGATGTACACCGAACTCAGCACCGCCAGGCGATCGGCGAAATATCGCTTGACCAGGGGCGGAATCACGACATTGCCGATTCCCATACCGGCCAGCGCCAGCGCGGACAGGCTCAGCAGCTCCCAGGTGTCGGGCACCAGCGCCCGGGTGAGCTGCCCGGCCCCGGCCATGCACATGGCGACCAGTGCGGTGCGTTCCAGGCCCAGCCGGCGCACGAAGATCGGGGTGATCAACCCGGCCAGCGCGAACATGGCGGTCGGGATCATGCCGAAGACACCGACGATGGCGGTGGAATAGCCGATATCGGCGCCGATCCGCTCGGCGAGCGGGGTGAAGGCGGTGACCGCCACGCGCAGCGTGAGCGCCGATACGACGATGGCGACGAGGACGAGGATCCGGCCCTCGGCCAGACCGCGGCGCCGGATGTCGGTGGTCGACTGCAGATTGGTAACCGTCACCGCGAAATCATAGGATGATTGGATGAAAGCGGGCAACAAATGTGAGGAGGGGTACTCTATTGGCCGTGCAACCAGTCCGGCGCACCAGCCTCATCGCTCAGGTCACCGAACAGCTGCGCGCTGAAATCCGTTCGGGGCGTTGGCCGATCGGCTCGCGCATACCGACCGAACCGGAACTCACCGAATTGACCGGCACCGGCCGCAACACCGTGCGCGAAGCGGTGCAGGCGCTCGTGCACGCCGGCATGCTCGAACGCCGGCAGGGTTCGGGCACCTACGTCATCGCCGCCTCCGATCTCGGCGGCACCCTCACCAAATACTTCGCCGACGCCGTCGAACGCGATGTGCTCGAACTGCGCCAGGCCCTCGACGTGCAGGCCGCCCGGCTGGCCGCGCTGCGCCGCGACGACAACGACGTGCAGACCCTGCTGCGCCTGCTCGACCGGCGCAGCCAGGCCTGGGATACCGACAGCACCGCGGCGATCGACGCGGACGTGGCGCTGCACCGCGCCATCGTCGCCGCCAGCCACAACACCGTCTACCTCGAGTTCTACGATTCGCTGCTGCCCGTGATCGAGGACGTGATTCGTTCTCGCACAACAAAATACGGCAACCAGTATCACGACGAACACGCCGAGCTGGTGCATGCCGTGATCGACGGCGACGCCGACCGGGCCGCGCGCGCCGCCAACTGCTTCCTCGGCTCGCTCATCGCCGAATACCCCGAACGGTGACCGTCTCCGCCGGCAGGTAAACGATTCGTCACCGTCGTGCCGGAAGCGGGGTGAGCGAGTGTTGCTGCGAACGTCACGGAGCGTGAATCGGACGTAATTTCGCGTTCCTACCGTGGATACGACCGCCGGACCCCGACCTCCGGGTCCCCGAGATGAGGGCGGTCGCAATCCCTTCGAGAGGAACGCGCCGATGACTACCACCGACGCCGCGATATCGGCCACCGCCGCTCCCGACTTCCACCATCAGGCCCGCGGCCGCTGGCTCGAGCACTGGGAGCCGGACAACGAAACCTTCTGGGAGAACGGCGGAAAGCGCACCGCCCGTAAGAATCTCGCCTTCTCGGTCTTCTCCGAGAACCTGGGATTCAGTATCTGGGTGCTGTGGGCCAGCGTGGTCACCGCCATGGGTTCGGCGGGCTTTCATTATCTGAGCGGACCGGACGCCGTGGCCAATTCGCTGCTGCTCACCTCCACACCCACCCTCGTCGGCGCCGCGCTGCGCGTGCCCTACACCTTCGCCATTCCGAAATTCGGCGGTCGCGCGTTCACCGTGTTCAGCGCGGGCATGTTGCTGCTGCCGACGCTGGGACTCGCCTATTTCGTCAATCAGCCCGGCACGCCGTTCTGGGTGTTCATGCTGCTGGCCGCGCTCGCCGGCGTGGGTGGCGGCAATTTCTCCTCGTCGATGGCGAATATCAATTTCTTCTTTCCCGAAGGGAAGAAGGGCGCCGCGCTGGGAATCAACGCCGCGGGCGGCAATATGGGTGTCGCGCAGACTCAGCTGCTGGTGCCGCTGATCATCACCCTGGGCACCCATCTCATGGCGAAGGATCCGGCCGGTTACCGGTTCGGCATCACCCTCGCGGTGCTGGTGTGGATCCCGTTCATCCTGATCGCCATGTTCGGCGCGCTGCGGTACATGGATTCGATCACCGGCGCGAAATCCGACGGCAGTTCCTATCGGCTGGCACTGACCAACCGGCACACCTGGATCATGGCGGTGCTCTACATCGGCACCTTCGGATCGTTCATCGGCTTCTCGTTCGCCTTCCCCACCCTGCTCAAATCCACGTTCCCGGAGCTGGCGAAGATCGGCTGGATGTCCACGATCGGCAACCTCGCCTTCCTCGGCGCCTTCGTCGGATCGCTGAGCCGGCCCTTCGGCGGGTGGATCGCGGACCGATTCACCGGCGCGCGGATCACGGTCTACGTCTTCACCGGCATGGCCGGCGCCACCGCGTTGATCGTGGCCGCGCTCTCGGTGAAGAACTTTCCGCTGTACCTGATCTCGTTCCTGCTGCTGTTCGTGCTGTCGGGCATCGGCAACGGTTCCACCTACCGGATGATCCCCTCGATCTTCGGGGCCGAGGCCAAGCGCCGCGCCGCCGAATACGGCCAGGACCCGGCGACCGCGCTGGCCGCGGCCAAACGGCAGGCGGGTGCGGCGATCGGCGTCGTCGGCGCGGTCGGCGCGGCCGGCGGGTGGGTGCTGCAGCAGGCGCTGCGGGAATCCAATATCCACTTCGGCGGGATGGCACCGGCCTTCTGGGCCTACGCCGTCGCCTTCCTGGTGATGGGCGGACTCACCTGGTGGTTCTATCTGCGCTCGTCGTTCGCCGTCGAGCGGGTGCCGTCCCTGGCCCACGCGGGCGTCTAGAGCCGCGGACTCGGGAACTGCGGGCTCGCCGGTCGCATTCGATCGGCGAGCCTGCTACAGCATCAAGCGGATCATGTCGGCGGTGTGCGCCAGACCGGGAAACGCCTCCGCCGTCGAACGCGGATGCAGCGCGTGCACCGCGAGCCGGAACATGACCGCGCGCAACAACATCTGCGGCCATTCCGGCAGATCCGACCACCGCTCGAGCAGACCCGGATCCGCACCGCCCCAGGACAGCGCGTCGACCACGATCACCCCGGCCGCCCAGGACGCGGGCCGCCAGTACGGGGTGATGTCGGTAAGTCCCGGAGCCTGACCGCTGGTGAACAGCACCGTGCCGAACAGATCACCGTGCACGAGCTGCGACGGTATCCGCACCGGTTTCCGCAGCGTCGCGAGTTGCGCCAGCATATCGATGCTGTGGCGGCCGTCCGGCGTGGTCACCGGCAGCATGCCGCCGGCTTTCAGGCTGCGCAGCGGAACCGTCTCCCAGGCGGCCCGGTCGGCCGCGACGAAGACATCGACGTCGACCCACGGCGCGATCGGCTGCTGGGCCAGGAAACGCGGCCGCTCCAGCCGCGCCGTGGCGTAGTGCAGGCGCAACGACACCGACACCACCTCGTCGTGGCGCGGTTCCGGGGTGCCGTCCATATAGGTATCGGCACGCCAGCCGGACACCACGTAGCGACCGTCGGTGGCGCGCACCGGTCGCGCCAGCCGCACCCCGTCCACCTGCAGCGTTTCCCGCACCTTCGCCGACCACGCCGCCCGGGCGTGATCGGCCACCGGGCTGAGCACCACCTCTCCGCACCGCCACCCACCGTCCCAGTCGCCCAACGCGACCGGGGACACTTCGCGCAGCCCGAAAGTGGCCCGCACATGCTCCGGAGGTTCGACAGATGTCACGGCCGTACCGTAACCCCGGGAACTTGTCCACTCGAGACAACGCGCTGAGCCGCCTCCCCGGAAACTTCTGCGTACCAGTGAGTGCCGCGTCAGTCTCTGCCCGGTCCTGCGCTGGGAGCGCGGACAGTGCTGGGCGTACCCGGCGAGTTACCCATGTTCTCGCGAAATCGGTGGGCTCTGTCCCGTAGCGGAGCTACGGGACAGCATCGACGGAGTTTTGTGTCAGTAGACAGGCAGGCTCGGGTCTACCTGGTTGGCCCAGGCGACGATTCCGCCCTGGAGGTGGGTGGCGTCGGAGAATCCGGCGCGCTTGAGGGCCGCCAGTGCCTCCGCGGAGCGGATGCCGGTCTTGCAGTGCAGGACGATCGGGGTGTTCTGCGGGAGTTCGGCGAGAGCCTCGCCGGACAGGATGCGGTCCTTGGGGATCAGGGTCGCGCCGTCGATGCGGACGATGTCCCATTCCACCGGTTCGCGGACGTCGATGATGGCGACGTCCTTGCCCGCGTCGAGCATGTCCTTGAGTTCGCGGGCGGTCACCGTGGAGCCGACCGCGGCGGCCTGGCCCTCCTCGGAGACCACGCCGCAGAACGCCTCGTAGTCGATGAGCTCGGTGATGGGCTGACGCTCCGGATCGCGGCGCAGCTTGATGGTGCGGTAGTTCATGTCCAGTGCGTCGTAGACCATCAGCCGGCCGAGCAGGGTCTCCCCGATGCCGGTGATCAGCTTGATCGCCTCGGTGACCATGATCGAACCGATCGACGCGCACAGCACACCCAGCACACCACCCTCGGCGCAGGACGGGACCATGCCCGGCGGCGGCGCCTCGGGGTACAGGTCGCGGTAGTTGATGCCGCGCTTCTCACCGTTCGGACCGTCGGGGGCGTTCTCCCAGAACACCGAGACCTGGCCCTCGAACCGGTAGATCGACCCCCACACATAGGGCTTGCCGGCCAGCACGGCGGCGTCGTTGACCAGGTAGCGGGTGGCGAAGTTGTCGGTGCCGTCGACGATCAGGTCGTACTGCGCGAACAGATCGACCGCGTTCTCCGGCTCCAGGCGGAGCTTGTGCAGCACCACCTCGACGCCGGAATTGATCTCCAGAATCGAATCGCGCGCACTGTCGGCCTTGCTGCGGCCGATATCGGACTCGCCGTGAATGATCTGCCGTTGCAGATTCGAGGCGTCCACCTCGTCGAACTCCACGATGCCGAGCGTGCCGACACCGGCGGCGGCCAGATACAGCAGCGCCGGCGAGCCGAGACCACCGGCGCCGATCACCAGCACCTTGGCATTCTTCAGACGTTTCTGCCCGTCCATCCCGACGTCGGGAATGATCAGATGCCGGCTGTAGCGGGCGACCTCATCCCTGGTCAGCTCCGCGGCCGGTTCGACCAGTGGCGGCAGGGACTGTGGTGATGACACGTCGCAGACTCCTCGAATCGAATTCGCCGATAGGGCTGATGTGTGCAACGCGGCGAATCAGGCCGTTCTTCCCCACCATCGTGCCGCATCCGTCACCGTCGGGCGCGGGTGGGTGAGCGGTACCGGCCGAAATCAGCCCCGCGGATACGGCCAGGGGTTGAAACGGCATTTCTTCCCGTCCATCGGCACCACGCCCTGCGGGTCCAGGGTCGCGATGTCGTTGTTACGGGTGCCGAAGGTCTGCTGCATCATCACCGGCGCCAAACCGCCGTCGATCTCGCACGGCTGGTGTTCGTGGTAGCCGATGGCGTGGCCGACCTCGTGATTGATCTGGTACTGGCGATAGGAGCCGATATCGCCCTCGAAGGCGGTGGCGCCGCGCACCCAGCGCACCTCCGAGAGCACCACGCGGCCGAGATCGGAGTTGTAGCAGGAGGAATCGATCGGAATCTCGAAACCGCAGGCCGATTTGGTGGTCTGCCGGGAGGTCAGCGAGACCCGGAAATCCGGTTCGCCGGTGTCGATGCGGCGGAATCCGAAGCGCGGGTCGTGGGTCCAGCTCTTGGGATTGGCCAGGGTCGCCTCCACCATCTTGGCGACCGAATCGTCCCCACCGAGCGAGGTGGTGTCGACACCGTTCTCGACCTCGACGGTGTAGGTGAACTGATGCTCCTGACCGGCCCCGGCCTGCGCCGACGTCCCGGGAACGATATGCCAGGTGCCCGCAGCGGTCTCCGTGAACGCCCCGCCCGCGGGGAGTGCGCCGGACGGCGGATCACCGGCGAACTTACCGTCGCCCTTGGGCGGTGCGCCGATGATGCCGGCCTTGCTGGTGTGCTGGCTGAGCCGGCCCAGCGCGGGAGTGGAACCGCCGGAGCTGTCGGTACCCCCCTTGACGGCGTCCACGACGACCAGCACGGTGATGATCACCAGCACCGGCAGTGCGTAGGCGCGCCAGCCGTAGGTGGAGACGAACCGGCCCAGCGCGCTCTGCTTCTTCGTATCCCGTTCCGGCCGTGGTCTATTCGCCGCATCGTGGGCACCGGTCGGATCCCATTTCGCGCGCAGCGGCTGATGGGAACGATCGCCGTGGCCGTTGCCGGAATACAGGCCGAGCGGATCATAGAATTCGGGGATTTCCGTAGGTTGCTGCCGGTCACGCCGGCCGGCGCCGACCGATTCCGCGCGCGCGGCCAGCACGCCTGCGGGGCGAGGCGAATCGGGCCCGCCGGTCGGTCTGCCCCGTTGATCGCTCACCCCAACAGATTCTCACAGGCCGTTCTGTGGCACCTACATACCTGCCGTTGACCGGCCGGGGTTGCGAGAAATCTCACGACTGTGCGAGATTTCTCACGGCACCCAGTTACTGACAGGTTGCCAATAGGTGTGGAAGGTTATTCGAATACCACAACGGCAGGAACGGGATCGGCTTCCCAGCCAGTGCACCCGACCCGCAGCGGGCTGCATCACGAACGAGTATCGTTCGTTGAATACCGTGCACATCCACGTTCCCGCCGGGAATCGACTGGGAGAACCGAAATGACTGACCTCGTGGACCGGATGACGTCCTCGCGACTGTCGTCCGAG
The DNA here is from genome assembly GCF_963869435.1 of Nocardia violaceofusca NBRC 14427. Lineage (NCBI taxonomy): Bacteria > Bacillati > Actinomycetota > Actinomycetes > Mycobacteriales > Nocardiaceae > Nocardia > Nocardia violaceofusca. Next base: position 101,332 of record NZ_CAWMPM010000022.1, read on the forward strand.
GCCATGGCACCGAGCAAGCGCGGAACCCGCCTACCCCGGGAGGCGCGCCGTGCCCAGTTGCTCGCCGCGGCCAGCGAGGTTTTCGTGCTCCGCGGCTACCACGCCGCCGGCATGGACGAGATCTCGCAATGCGCCGGCGTCTCCAAACCCGTTCTGTACCAGCACTTTTCGAGCAAGCTCGAACTGTATCTGGCGGTCCTGCAGAACTATATCGACGCCCTGGTGTCGAGCGTGCGCCAGGCGCTGCGGTCGACCACCGACAACCGGCAGCGCGTCCGTGCCGCCGTCGCGGCGTACTTCGACTTCGTCGACCACGAAACCCAGGGTTTCCGACTGGTTTTCGAATCCGACCTGACCAGCGAGCCGCAGGTGCAGCGGCGCGTCGAACAGGCCACCGAAGCCTGTGTGGACGCCGTCTTCGACCTCGTCGCCCACGATTCCGGACTGGACCCCTACCGCGCCCGCATCCTGGCCGTGGGACTCGTGGGCGCCAGCCAGATCACCGCGCGCTACTGGCTCGAGGCGGACCGGCCGATCCCGAAGGAAGAGGCCGTCGACACCACCGTCCAGCTCTGCTGGGGTGGCCTGTCCCGCGTGCCGCTCTCCCAGCGCTGAGCGCTCCCCCGCCTCTCCGCGTACCTTGCGTACAAGTGAGGGCCGCATAGGTTTCTGCCCGGTCCTGCGTTGAGAGCGCATGCGCCTTCTGGGCGTGCCCGGCGAGTTACCCATTGTTCTCCGGAGATCAGGCAGACGTTTCGGCCCCGGCTTGCTTCGACAGCAGGCCGGGGCCTTTCGTTCATCATGCCCGCAGCTACTTCGACCGCGGGCGCCTTCTACACCGCGGCGAAACCCACGCGGCCGCTGGTGGAGGTGCCGATTTCGACGTAGGCCACCTTCGAGGCCTGGATCAGGTACTTGCGACCCTTCTCGTCCTCGAGGGTCAGCACACCACCCGAACCGCTCAGCGCGCCGGATACCAGCGCCTCGACCTCCTCGGGGGTCTGCGAGCTGGCGATCACCAGTTCCCGCGGGCTATCCGAAATGCCGATCTTGACCTCCACGGCCAACCTCCTAGAGTCCAGATGGTGTCGCTGCCCAGGCTAGTGCAGCGAGGGGGCCGGCGACGATGCGCCTGCCTGTGCTGTCAGCGAACAGCCGCCGGTCCGGCGGCCGTCGCGGGCGGCTCATCCCAGGCTCAGCACTCGCATCCGCTCGGCATGCGAGTTCTGCATCCGCTCGAACAGCGCCGCCACCCCGTTGAGGTCGCCGGTCGCGGTGAGGACCAGTTCGGTCAGCTCGTCGCGCTGCGCCATGACGTACTGCGCCTGGGTGATGGCCTCGCCGAGCAGCCGGCGGCCCCACAGCGTGAGCCGGTCGCGCTCGGAGCGGCTGACGGTGACCGCCCGGCGCACCTCCTCGATGACGAATTCCGAATGGTGGGTTTCGGCCAGCACGTCGCGCACGACCGCGGCCACCTCCGGCGCCAGCGCATCGGCGAGCACCGCGTAGAAGTCGGCGGCGATACCGTCGCCGACGTAGAACTTCACCATCGACTCGAGCCAGTTCGAGGGATCGGTCGAGGCGTGGTAGTCGTCCAGGGCCCGAACGAACGGCGCCATCGCGTCGAAGACGTCGACGCCGCGGCCCTGCAACGCGCGCTCGAGCGTGGCGAAATGCTCCATCTCGGCGGCCGCCATCTTCGCCACCGCGACCTTGCCCCGCAGCGTGGGCGATAGTTTCGCCTCTTCCGCCAAGCGGTAGAACGCGGAGATCTCACCGTAGGCGAGCACCGCGAACAGGTCGGTGACACCGAGATGGTCGGCGGGGATTCGATGATCGGATTCGGTCGAAACACCCAGCGCGCCAGACGTGTTTGCACCCATGGCCACCACCCTAATAGGTCGACGCCCGGAGGGGGCGGCGGCGCGACGCCGAAAGGAGTTCCCCCACGAGCCGCGCTTCACACCGGGATGTCCGAGCCGACGAATAACTGCTTCCCCGCCACGGCCGGGTCATGCCTGGTCGCCCAGGAATTTCTCCAGGTAGCTCCAGGTGGTGTCGCGAGCGATCAGGATGCCCAGATGACTGCCGGGTGAGGTCTCGTACCGCACCTCGCGGGCGCCGGTCAGCGTCCGCTGCCCGTGCGCCACCGCCGCAGCGGGTGTGATGACGTCGTCGGTCCCGCCCACGAGCAGGACCGGCGCGGTGATCTCCGCCAGCGCGATCGGCCGGGCGCCGACGTGCACCACACCCGCACCGATGTCGTTGGCCAGCATGAACCGGCTCCACAGCTGGTTGTAGAAGCGGCCGGGATAGCCGGGCAGCTGCGACTGGAACCGGTCGATGGTCTCCATCCGGGCCAGCGTCGCGGAATCGGTCAGATTGCTCGCCAGAAACAGCGGACGGCGCAATTCCCGGTCCCAGGCCGCGGCCCGGTAGGCGATGCGGGTCAGCGGCGCCGGGACGCCACCGGTCGCGCGGATCAGCGTCGAGACGGTGCGCCCGCCGTCGATCCGGGCCAGCGCGCGGACCTGCGGAACACCGTTGACGCGGTTGTAGTCCAGCGGTGCGCCGACCGCGGTGACGGAGCGAATCGGCAGGGTCGCGTCGGCCGCGGCGGTGAGCAGTGACAGCACGCCGCCGAGGGACCAGCCGACCAGATCGACCGGAGCTCCGTCGCGATCGGCCGAGACGCGCCGCACCGCCTCGGGCAGGATGTCGTCGACCCAGTCCTCGAATCCCATGCGGCGGTCGGCGAAGCCGATCTCGCCGTAGTCGACGAGGTAGGGGCGGCGGCCGATCTCCAGCAGGAAGCGGGCCATACTCTGGTCCGGGCGCAGATCGAAGCACACCGCCGGGGCCGCCAGCGGCGGCACCATCAGCACTGCCGTGTCGTCGGCGGGCGGCGGTCCGGCGGGATCGACGTCGAAGCGGCGCAGCAGCCGGTGCGGTTCGTCCCAGAGCACTGTCGAGGGAGTGGGGACGGGCGCTTCGATGCCGTCGCCGAAGGTCAGCGCCCATGCGTTGCGGGCCGCGACGCCCACGGTCTCTGCCAAGCTCACAGCGACCAATTTATCGTGTGACACACCGTCTCACATATGTGGGCTGGACCACGCCGCGCCGGACCTCTCGCGGACCCGGCGAGCGAAAGCCGACATATCGACCTCGCGCCACGCGCCCGCACGCTTGCGCGAAATCACCGTTCCGGCCGACCGCGCAATTTCGCGGGTCACGATGAATTGCCGTGTGCCGCATACGGACCGGAGACCGAGCAGCGGACGGCGACAGCGGGAGCGAGGCGAAGAAAGCTATCACGCTACAATCTCTATGGGCAACGGAAATTTTCGCTCGCACCGCCATATCCCGGCCGGCTAATCGGGACCGGTGGTCGAGGCAGTGCGACAAGGGGTAACCGGGGCCCGCCGAAAATGTGCGCGCACCAGATCCGCGACCCCTTTGCGCCGCGCTCGGACAGCGATCCGGGTGGCGAGAGTGCAGGTGGAACCCGCCGGAAATGTGGTGGCCGGAAATCCGGTCCCAATCCACCCTCGTGCGCGCTGGATGCGACAAACACGAGGAAGGCACGAATCCTGAGCAAGATCACCGTCGAACAAGAACCCGGGTTGGCGGACACGCTGCTGACAGCGGAACTCGACTCCACCCACACCACTCCGACATTCGCCGAATTGGGCGTTCACCCCGAAATCGTGCGCGCTCTCGGCGAGATCGGAATCGAACACACTTTCGCCATCCAGGAGCTGACTCTCCCTCTCGCGCTGGCCGGCGACGATCTGATCGGCCAGGCCCGCACCGGTATGGGCAAGACCTTCGGATTCGGCGTACCGCTGCTGCACCGAATTTCCACCGCGAATTCCGGCACCACGGCATTGGACGGCACCCCCCGCGCACTGGTCATCGTGCCGACGCGGGAACTGTGTGTCCAGGTCACCCAGGATCTGGAGAATGCCGGTAAATATCTGAGCAATCAGCAGGGACGCCTGCGCGTCACCTCGATCTACGGCGGCCGTCCCTACGACGCGCAGATCGCCGCGCTGCGCGAGGGCGTCGACGTGGTCGTCGGCACCCCCGGCCGCCTGCTGGATCTGGCCGAGCAGCAGCATCTGATTCTCGGCAAGGTCGGCGTCCTCGTGCTCGACGAGGCCGACGAAATGCTCGACCTCGGCTTCCTGCCCGATATCGAGCGCATTCTGTCGATGGTTCCCGAACAGCGTCAGACGATGCTGTTCTCGGCGACCATGCCGGGACCGATCATCACGCTGGCCCGCACATTCCTGCACAAGCCCACCCATATCCGGGCCGAGGAACCCTCCGATTCCGCGGTGCACGATCGCACCGCGCAATTCGTCTACCGCGCGCACGCGCTGGACAAGAGCGAATTGGTCGCGCGGATCCTGCAGGCCGAGGGGCGCGGCGCGACCATGATCTTCACCCGCACCAAGCGCACCGCCCAGAAGGTGGCCGACGATCTGGCCGACCGCGGTTTCGCCGTCGGCGCGGTACACGGCGATCTGGGCCAGATCGCGCGCGAGAAGGCGCTGGACAAATTCCGCAAGGGCAAGATCGACGTGCTGGTCGCGACCGATGTCGCCGCCCGCGGTATCGATATCGACGACGTCACCCACGTCGTGAACTATCAGTGCCCGGAGGACGAGAAGACCTACGTGCACCGCATCGGCCGCACCGGCCGGGCCGGGCGCACGGGTGTCGCGGTCACGCTGGTCGACTGGGACGAGCTGCATCGCTGGGAGAGCATCAATTCCGCGCTGGGCCTGGGCATTCCCGAGCCGGTGGAAACCTACTCGCGCTCCGAGCACCTGCGCAGCGATCTCGGCATTCCGGAGAACGCGACCGGCACCGTGCGGCGCGCCCCCGCGCGCGAACCGGATGCGGTCGTGGAAGAGCGGGAGGCACGCCAGCCGCGCAAGCGCAACCGGCGCCGCACCCGCGGCGGCAAGGCGGTCGACGCGGCCGAGGGCACCACGGCCGAGTCGGCAGAGTCGGCGACGGACACCGCGGAAAGTGCTGCGGGGCAATCGGTTTCGGCCGAACAGCCCGCGAGCGACGCGGCCGAGGGCGACAAGCCGGCACGGCGTCGTCGCCGTCGGCGTCGTAAGCCCGCCGCGGAGGGCGAGACTACCGGCGGTGATGCCTCGGCAGCCGAGTCCGGTGGTACGGCAACGGGTGGGGATCAGACTGCCGCATCGGCCTAGTCGCCGGATCGGTTAGTCTCGCTGACGTGCTCGCACCCGAGCGGCGGACGCGCGCCGACCTCTATGCCGCAGTCGCGATCGCCGTTGTCGTGGCGATCGCGGCGGTTGTCGTGTGGTCGACGAGCGACGCCCGCGGCACCGAATCCGATCCCGCGGCACATCCGGCTTCGGTGGCGCCGACGGCCGATCGGCTGCCGGACGCCCTCACCGAGCGGTGGCACGCCCCGGACGGCGTCGCCGCGCGGGCGCTGACCTCGAGCGGCGTCGCCGTCACCGGTGACGGCGGCACCGTCCGCGGCCTCGACGCCGCCACCGGGCGCGAGCTCTGGAAATATCAGCGCGATCTGCCGCTGTGCGCGCTGGAGAGCCAATTCGCCACGGTGATCGCCACCTATCGCGATCCGCGCGGTTGCAGCCAGACCACGATGCTCGGCGCGGAGGACGGGCGGCGGCGCACCGCGCGCAGCAGCTATATGGACTCGCAGGTCCGGCTGTCGACCGACGGCACCTACGTGCTGGCCCAGGGACCGCGCCGGCTGGAGGTGTGGCGGTCGGATCTGGTCCGCACGCTCGAATACGGCTACGTCGACGCGCAGGTGAACCCGCACACCCAGCCCCGGCGCGACTGCACGCTGCTGTCGGCGGCCTCGGGCGGCAGCCGCCTGGCCGTGCTCGAACGCTGCCCCGACGACGCCGCGGACCGGCTGACGGTGCTGAATCCGGCACCCAAGGACGCCTCCGCCCCGGAGGAGTACGGTTCGCACGTCTTGACCGAACCCGGAGCAGCGGCCGGCAACGCCCGCGTCGTGGCGGTCGCGGACAATCGGATCGCGCTGTATCTTCCCGGAACCGATGTTGCCCCACCGGAATTCGCGATCTACGACGCCAACGCGAATTCGCTTGCGGTGCATCGTCTTTCCGCGCCGATCGCCGACAACAGCACGGTCACCCGGCTCGGCTCGGCGTATTTCGTGTTCACCGGCAACAGCGTGATCGCTTTGAGCGCGAGCACCTTCGAGCCGCTGTGGACCGCACCGGACGCCCTGGGCGCACCGGCGATGATGGCGGGCAACGTCCTGGTGCCGATCGCCGACGGTATCGCGGCGCTCGATCCGGGCAGCGGCGCCCAGCAGAAGCGGATCCCGTTGCGGCGCAGCGACTATCACGGGGAGCCGATTTCGCTGGCCGTGAGCGGTCCGGTGGTGCTGGAGTTGCGGGGCGGCCGGCTCTACGGAACCAGCTGAGCCCACGCCTCGATCCGTCCGCCCGGCCGCTCGCACGGTGCGGCATGATCGAAATCATGAGTGCATCGGACAGGGACTATCGGCTGGTGCTGCTGCGGCACGGCGAGACCGCGTGGTCGGCGGCGCGCAAACACACCGGGCGCACCGATATCGCGCTCACCGAACGCGGCGAAGCACAGGCCCGGGCCGCCGGGAAGGTCGTGGCGGGACTCGGCCTGAGCGATCCGCTGGTACTGACCAGCCCGAAGCAGCGCGCCGTGCGCAGCGCCGAACTGGCCGGGCTGCCCGATCCGCGAATCGACGACGACCTGGTCGAATGGGATTACGGCGACTACGAGGGCCTGACCACCCCGCAGATCCGCGAAACCGCGCCCGGCTGGACGGTCTTCACCGGCGACGTCCCGGGCGGTGAATCCGCCGATGCGGTCGGCGCGCGGGCCGACCGGGTGCTGGAATCGGTCGCGCCCGCGCTGCGGATGCGCGATGTGGTGCTGGTCGGGCACGGGCATTTCTCCCGGGTGCTGATCGCGCGCTGGGCGGGGTTCGCGGCCCGGGAGGGACGGCGATTCTTCCTGTCGACCGCCGCGATCAGCGTGCTGGGCCACGATCACCAGGCCGCGACGATTCTGGCGCACAACATCGTGCCGCCCGAGGCGAGCCGAGAATCCGACACCAAGGCGAGCCGAGAATCCGATACCGAGGCGAGCCGAGAATCCGACACCGAGGCGAGCCGATGATTCGCCGCGCCACGCCCGAGGATGTGCCCGCCCTCGTCGACCTCGTCTACGACCTCGCCGACTACGAGAAGGCGCGCGAACAGTGTGCCTTGACGGCCGCCGACCTGCACTCCGCCCTGTTCGGTCCGGCGCCGGCGCTGTTCGCCCATGTCGCGACCGTCGATGGGCGGGTCGCCGGATGCGCGATCTGGTTTCTGAACTATTCGACCTGGACCGGTAAGCACGGCATCTACCTGGAGGATCTGTACGTCCGGCCGGATGCGCGCGGCCGCGGCCTGGGCACGGCGCTGCTCGCCGAACTGGCCCGCGCGGCCGTGGCCAACGGGTACACCCGGGTGGATTGGTCGGTGCTGGACTGGAATACGCCCTCGATCGAGTTCTACCGCGGGCTGGGCGCGGTGGCCCAGGACGAGTGGACCGGGTTCCGGCTCGCGGGTGACGCGCTGGCGCGGCTCGCCGATTCCGGAGAATTCTGAGAATTCCGCGCGCCGGTGTCGATTCCGCGGCGGGGTGCGCGTCGAAGAGTTGAATGGCTCGAAAGGCGGGCCACCCACTCGGAGGACGAAACCATGTCGCAATATCTGATCCTCATCTACCAGGACGAGCGTGCCGTGGCCGAACCGGAGTCCGGCAGCGCGATGCTCGACAGTCACCGGCAGTTCGGCGAGGCCCACGCGGCGGCGCTGCGCGGCGGAAACGCCTTGCACCACAGTCACACCGCCACCAGTGTGCGGCCGGACGGCGCCGGTGACTTCGTGATCACCGACGGCCCGTTCGCCGAGACCAAGGAGCAGCTCGGCGGCTACTACCTGATCGAGGCCGAGGACCTCGACGCCGCGATCGCCATCGCCCGCCGCGTGCCGATGAGCTCCGGGGGCGTGGAAGTGCGCCCGGTCCTCGAATTGAGCTGAGCCGCACCGTGCTCGACGACCGCTCCCCCGGCCCCGCCCGCACCGACCGCTCCACCGACCGGGTCGCCGCGGCGGTGGCCGACGCGCATCGCCGGGAGTGGGCGTTCGTACTGGCGGCGACCGTGCGGGTGACCCACGACCTCGAGCTCGCCGAGGAATGCGTGCAGGACGCGTACGCGCAGGCGCTGGTGCGATGGGCCGCGGACGGGATTCCGTCCCGGCCCGCGGCCTGGCTGACCACGGTGGCGCGCAATCGCGCACTGGATCTGCTGCGCCGGCAGTCCACCGCGCGGCGTGCGTTGCCGTTGCTGATCGCGGACGAAAAAACCACCGGGACAACCGATTTCGATGCCGTCGATCCGTACGATCCGCAGTTCCCCGACGACCGCCTGCGACTGATCTGCACCTGCTGCCATCCGGCGCTGGCACCGCAGACCCAGGTCGCGCTCACCCTGCGTCTGGTCTGCGGGCTCACCACCGCCGAGGTGGCGCGCGCCTTCCTGGTGGCCGAGCCGACGATGGCCGCGCGGATCACCCGCGCCAAGAAGAAGATCGCCGCGGCCCGGATTCCCTACCGAGTACCGGGACCGGCCGAACTGCCCGAGCGCATCGAGGCCGTGTTGGCGGTCGTGCATCTGCTGTTCACCACCGGGCACACCGCACCGTCGGGCGACGACCTCATCCGCCGCGATCTGACCGAACGCGCCCTCGATCTGGCGCGGATGCTGCACGGTCTGCTGCCCGGGGACCCGGAGATCGCGGGCCTGCTCGCGCTGCTGCTGCTCACCGACGCCCGCCGTGCGGCGCGGGTGACGCCCGGCGGCGCCATGGTCGCGCTGGCCGATCAGGACCGCGCGCGCTGGGATCGGGAGGAGATCACCCAGGGCATCGCGCTGGTGCGCTTCGCGCTGGAACGGCGGCCGGGCCGCTACGCGCTGCAGGCCGCGATCGCCGCCGTGCACGCCGAGGCACCCAGCTACGCCGCCACCGACTGGCAGGAGATCCGCGGACTCTACGACGTGCTGATCCGGATCTGGCCGTCGCCGGTGGTGGCGCTCAATCGAGCCGTCGCGATCGGGATGGCGGGCGATCCGGCCGCCGGGTACGCCGCACTCGACACCCTGGCCGCCGAACCGCAGCTGGCCGGGTACAGCTACCTGCCCGCCGCGCGCGCCCACTTCCTCACCGAACTCGGGCGGTTCGACGAGGCCCGGCTCGCCTACTCCGAGGCCCTGCTGCTGACCGAGAACGCCGCCGAGCGCGACTTTCTCGACCGCCGCCTGGCCGAGCTCGACCGACGCGCGTCCGGCCGCCACAACGGCCGCTGAGGCGCCGTTTCGCGCGGTCGCGGGCATAGGGTGGACCGATGGATGTGACCGTTCGTCCCGTGACGGAATCGGAAGTGCCCGAGCTGGCCCGCGTGCTGGGTCTGGCGTTCGACGACGATCCGATCATGCGGTGGTGCATACCCGCCGGACGCTCCCGGCCCGCCCGCGCGGCGACCATGTTCGGCGTGCTGATCCGGCATCTGTACCTGCGGCACGGGGCGGTGGACGCGGCCTTCGATCCGTCGGGCCGGATCGTCGGGGGCGCGGTGTGGTCGCCGCCCGGGCAGTGGAATTCCTCGGACGCCGATCAGCTGCGGATGCTGCCCGCGCTGGCGCGGGCGTTCCGGCTGCGGCTGCTCGCCGCCGGGCGGATGTCGGATCGGATGAGCAAGGCGCATCCGCACGAACCGCACTGGTATCTCGCCATCGTCGGCACCGATCCGGCGGTCCGCGGCAAGGGGTACGGGCACGCCCTGCTGGCGCCGCGGCTGGCGCACTGTGACGAAACCGGCGCGCCCGCGTATCTGGAATCCAGCAAATTCGCCAATATCGCCTATTACGAGCGCTACGGCTTCGATCTGCGCGGCGAACTCGACGTCACCGGCGGCGGACCGCTGCTGTGGCCGATGTGGCGTCAGTCCGCGACGTCGTAGGCCTGGGCCATCCAGCGCACCGACGGCGGCGAGAAGATCAGGCCGAGGGTGACGAGAGCGAGCAGCCCGACCGGAATGCCCAGTTCGAACCGATGCGAGCTGAGCATGTACCACGCGGCGGGCAGCAGCAGGACCTGCGCGATCACCACGATGGCCCGGCCCCAGCGCTTTCCGCGCAGCAGGCCGATACCGGCGGCCAGCACCGCGCCGGCCAGGATGACGAACCAGGCGGCGGTGCCGTAGGCCGATTTCGCGGAGGTGTCGGCCGAGGTGATGCCCTGCACCAGGAGCACGATCGCGATGATCACCCCGATCAGGCCCTCGAGCGTGGCCAGCGCACCCGCGCCGCGCACGGTGCCCGGAGTCGGGTCGGCCGCGCCGCCGGTGGTGCCGCCGGTGCTCTCATTGTCCGCGTTCTGCTTCGCCACTCGCCCAGCGTAGAACCGCGCGAACCGGGCCTCGCACGCGTGGTCACCTCCGCGGCGGGATTCGGCGGCGATCGCTCAGTAGGCTGCTCAGGGTGCGGACGCTGTTGATCGTGAATCCGAATGCCACCTCGACCACTCCGGCCACGCGGGATCTGCTCGCCCACGCGCTGGAGAGCCGCACCCAGCTCATCGTGGCGCATACCCAGCATCGTGGTCACGCCGCCGAATTGGCGCAGTGGGCCACCGATGCCGAGATGGACCTGATCGTGGTGCACGGCGGCGACGGCACGGTCAACGAGACCGTCAACGGATTCCTCCCGCTGCCGGAACCGGGCACATCGGCCCCGCCGGAACCGGGCACATCGGCACGGCCGCAATCGGGCGCGTCCGCATCGGCCCCCGCCGGCGCCGTGGAATCGGCCGCCGCGCGACGAGCGGGCACCTGGATCCCGCGGTTGGGCGTGATCCCGGGCGGTTCGGCGAACGTGTTCGCGCGTTCGCTGGGTATCGAAGCGGATCCGGTGGCCGCGACCAATCAGCTCATCGACCTGCTCTCGCTCGACGGCGGCGACGCCCATGCCGGCGATCGCCGGATCGGCCTGATGGTCGCCGACGGTCGCTGGTGCGCGTTCAGCGCGGGCGTCGGGTTGGACGCCGACGTGTGCGAGGCGATCGATCGCAGCCGCGCAGCGGGTCATGCCGCGACACCGGCCCGGTATCTGCGCACCACGGTCCGGCAATTCTTCCGGGCCAAGCGGCGCGAGCCCGCGATCACCGTGCGTGTGCCCGGCCACGATCCGGTGCCGGGCGTGCATTACGCCTTCGTGACGAACACCAGTCCGTGGACTTATCTGGACAGCACTCCGGTGCGCACCAATCCGGGGACGACGTTCGAACGCGGGCTCGGTGTGTTTGCGATGCGGACCATGGGGGTATTGCCGACACTGTCGGTCGCCAGGCAACTCCTGGCGTCCGATGGAGATCCGAAGGCCCGCAATTTGTTTCGCGTCGACGATGTAGCTTCGGTGCGAATCGAGGCCGACGACGAGGTCGGCTTGCAAATCGATGGCGACTTCATCGGCCGCCGCAACGTGGTGGATTTCACCTCGGTGCCGGAAGTGCTCGAAGTGGTCGCTCCCGAGCCGGATTCCGCCCGACACAACTGAGAAACCTCGCAGTTGCGCTGCGGAAACCAGCACAAGCGAGTACAAAGGACTCCGCAGGCCCGGCTTTTCAGGGCTTTAGAGCGTGAGCTTCCCCACGGTGCACCCGAAGGCTATTGACATCTACGGTGTTCGTGAAAGCATTCACAAGCAACCGTGCGGAAACATTCGAGACGCACAAGTGAACGGACCACAAACCAGCGGCGCCTTACGGCGCCCATGCAAAGGAGCAGAGGAATGGACTGGCGCCACAAGGCCATCTGTCGCGACGAGGACCCCGAGCTGTTCTTCCCGGTGGGTAACAGTGGTCCGGCGCTCGCGCAGATTGCCGATGCCAAGCTGGTCTGCGCCCGCTGCCCCGTGACCGCCGACTGCCTGTCCTGGGCCCTGTCCTCCGGACAGGATGCCGGCGTGTGGGGTGGTATGAGCGAAGACGAACGCCGGGCGCTGAAGCGGCGCAACGCCCGCACCCGCACTCGCAGCGTCGTCTGAGACGCGCGGCGTTACCGGCCCGTAGTAACCGCACAGCCCGACCGGTAACGCATTTCGGCCCGGCACCGGAAAGGTGCCGGGCTTCACTGTTTTTGTTGCCGGATTGTTTTCCCGCTCTATTTCACATAACCGTTCGACGGCGATTCGGACTTATCCGATTTCCGCGACTCGCATGTGCGCGAGGCGCTGTTTCAGCGCGCGTTGCGGCGACCCAGCGGCACCCGCAGCACGGCGTCGGTGCCGATATCGGCGCCGGGATGCAAACCGATCGAGCCGCCGAGTTCCGCCGTCACCAGAGTGCGCACGATCTGCAATCCCAGCCGATCGGAACCCTCGAGGCTGAATCCCTCCGGCAACCCGCGTCCGTCGTCGCTGATGATGACATCCAGCCACCGCGCCGACCGCTCGGAACGTATTGTGACAGTGCCGTTTTCGCCCGCATCGAAGGCATGCTCGATGGCGTTCTGCACCAATTCGGTCAGCACCATCACCAACGGGGTCGCGCGTTCGGCCGAGAAAACTCCCAGCGAACCGTCGCGGCGGACCTTGATGCGCGCGGTGTGCACGGTCGCCACATCGGCCATGATCGGCAGCAGGCGATCGACCACCTCGTCGAGGTCGACCTCCTCGTCCACCGACATCGACAGCATTTCGTGCACGGAGGCGATGGAGGTGACGCGGCGCACCGACTCGGTGAGCGCCACCCGGGCCTCTTCGTTCTCGGTGCGGCGGGCCTGCAGGCGCAGCAGTGCGGCGACGGTCTGCAGGTTGTTCTTCACCCGATGATGGATTTCGCGGATGGTGGCGTCCTTGGACAGCAGCGCCCGGTCGCGGCGCTTGACCTCCGTGACGTCGCGGACCAGCACCGCGGCCCCCGCCAGTTCACCGTGCGGGCGCAGCACCAGCGTGCGCAGCAGTACCGTCGCGCCGCGGGCCTCGACCTCCATCCGGCGGCCCGATTTGCCGGCCAGGGCGGCCTGGATGTCGCTGACGACCTCCTGCGCGTCGAACGGATCGGTGATCAGCGAGCGGGTCGATTGGGCCAGATCCTGTCCGGCCAACTCGCTCTGCAGGCCCATGCGGTGATACGCCGACAGCGCGTTCGGGCTGGCGTAGACGACCAGGCCGGCGGTGTCGAGGCGGATGAAGCCGTCCCCGGCGCGCGGGCTGGAATGTGAGCCGGTGCGGTCCTCCAGGGTGGGGAAGGTCCCGTCGGCGATCATCTGACACAGATCGTCGGCGCAGCTCATATACGCGTGCTCGAGGCTGCCACGGACCTTCGAGCGCTCCATTTCGGTATCGCGGCCGAGCACGGCGATGACGTCGGTGCCGCAGCGCACCGGAATACCCTCGCGGATGACCCGCCCCGGAGTGGGGTGGTAGACGCCGGTGGATTCGCCGTCGCCCTCGACCCGCACGATCTCCCCCGAACTCAGGGCCTGGAAAATCTGCGGATGTTCCTGACGCGACGCCAGCGATCCGACCAGATCGTCGGGCTGGACCGTCGGGGCGGTCGTGGGCCGGCATTGGGCGACGCAGACCACGTCGGCCCCGTCGGTCACCGGACCGATCCCGACCCACAGTTGCAGATCGGCGAACGACAGGTCGGCCAGCAGCTGCCAATCCCCCACCACGCGCTGCAGATGATCCACCGCCGCACCGGGGAGATCGGTGTGTTCGGCGAGCAGATCACTAAGAGTGGACACGGGAACAAAGGCTACGGCACCGGCCCGCGAGCCGAAGTCGTGTCGCGGCGGAAGCTACGAGATGACGGCGATCAGATCGCCCTTCTGCAGGACGTCGCCCGGTTTCACATTGATCGAGGCGACGGTGCCGTCCGCCTCGGCCACCACCGGGATCTCCATCTTCATCGATTCCAGCAGCACCAGGGTGTCGCCTTCGCGCACCGCCGCGCCCTCGTGCGCGACGATCTGGAAGACGGTGGACACCATCTCCGCGAGCACTTCCTCAGCCATGACACCCTTCCGGTCGATCGGCCCGTATCCGCTGACGGTACAGCCAACCACATCCGTACCGAGAGCGTTCGATCGCTCGAAAGATACCGGGCCGTAGGCGCTGTCGCGCCGGTTATGCGGTGGTGCTCACCTTGACCCAGGTGTTGTTGACCGCGGCCGTGCCGGACAGCGGGTCGACCAGTGCCGGGTCGTGGAGGAGGTTGACGTTGGCGCCCGGGAGGGAGGCGGCGACCCGCCAGCCGACGCCGGGTTCGCGGTGGCCCCAGCCGTGCGGAATCGCGACCGTGCCCGGGCGGATATCGTCGCCGACTTCCAGGGTCACCACGATGGAACCGCTCGGCGAGGTGACGGTGACCGGTTCGCCGTCGGCCAGCCCGCGCGCACCGGCGTCGGCCGGATGCATGAGGACGGTGCAGCGATCGCGGCCCTTCACCATGGCCGGGACGTTGTGCAGCCACGAATTGTTGCTGCGCAGATGGCGACGGCCGATCAGGCGCAGATCGAATCCGTCGGCTCCGGCGGGCGGCGTCGCCGGCAGGTCGGCGAGCAGTTTCGCCACCTCGGTGCGGAAATCCTCCGGCGCCAACCGGACCTTGCGGTCGCGGGTGCCGATCAGCGTGCGCAGGCGCGGGCGCAGCGGTCCGAGGTCGATGCCGCCCGCTGAGGCGCGCAGCTTGGTGACGGTCAGGCCCGCACGGCCGCGGCGCAGCACGCCGTACGGACCGGCCGCGATGCCCAGAGCGGCCAGCCGCACCGGCGAGAGGCGTTCGAACATCGCGTTCAGCATCCTGCCGGTGAGCCGTCGCGCCGGCAGCGGCACCACCTCGGTGACCAGCCGCGCCATGATCTGCCAATCCTCGAGGCCGTCGGCCGGCGGCTCGAACACCTTGGCGTCGTAGCGCAGATTGTTGCGCACACTGAACACCGGGAACAGCAGGTTGACGTCCTCACGCTCGAGCTGGGACACCGGCGGCAGGATGATGTCGGCGTGCCGGGTGGTCTCGGTGACGTACATGTCCACGGCCACAAAGAAATCCAGCGATTCCAGCGCCGCGTCCAGACGCCCGCGCTGCGGCGTCGACAGCACCGGATTGCCGGCATAGGTGACCATCGCCCGGATCTGCCCGCGGCCCTCGGTGAGAATCTCGTCGGCCAGCGCCGCCACCGGCAGTTCGGAACGGAAGGATTTGTAGCGGCCCGAGCGGTCGGTCCACGCGCCGTGGCCCATCGGCAGGTATTTGCCGTAGCGGGCGGCGTCGACCGGCGCGGTCGCGAACATCTGCCCGCCCGCCCGGTCCAGATTGCCGGTCACCGCGTTGATCGTGTTCACCAGCCAGTGCGTGAGTGTGCCGGTCACCTGCTGGCATACGCCGATCCGCGCGTAGAGCACGGCCGAACGGGCCGCGGCATGGTCGCGGGCGAATCCGCGAATGGTCTCGGCGTCGACACCGGCATGCGGGGCCGCCAGTTCGGGCGTGCACTGCGCGACGGTCTCGCGCAGTTCGTCCCAGCCCGAACAGCGCGCACGCACGGCCCGCTCGTCGCACAGCTTCTCGTCGATCAGCACATTGAGCACGGCCAGCAGCAGATAGACGTCCCCGCCCGGGACGACCGCGATGTGCTGGTCGGCCAGTCGTGCGGTCTCGGTGCGGCGCGGATCGATCACCACGACCGTGCCGCCGCGCTCACGCACCCGCTTGATGCGCTGCTTGGCATTCGGCATGGTCGTCACCGACCCGTTCGACACCGCCGGATTCGCACCCAGGATCACCAGCCGGTCGGTGCGGTCGATATCGGCGACCGGCATCAGGACATTGGATCCGAACATCCGCCAGGCCGCGAACTCCTGCGGTAACTGATCGATCGAGGAGGCGGAGAAGAAGTTGCGGGTCGCCAGCGCGACCCGCAGCAGCACGCCGTACAACACCGAAGAACTGTGTGCCGCAGGGTTTCCCAGATACATCCCGATGGCGCTCGGACCGTGCTCGGATCGGATCCGGCGCAGCCGCTGCCCGATCTCGCGGAAGGCTTCGTCCCAGCCGATCGGCTCGAACCGATCGCCGACGCGGCGTACCGGCGTGCGGAGCCGATCCGGGTCGTGGTGCAACGCTCCCATCGCCGTGGCCTTGGGACAGATATATCCCTCGGACAGCACATCGTCGGGATTTCCCTCGATCCGGACGACGCGGTCGCCTTCGACGGTGACCCGGATTCCGCAGTGCGCCTCACACAGGGTGCACTGTCGAGAAACAATGCGAGTATCCATGGCACATCCTCTCACGCGGGGCATCTCGCAGCGTACCGGCGCCCGCGGCCTCGGTACAGCCCAGCCGGATCGGCCGTTACCGCCCGCGGATCTCGTAGAGCAGGGTGCGGCCGTCACGGACGACCGTACGCACGGACTGCCGGTAGGTCGTGTGGCCGCCGTCGGGCCGATGCTCCTCGATATCCACATCGAACAGATCCGGCTCGCGCGTGGTGATGTGAACGCAGTACGTGGTCCCGGGCGGGATCACCGTGTCGATCGCCTGCTGCAGACCGGCGGCGGCGGCGACGTTGACGGTGTCCGGGGCGACGAAGGCCTGGGCCCGCTCACCGCTGCGCTCGGTGTAATACGAATACTCGAATCCCA
Source organism: Nocardia violaceofusca NBRC 14427 (assembly GCF_963869435.1). Classification (NCBI taxonomy): domain Bacteria; kingdom Bacillati; phylum Actinomycetota; class Actinomycetes; order Mycobacteriales; family Nocardiaceae; genus Nocardia; species Nocardia violaceofusca. Next base: position 118,127 of record NZ_CAWMPM010000022.1, read on the forward strand.
GAATGGAATTCGGCCCGTCGGTGATGCCGCCGGCGCCGTTGCCGACGACGATGCCGTCGTGCGACTCGGCCGGGCACGCCGGAGTCTGCGGCGGGGCCGGGGCGGATGTTTCGGCGGATCCGGCCGGGGCCGAGGTCGTCGCGGTCGCGACCGCCGCGGCGGTACCCGGCTCCTTGCGCGCGACCGTCACCGCCAGCGCGATTCCGCCACCGGCCAGCGCCAGCACGACGACGGCGGCCGCGGCGGCGATCCACCACCTGGGCCGACGGGGCCGGCGCGGCGGCCGGATGGAGGGAGCCAGTGCGAGCTGGATGGCATCGGGATCGATCGCCCATTCCGGCGACTCCGGCGGCCGCCGCACTATTCGCGGCGGCGATGCCGCTGGACGCGAATCGCGAAGCGGGGGCGGCTGCGGCGGACGGGGCGGCGTAAACCAATCGGCCGAGCCGACCGGTGGGCCGAACGGTTGCGGCACGGGTCCGGGCGGCCGGTTGGATTCAGAACTCATCACATCCCTCACGCCCGCTGCTGTCCCGCGGGGAAGACGATGCCAGCACTTGCCCCGGCACACAACCGGAAGCCGCTCCCAGCACTGGGAGGTACTCCTTGCCATGCACGGGCGACCTTGGCTACGGACAGTCGTCGGAGGCTCTCGCGGCAATCACGCGGAGAACGCATCGGCCGGAGCCCAAGTAATACGAATCAGCTATTACTATCCGGAATCGATGCTTCGCCGTCACCGGTCCGGCATGACCACTCAGGATCGCCCTCTCTCCCGCGCACTCCGAAATTCCCCCATTCATCGCGGCGTTTTATGTCTTTTTCGACCGTCGCGTATTTTCGCGCCAGATTTTCCTACCGCCATCGCGGCATCGGTCGCCGCGACTGTAGACTCCGCCGCAGAAAGAATTGTGCGGACATATTCTCTCCCGCCTGCACAATATCCGGTCAGGAGTAATCATGACGACGAAAACGGTCCGCGATGCGAGCAGCGGTCTCCACGTCACCGCCGAACAACTGACGCCGCGTGATGCGGTATTCGTCTACGACGAGTTCGAGCGGCATCCGTCGAATATCGTCGCCGCCTATGTCTTCGCCGGTGGGGCGGAACCGGAAGGCCGGTCGGTGAGCCGGGCCCAGGTGCGGGCCTGGATGCGGGAGCGGCTCGGTTACGCATCACTGTTCCACCGCCGCTTGGAACGGGTAGCGGGCGATGTCGACCTGCCGTACTGGGTTCCCGACCCCGGCTTCGACATCGATCATCACGTGACGATCGAGGAGCGCGCGTCATGGTCCTGGAACGAGGTGCGCGGCCACCTGGCCGAGATCGCCGCGGCCCGGATGGATCTCACCCGGCCGCCGTGGGAACTGCACCTCTTCGATGGTGTGCGCGGTTTTCCCGGGACCGCCGATCCGGTGACGATCGTGGTGCTGAAGTTCCATCACAGCGTCGGCGACGGGGTGGCCACCCGCGAACTCGAACGGAAACTGTTCGGCACCGCGGACACTCATCCTCCGCTTCCCACGACCGTTCGCCGCTGGTCGCGGCCGGGCGCGCTGGTGCGGGCCGCCGCCGTTACGCCGTATCGGTTCACACGTTTCGTCTCCGGCGTGGCCCGCACGCGGGCGGCGGCACGCACGGTTGCAGCCAAGGCGGCGGAAAACCTACTCCGCGAACCGATTCCGCTGCGGCCCGCCACGCGCTTCAATCGCCGCATCGGCACGACGCCCGTCTTCGATCTGGTCACCCTGCCGCTCGCACAGGTCAGAGCGGCGAAAGCGGCCTCCGCCGAGCGCATTACGGTCAACGACCTGCTGCTGTCCGTCGTCTCGGGCGCGCTGTCGGCCTATCTCGCCGAGCAGGGCGAAACGCCGTCCGCATCGCTCGGTGCGATGGTGCCGATCTCGATGCGCGGGCTCGCGCAGTGGAATTCGGCGAACCAGCTGTGCCAGATGTCGGTGGACCTGCACACCGATCTCGCCGATCCACTGGAACGCCTGTCCGCCATCCGGAACTCCGCGCGGGCGGAGAAGCGGCGCTGGGCCGACCCGGCGGTCATCGCCCGCGAGGGCCGCATGCAGACCTCACCCGCCTGGCTCTTGCGCCTGGCCGGATGGGCCCGCGCGCAGCGGGTTTTCGATGAGGTCGACACGGTGCCGCTGTCCAACACCACCGTCAGCAATGTGCCTCCGGTCGCGGACCGGCTGGAATTTCTCGGCGCACCGGTGCTCAGCGTCTTCGGTGTGCTCCCGATCATGGACGGCGACGGGCTGCGGCATCTGATCACGTCTCAGGGCGAGCAGGTGGTGATCGCGGTCAGCTCCGATACCGATATGCTCCCGGACCCGGCGCGGTACGGCGAACTGCTGCTGCGCTCGTTCCGGGAGCTGAGTGAGCGGCTCGCCGCACAACGGTGACGGACCGCGCGGCGGCGGGCGGAGCGGCTCAGTTCGCGCCGATCGCCGCCGCCATCATCGGCCACGATTTGTGCAGGTCGTCCTGCCAATAGCCCCATGAGTGGGTGCCCGCCGGATGGAAGTTGTAGGTGATGTCCGTGCGTCCGAGTTCCCGGGTGCGCTCGGCGAGTTTGGTCGTACAGTAGTTCGCCGCCGATTCGATACCGCCGCCGAGCAGGACCTGATTGGCCAGCACCTCGGTGTTCGCGCGCACGCTCGGGTCGGCGAGACTGTCGTGCCGGCCGGGGAGCCCGCTCGCGCTGGAGATGTACATCGGAATCCGCGGCAGCCGGTCGGCGTGCAGATACGGATCGTGCGCCTTCCAGCCCTCACCGCCGACCGGTCCCCACATATTCGTCGCATCGCCCTTGCCCAGGCCGATCACCAGGCTGACGAACGACTGACCGAGCGGATCGCTGGTCATCGCGCAACCGCTGTACGCCGAGACGCTCCGATAGAGCGCCGGGGCCTCGATCGCCAGATCCAGCACCGAGGTACCGGCCATCGAGATGCCGGCCAGCGCATTGGCGCCGGTGGTGCCGAAGGCCGAATCGATCACGGGCGGTAGCTCGTCGGTGAGGAAGGTGGCCCACTTGTTCCGGCCGTTGTTCTTCAGTTTCTTCGCCAGGCCCGGGTCGTCGCGCTCCCAGTCGGTGTAGTAACTGAACGCGCCCTCCATCGGGATCACCACGTTGACGTGCTTGTCGGCGAAGAAGTCCGCGGCATCGGTCTGCGCCAGCCAGGTCGCGGCGTCCTCGCCACCGCCGGCGCCGTTGAGCAGATACAGCGTCGGCGCCGGGGTGCGGGAGTCCTTCGCGGGCAACACTTGCAGCGGGATATCGCGATCCATCGCCGGCGAATGGACGCTGATCCGGACTACACGCCCGGGGCCCGGGGTTTCACCGACGATATGGGCCGCCGGAGCGGCCGAGCCGATCGGCGCGACCGACGTCCACAGCAGGGCGGCCGCACCGAGATATGCCGTCAACCAGGCGATCCCGCGCACCGTGCCGGTCCTCTTACCGCTCGACACCACTACCACCTCTACACAGCACTGTGGGGGCGCACCCGGTTCGAGTGAGCCCCCACCATCGACGACTGGATTATTTTCCGGCGGCCGGGGTGCCACCGCTGAGGGTGATGAGCGCATTCACGATGGTGGTTCCGACCGAACCGGCGCTCTGCGTGCCCATTCCCAGAATATCGATGAGCGATCCCATACTTTTCTCCTAAATATCCGTGCCACGAGCTGCCGCGCGCAACTCGATGAATACGAGCGGTTTCGTCGAATTACTTGACGATGCTTCCGAGCGAACCGAGGAAGGTTTCCCACAGCCCGTCACCCGCAACTGCGGAACCCAGGGCCGGAATCAACGCGGTAAGCAAGTCGCCCATCGAACCCATCGATGAATCTCCTTTGTGAGCGTGTTCAATCGCCTCTCAGCCGCCGGAATCACGCCTGAGAGTTATCGGTCACGGCCGGTACCGGTTAGTGACCGAGGCAACATATCAAGCGTCCACTTTTCAAGCAAGCGCCTCCTCTAAAACAGGGAGCCGCTTCGCTTCCGCTTTGTAGCTACTTCCTAGCAACTTCCGTACGGAATCGGTTACCTCGAACCGGACCGGAGTCCGCCACGCGCACCGCACCTCGCTCGGCGAGTTGCCTTGCTCGACAACACGTTTCACTTCCGATCGGAAGTTTCAGCTTTCGAGGAGCCGGGTAAAGGTTGGTGCACGCACGACACCGCTCGACGGTCTCGCCCGGTCCGCGAGACCCTTCGTTTTGCTAGGAAATTTTTTTCGGAACCCGCCGGAGTCCCGCCACACCCCGGGAATCGGGCTCACAACGCCGCTCGAGACCGGTGATCCCGGCCGCGCGGATGGTGTGCGATGATCTTGTCGAACGGCTCGGACGGTCGGCCGCTTCCTCGTCGCGGCGACCGAAGTTGTTCTCTCCATAGGCTTTTCCTGGTCAATAGACCGAGTGCTGGTGCTCGACCCTCACCGATGCCTGCCCGGCCGACCGCTGTCTGCAGCTGCGCCGTCGCTCTGGGTTTGCCACGCCGTTACGCCGTGTCGATTCGTCATGTCGCCGGCCGTCCCACGGCGCCGCATCGGCCGCACGTCGGATTTCGATCGAACGTCGAAAGGACTTTGGCACGTGACATATTCGGATTCGGTGCAGGCCGCGGACGCGATCCTCGAACTGACCGACGACTTCTACCAGGACCCGCACGCGGTCTACCGGGAGCTCCGGGCTCGCGGCCCGATCCACCGCATCCGGCTGGACGGGGTGCTGGGCTGGTTGGTGGTCGATCACGACGTCGCCAAACAGGCCTTCCTCGAGCCCGGCATCAGCAAGAGGATCGGGTCGCCGGAGGGGCAGGCCGTACTCGCGCAGAACGGCGCGGTCGACCAGTTCAACGGCGCGATCAACGACAACATGCTCTTCGCGGACCCGCCCCAGCACACCCGCCTGCGCAAGCTCGTGACCAAGGCCTTCACCGGCCGCGCCATCCGCGAACTGGGGCCCCGCATCACCACCATCGCGGACGAGCTGCTGGCGGAGATGGCCACTCGCGACCGGGTCGACCTGCTGGACGCCTATGCCTTTCCGCTGCCCGTCGCGGTGATCTGCGAACTGCTCGGGGTCCCGGACGACGACAAGGACGATTTCCGCGCGTGGACGGCGGTGGTCGTCAACGATTCCGCGCCGATCGAGGAGCGCACCAGCGCGGGCGTCAACTTCTTCGCCTATATGACGAAGCTGATCGCCGCACGCACCGACAGCCCCGGTGACGATCTGCTCTCGGAACTGATCATCGCCAAGGAGGACGGCGACCGCCTCGACCAGAGCGAACTGATCTCGATGCTGTTGCTGCTACTGGCGGCCGGGCACGAAACCACGGTCAACCTGATCGGCAACGCGGTCTACGAGATGCTGCGCGATCCGCGCATCGCCGAGCGGCTGCGAGCCGAACCGGAAACCGTTCCGGCGTATGTCGAGGAGATCCTGCGCAGCCAGGGCCCGGTGCACCTGGCCACCGCGCGCTACACCACCCGGCCGATCGTGCTGGGCGGCCGGGAGATAGGCGCGGGCGAATTCATCATGATCTCGCTGGCCGCGGCCAACCGCGATCCGGACCGTTTCACACGGCCGGACCTGGTCCACGTCGATCGTGAGGACAATCGGCACATCGCCTTCGGGCACGGCATCCACTTCTGCCTCGGCGCGGCGCTGGCCCGGATGGAGGCGACCATTGCCGTCAACCGGCTGCTGGACCGGATCCCGGAGCTCTGCCTGGCCCCGGAGGACGGGCCACCGATCTGGCGGCGGAGTCTGCTGATTCGCGGGCTCGCGACACTCCCGGTGAGCATGGTGCCGGCGAACGAACCGGAACTGGAGTTCTCCGGGGTGTGATCGACGACTGTCACCGGGCGGCCGGTCGGCCGCCCGGCCGGCGTCTCACCGCCGGCGCACCACGATCACCGGGCATTCGGACGACTGCAACAGGGCATGACCGGTCGAACCGAGCAGCATGCCGGTGAATCCGCCCCGGCCGTGGCTGCCGACCACCACCAGCTGCGAATGTTCGGATTCGGCGAGCAGCGCACGGGCCGGCCGATCGGCCCACACCACCGGCCGCACATCGACATCCGGATACTGTTCCCGCCATCCGGCCAGACTCTCCGAGAGCGCGGCGCGCTCGGATTCGCGTAGCGTGTCCCAGCCGGCCACCGCGATCTCGGGCAGGCTGATATCGCTCCACGTGTGCACGGCGATCAGCGGCACCTTCCGCCGCGAGGCTTCGTCGAAGGCGACGCCGATCGCGGGTTCACTGTTCTCGGTGCCGTCGACGCCGACCACCACCGGCTTCGCCGCGGTCACCATGTCGGTCGCGGAATTCCCGGGGATCACCGCGACCGGGCAGTGCGCCCGCTGCACCACCGCCGAACTCACCGAACCGAGCAGCGCCCGCCGAATGGCGCCGCGCCCGCGACTACCGACGACCAGGCGGTACGCCCGTTCCGAACGTGTGATCAGGGTCGGGATGATCGGGTCGAACACCAACTCGGCATTGATCTCCAGCGGCCCCTTCGCCAACCCGGCGACCCGGCGCGCCTCGGCGACGATGCGCTCACCGTCCTCGCGCACCCAATCCGCGCCGCCCGTCCACACCTCGGAGCCGAAACCGGTCGGCAGCGTGGCCGAGGTGACGATGTCCAGACGCCGCCCGTGCAGGACGGCGTCGACCGCGGCCCAGGCCACCGCCTGATATGAGATCTCCGAGCCGTCGACGCCGACCACGATGGGCCGGTCGGGTTCGTCCGCGAGGTACGCCTCGGCTGATTCGGTCACAGTCGGCTCCACTTCGTTTCGGCGAGCGGTCTCCGCGCCGAGATTACCGGGGAAGGCGGGATGCGGCATCGCTCGTTCCGGATGAGTCGCGGATTCCGGTCCGGTACGACCGACGGGCGTCCCGCCGTGGGAGACGTCGCGTATCGCCAGGTCAGCAATCTTTCAGCGCACAGCGTGGTGACGCTGTGGACGGACGGCGATCCGGCGGGTTGCGCGGAGGTATCGATATGCAGACAAGTTGAGCCACAATGATTCCAGCGCGATGGCCGCGCTCCACACGGCCCCGTTATGTTGGATTCATGTCTCGCGTGTCGTCACCGACCAAGATCGCCCGCAATCGCCGGGCACGACGTGGTCGGCTGGTCGTCGTCGCGGCATTGGTCTCGATCGCGGCCACGACGGCCACCGTGGCGGCGGACCCCACCGGCACGACGGCCGTCCCGGAAGGGCAGGCCTTCTACGACGCACCCGCCGAGGCGATCGCCGGACCACACGGCTCGGTGATCCGGGCCCGCAGTATCACCGGCGATCCGGGGCTGCCCGGGGCGCGGAATCTGCTCGTGTTGTACCGCTCGGTGGATCTGCAGGGGCGTCCGGTGGCGGTCTCGGGAACACTGGCGGTGCCCGACGGCACACCGCCGCCGGACGGCTGGCCGCTCATCTCGTGGGCACACGGCACCACCGGTGTGGCCGATATCTGCGCGCCCTCGCGCGATACCGGCCCCGACTATCCCGCCCACGACTACACCGCGCAGGTGCGCGAGGTGCAGCAGCACTGGCTCGCGGCCGGATACGCGGTAGCGCAGACCGATTACCAGGGCCTCGGCACGCCGGGCCCGCACGGATACCTGATCGGCACCACCGAGGCGCGAGCCGTCGCCGATATGGCGCTGGCCGCGCGGGAACTCGACGCCTCGATCGGCACGCGATGGGCGGCGATCGGCCATTCGCAGGGCGGCCAGGCGGCGATCTTCACCGATGCGCAGGCCCGCGCCTGGGCACCCGGACTGGATCTGCGCGCCGTGGTGGCACTCGCACCGGCATCACAGGTGGAATTCGGCATCGGAGCGCAGCGCGTGGCGAGTACGGCGGGAGCCGGCGAGGCGCTGGCCGGCACACTCGGCAACTCGAATGCGTTCCTGCCGTTGCTGATTCGCGGCGCGCAGACCGCCGAGAGTATCGATCCGGCCCGCTTCCTGACGCCGCGCGCATTGACCCTGCTGCCCGAGGCCGACACCGGATGCATCGGCGCCCTGCGCGCGCCGGACAGCTGGGGCGGCCTCCCCGCCGATGCCGCGTTCAGCCCACTGGGCGACGCCGCGCCTTTCCTCCGGGTACTGACCGACAACGATCCCAGCACGCTGCGCATCGACACACCGCTGCTGGTGTTGCAGGGCAGCGCCGACACGACGGTGCCCCCGCGGGCGACCGACGCGATGGTCGCCCGCCTGCGCCTGACCGATCAGCAGCTCACCTACCGCACCTACCCCGGCGCCGACCATCGTGGCGTCCTGCAGGCCTCGCTTCCCGACGCCCTCGTCTGGGTCGGCGCGCGCTTCACCTCCTGAACCGCGCCGACGCGAATTCGCCTCGGCTCCAGCGCATTCGGATGCCAGCCGAGCCGGCGGGCGTCGGCGGTCTACTCCCCGTACATCTCGCGCATGCTCTTGCCCATGAGGGCGACGGCCTTCTTGCGGGGCAGTATTCGCGACAGCAGCGTGCCGTTGAAACGGTTGGCCCGGCCGGGGATGACCGAGGGTTGTCTGCCGAGTGCGGTCAAGCCGGCGGCGACCACCGGAGCCACCGGCATCACCTTCGGGGAATTGCGGATCGTGCGCGGTGCGTCGGCGCGGTAGCCGGGGGTGTCGGTGGGGCCGGGCACGACCGCGACGACGTCGACGCCGTGCGGACGCCATTCGTCCCACAGTGATTCGGCCAGATTCAGTGTCAGCGCCTTGGTGCCCGCGTAGGAGGCGTACATGGGGGTGCCGAGAAGACCGGACATGGAGCTGAGCAGGATCACCCCGCCGCGGCCGCGTTCGATCATCGGCGGAACGAAGCGGTGCAGCACGGTCATCATCGTGGTCACGTTGATGTCGATCGTCTTCAGATGCCGTTCCAGCGGTGTGTCCAGCCACATGCCGCAGACCGAGAGCCCGGCGTTGTAGACGACCAGGCCCAGTTCGACGTCGCCGACCAGCAGCGCAACCGATTCCAGCACCTCGGGCGCGGTGACGTCTCCGGTCACCGTCTGGGTGCGGATGCCGTACCGGTCGGCCAGATCCGTTGCCAGCGTGTCGAGTTCGTCCTTCTCCAGCGCCACCATGACGAGGTTCAGGCCGCGCTCGGCGAGCTGACGGCAGAATTCGGCCCCCAGTCCCAGCGCGGCACCGACCACCAACGCCCACGGCCCGTACCGCTGCGGAAAGCTCATCTGCTGTCTCCTCGACTCCGATCAGAAACGTATGCGAGTCCGATCATCGCATCCGGGAGACGAGCACGCCTCCGGCGAGGGCCGGGCGGACCTTCGCGATCCGCCCTGCGCGACAACGGGATCAGGTGCGGGCGGGCAGACTTTCCCAGCCGCGCACCGTCGAGGTCGGCGACAGTCGCGCCTGCGACAGATCGACGTCCCACTCCGGGAACCGCTTCAGGATCTCCTCGACTGCGATGCGTCCCTCCAGCCGCGCCAGCGCCGAACCCAGGCAGAAGTGGGTGCCGACACTGAACGCCAGATGCGGTCGCGGCGCGCGCAGGATGTCGAAAACGTCTCCGTCCGGCGCGAAGTGGCGATGGTCGCGGTTCGCCGCGCCGATCAGGAACATCAGCACCGACCCCTCGGGCACCTTCTGTCCGTAGTACTCGACCTCGCGGGTGACGTAGCGGCACGTGTGCGGAGCGGGCGATTCGAAGCGCAGCAGTTCCTCGATCGCCTGTGGGATCAGAGCCGGATTCTCGACCAGCAGCCGGCGCTGGTCGGGATGGTCGGCGAGAACCTTTCCGGCCCAGCCGATCAGGCGCGTCGTGGTCTCGTTCCCGGCGCCGGATACGACATTCACGTACATGAGCAGTTCGTCGCGGGTGAGGCGGCGCTCGGTGCCCGTCTCGTCGACGAATTCGACGTTGAGCAGTTCGGTCATGATGTCGTCGGAGGGATGTTCGGCGCGCCAGTCGATATAGGGGCCGAAGATGTCACCGGACACCATGCCCTCGGACGCGGCCTTCATCGGCTTACCCTCCTCGGTACGCATCTGCTCGTTGGCGAAATCGCGGATGGCCTCCTGATCCTCTTCCGGGATGCCGAGCAGCAAGCCGATGGTCCGCATCGGCATCCGGGCGCCGATATCGGCGATGAAGTCCAGGCGCCCGGTACCGACCAGCGGATCGAGACTTTCGGCGCAGAAGTCCCGGACCTTCGATTCCAGCGCCTTGATCTTGCGCGGCGTGAACATCCGCGACAGCAGTTTGCGGTGGATCGTGTGCACCGGCGGGTCCTCGAAAAGCAGGACGCCGGAGGGTATCTCGATATTCGCCTTGATGAGCTCCAAGATGGCGCCGCGCCCGGAGATGAAGGTGTCCTTGTCGATCAGGCCGGCGTTGACGTCCTCGAATCGGCTCAGCGCGTAGAAGTCGTGCTGTGCGTTGTAGTAGAGCGGGAGCTCGTCGCGCAGACGCTGGAACATGGGATAGGGATCGGCGTTGAGTTCGACGTCGTACGGGTCGTAGTGGACGTCGCTGGCCGCGCTGATGGTCACTGGTTCACCCCTTGCGGAAATCTCCGGAATGCGGCTCGGCCGCGGACAGGCACAGGGGCAGGCGCCGCCGACCTCACGTCATGGCGCCTCCCACCACCGTGAGAGAAGGATATTCTCTGAGATTGACAATAACAATCCCCTAGGTCGCAGGCGAATCCGGCAATAACTACAACCTTCATCCGTCCATACAGGTAGAGTACAGTTCTCGTTGTGCGAAAATATTGTTCTCGCCGATCTGCCCGGCACCGCCCGACGAACGGAGCACGCAGTGACGTCCGGAAAACACCCCTCGCCGCCGGATCCCGGGGACATCACCGAGCGTGATCTGCTGCTGGCGGCCGCGGAAGCCGAGGCGGAGGCCGAAGCCGCGGAAGCGGTGGCCGAAGCCGCCCGCGCCCGAGCCCGCGCGGCAACCCTGCGCCGCCGCGCCGGGGCCGCCGCACAGACGGGCGAACCCTCGTACGCGGACGACACCCCGGACAGCGCCGACCCTGGTCCCGACACAGAAGACAACACTGGCGCTCCCGGTCCGGACGTCGCGTCGGCCCGGCAGGCCGCTCCGAGCGCCGAGCGAACGCTGGAAAGCCGTCGCCGCAAGCGACCGCGTCTGGGCGCCGTTCGGCATATCCGGCGGCGCACAGCCGGCGTGGCGGTCGCGGCGATCGTCGTGTGCGCCGGCATGGGCAGCAGTGGATACATGATGTGGCGGCATCACGAAGTGAGCGCGAAGCAGCATCGCGAGGCGGAGTTCGTGGCGGCAGCGCGGCAGGGCGTCACCACGCTGACCTCACTGGATTTCAATCATGCGGCCGATGACGTGAAGCGCGTGCTCGACGATTCCACGGGTAGTTTCCGCAACGATTTCCAGTCCCGCGCCGACGATTTCGCCAAGGTGATCCAGCAGTCCAAGGTCGCCACCCAGGGCAGGGTCAACGCCGCCGCGGTGCAGTCGATGACCGACGACTCCGCCGTGGTCCTGGTCGCGGCGACCTCGGAAGTCACCAATTCCGCAGGCGCGAAACAGGAACCGCGTGCCTGGCGGTTGAGCGTCACCGTGGAGCGCGTCGACGGCCGGCTCAAGATGTCGAAAGTGGAGTTCGTCCCATGAGCACACCATCCGAATCCGATACCGGCGCCAACACCGTCGACCATGAGCACAGCGGACCGGCAACCGGCGAAGCGGCCGCACCACTCTCCCGCCCACACGCGGCCCTGTCCTGGCTGCGCGGCCATCGTGCCGGTGTCGGACCAGGTGCGCTCGGCGCGCTCGCACTGGCATCCGTCGCGGCGGCGACAGGCGTGTATTTCACCCAGTATCGGCCCGATCAGCAGACCGACGAGGCGGCGCAACGCGCGGCCACGGCCGCCGCGACCGATGGTTCGGTCGCGATCCTCTCCTATGCCCCCGATACGCTGGACCACGATCTCACCACCGCGAAATCCTTCCTGACCGGCGACTTCCTCACCTACTACGGGCAGTTCACCCAGCAGGTGGTGGCGCCGGCCGCGAAGCAGAAAACGGTGAAAACATCTGCGGCGGTAGTCCGTTCGGCGGTCGAGCAGATCCATCCGGATTCGGCCGTGGTGCTGGTGTTCATCAACCAGACCACCACCACCTCCGACAAACCCGATCCGTCGATGACCTCGAGCAGCGTCAAGGTGTCGCTGTCGCACGTCGACGGGAAGTGGTTGATCTCCTCGTTCGATCCGGTCTGATCGGCAGCACACTCGATATCAGTGCGCCACCATATCCTTCCAACTCGCCGGCCGGGCGCCGGCCAGATCGCCCTGCCGATACATCCTTCCGTCCGGCGCCAGGTAGTTCCCGGTATGTGGGTCGTAGTGCGCGAATCCCACCGACGGTTCGGTCCCGGTGCGCGATGCCGCGGGAGCGTTCAGCCCGGGAATCCTGGGTAGCTCGAGCTGCGGCAGCTGCGGCAACGGGGCCGCCGGCGCGGGAGCGGGGGCGGGCGGATTCCACCGCGAATCCGGCGGAATGCCTTGCGATTCCAGATTCGGATCGCGCGGGTACGGTCCCACCACCGGCTGGTCCGGCGCCACCGGTTCGTACTCCTGGTCGCTGTTGCAGATCTCCGCTGTCGGCGCCCGCTTACCCGGTTTGCCGGCACACGGGAAGTTGCGCGCACCGCGTACCGCGACGGGCGAATCCTGTGGCAGCTTGCAGTACAGCCCGTCCGGGGTGTCGATCGTGGTGGTGTCCGAGGGCGGCCGCCATGCCGACGGCGGCAGGAAGCCGACCGTACAGGCCGGCGGATCCGAGACGCCGCTGATCCGGAAGTCTCCGGGCCCCAACCCCTGTGCGTTCTTGGTGGGTTGCACCGCCTGCACGATCGAGACCTCGGGCGGCAGCAACACCAGCACCTGTTCCAGCCCCGCGTGATAGGTGACGCCCAATTGCGCGACCGAGGTCAGATTCGACAACAGCACGGGCAGCGTGAGTTTCACCGAATCCAGCAGTTTCGTCGCCTCCCGCGCCGCGCCCGGTCCGGTGTTCAGCAGCGTCCGCACCTGCTCGTCGTCGGTCGCGATCTGTCCCGATACCCCGGCGAGGCTGCGCGCCCAGATCCGGATCGCATCGGCCGAGCGGTCCTGCGAATCCACCAGCGGCTCGGCCTTCGCCAGCAGGTCACGGGTGGTGTCGCCGGTCCGATTCGCATCGGCGGCCACGGTCGCGGCCGAGTTCAGCAGCGACTGCAGGTCGTAGCGCGCGCCGTTCACACCGGTGAACACCTCGTCGAGCATGTCGTGCAGCCGGTCTTTCGGAATACTGCCGACGAGGCTGTCGAGTTCGTCGAGCATCGGCCCCACCGGCTGCGGAACGGTGCTGTCGCGCACGTCGATGACGGATCCGTCGTGCAGATACGGCCCCGCGTCGGTGCGCGGTTGCAGGTCGACGTACTGCTCACCCACCGCCGACACACTGCGCACCTGCGCGCGCAGGTCGGCGGGAATCTTGTGCCCGCCGTCGATCGACAGGGTCGCCTTCACCGCGTCGTCGGTCAGATCGACGGAGGTGACCTTGCCGATCTGGACCCCGCGATAGGTGACGTTGCCGAATCGGTACAGCCCACCGGAGGTCGGAAGTTCCAGCGTCACCTTCATGGTGCCGATGCCGGCGAGGGTCGGCAGCCGCATGTACTGCACGGCCATCGACACCATGCCGATCACGGCCAGGATCGAGAAGATCACCAGCTGCGCTCGGACGAATCGGGTGAGAATCATCGGCCGCCTCCGTTCGGATCGGACGGGTTCACCGGAGCACCCAGCGGGTCGTTGGTCGGCTTGCCGTAGCCGGGGTCGCCGACCATGGCCTGCAGCACGGCATTCGGATCTCCCAGGGGAGTGCCGAGCAGCAGTTCGCGGCGCAACCGCGGCACCGTGAGGTCGATGGTGGCGAACAGATTGACGTAGTCGCCGCGGATACCGTGGTCGATGCCGTACTGCCCGTAGGGGAACACGGTGAGGAAGGAGACCGCACCGTCGATCTTCGACCCCACATCGGCCAATTCCCGCAGGGTCGGTTCGAGGTTGTGCAGATTCGTCAGCAGATCCGCCTGCACCTGCGAGATCACCCCGGTCGCGGTGTCGCTGAAGGTGCGCAGTTTGTCCAGGGCGGTGGTGATGGCGGGCCGCTCGGTGAGCAGCACCTCGAGCGCGGGCCCGACCTGACGCAACGTGTCGCTGACCGTATCGCGCTGCTGGGCAAAGGTTTCCGCCATCCGATTCAACCCGGTCACGGTGGCGAGGAGGTTTTCGCGCTGCTGATCCAGCACGGTCATGAACGCGTCCAGGCGCGGAATCAGGTCGTGGATGGCGCCCTCGCGACCGGAGAACGCGGCATCGAGATTGTGGATGATGTCGTTGATCTGGCCCATCCCGCCGCCGTTGAGCACCACCGACAGCGACGCGAGAGTCTGTTCGGTCGACGGATAGGTCGAGGTCCGGTTCAGCGGCACGGTCGCCCCGGGCCGCAGGCGCCCGCTCGGCGCCTGTCCGGCCGGCGGATTCAACGCCAGATGGGTCGAGCCGAGCAGGCTGGTCTGCCCGATGGTCGCCGCCACATTCGCGGGCACGACCACATCCGGTTTGACCGAGACGTCCACGACGGCGTGCCAGCCGTGCACGGTGATCGACCCGACGCTGCCCACCACCACGTCGTCGATCATGACCGGCGAATTCGACACCAGCGTGCCGACATTCGCCATTTCGACGTGGTAGATCGCGGCGTCCGCACCGCGACCGGGGGCACCGGGCAACGGCAGCGAATCCACTCCGCGCCAGCCACATCCGGTGACGGTGACCAGTGCGCACGCGCACAGAACCAACAGCCGCGCGATCATGACGGTGGCCTCCCCCAGGGCTGGAGCAGTTCGGTGACCGACGTCGGCGCCGACGGGCCGGGTTGCTGTCCGACGATCTTCGGCACCAGATCGGGTTCGCTGTAGATCACGTTGTTCGGATCCGGCGCCGGTCCGGTCGCCGGGCTCACCGGGAACGGCAGATAGTTGAAGCTGAGCAGGGGCAGGATCGGACCCAGATACTGGCGGCACTTCTCCCCCGACTCCGCGGCCGTGGCGTTCTCGATACTCGCCACACCGGCGCAGATGAACTGCATCGGGTTGGAGAAGTTGTTGAGCTCGAAAACCCCTGCCTCCGTGCCGGTGTCGGGATTGTAGATGTGATAGAAGTTGGCGATGCTGTTCGGCGCGATATGCAGCAGATTCTCCAGATCCGCGCGATGATCAACCAGATTCTGGGTCACGTTCGCCAACCGCTGCACCTGTTCGCCGGCCTTCGCGCGGTTCTCGGAGACGAAGCGCTGGACCTCGCCCACCGCGACCGACAGTTCGCGCAGCGCGGCGTCCAGATCGGATGTGCTGTCGTCGACCACACTGGACAGCGTCGCGAGCCGATTCTCGAACCGGACGATCTCGGTACCGCTGCCCTTCAACGCGTCCACGAAGGTCTGCAGATTCTGCAGGATGTCGACGATATTGCCGCTGCCGTCGGCCAGGATGCGCCCCACCGCGGACAGCTGGGCCAGCATCTGCCGCAACTTCTCCCCGTTGCCGTCGCTCAGTGCGGCGGCGGTGCTGTCGACGAATCGGCCCATCGAACTGCCTGCGGCGCCGCCATCGGGACCCAAACCCGTTGCCAGCTTGGTCAATTGGGCCTTGATCTCGTCCCATTCCACCGGTACCGCGGTACGTTCGACCGGGATCACCGCACCGTCGGCGAGCGTCGGGCCGCTGGTCCGATACGCGGGCGTCAATTGGACGTAGCGGGCCGCGACCAGGCTCTGCGCCACGATCACCGCCCGCGCGTCGGCGGGCACGCGGATATCACGGTCCACGGCGAGCACCATTTCGGTGGTCGTCCCTCGCGGGGTGATCGACCGGATATGCCCCACCTTCACCCCCGCGACACGCACGTCGTCGCCGGGGTAGATGGCGGTCGCGGTGGTGAATATCGCCGTGAAGTGCGTGGGCCCGAACAATTCTCGATAACCGATCGCGCCCCCGGTCACGACGACCGCGACGATCACCACGGTACCGACGATCCGGACGATCCATCTCGTACTCATCGCGGCGGCTCCGGATGCGGTAGCGGGAACTGGGCCGGCGGGTTCACGCCGAACGCCCGGTCGATGAAGGGCTGAATATCCTGGCCGTCGATGAGATTCGCGACGTAGGCGTTGTAGAAGCGGCCGCCGGAGACGGCTTCCCCCTGTGTCAGGGCGACTTTCGCGTATCCGGGGATGGCCTTGCCGATATTGTCGCGATTCTTCTCGAGCATCGCGGCGATGGAGTTGAGCCGGTCCAGTGTCGGCCCGAGCGCGGCTTCGTTGTCGGCGACCAGACCCGACAGTTGCTTCGCCACCGCGGAGGTGTTGGCGAGCAGGTCTACGATTTCCTGCCGGCGCTGCGCGAGCACATCGACCAGCGCATCAGCGTTGAGTATCAACGAATTCACCTGCTGACTGCGCTGGGCGAGCACCGAGGTGACCGTGCCCGCGCCTGCCAGCAGCTGCCGCAGCGATTCGTTGCGGCTGTTGATCGTCTTCGACAACTGCGTGAGCCCGTCGAATGCGGGACCCACCTGCGGTGCGATGTGGTTCAACGTCGAGGACAGCATATCGAGGGAACGGTTGAGCGAATCGATGTCGATCGCCGAGGTCTTGGTGCTCAGATCACCGACGGCATCGGTCAGCGAGTACGGCGAGGACGTACGCGAGGACGGAATGGTGTCGAGCGAGCGCATCCGGCCGGCTCCCGCGGAGATCACCGTGAGATCGCGCTTGCCCAGCAGCGAACTGGTCTTGATATGCGCGGAACTGTCGGTGCCGAGCCGGATGGTCGAGTTCACCGAGAACACCACCAGCGCATCCCCGTTGTGCAGCACCACCTTCTGCACCGTGCCGACCCGCACGCCCGAGACGATCACGTCGTCGCCCACCGCGAGTCCGGCCGCCTCGCCGAACAGCGCCTGGTAGCGCACGGTGGTGCCCCATGCCATGAACTTCTGCGATTGCAGGCCGATCAGGATGACGCACACCATCATCACGATCCCGACCAGTCCGGGACGTAACAGATGGCCGCCGCGGTAATGCAGCATTACGGTGCACACCTCCCCGTCTCGGTTTTGATCCAGGGCAGCTGGACCACCTGCCCGGACTGATCGCTGACCCGAATGGTCAACGCGCACACGAAGTATTGGATGAAGTTGCCGTAGGAACCGGTCCGCACCATCTTCCGGAAGTTCTCCGGCGCCCGCTGCAATGCGTAGTCGACCTTGTCCTTACCGTCGTCCACGGCCGGTGCCAGCCGCGCGAGCTGGTCGACGGTGTCGGCCAAGGGGGCCCGACTCTGCGTGAGAAGGTCCGCGACCGAGGCGGTTCCGCGGTCGAGCGCGTCGATCGCGGAGCCGATCGGATCGCGGTCCTGAGACAGCTGGGTCACCAGTTGCTCCAGGCGGTCGATGGCGTCGGAGAACTGGGTGCCGTTGCTCGCGAGGGTTTCCATCACCTGGTTCAGGTTGTCGATCAACTTGCCCACCACATCGCTGGTGTCGGCGAGCCTGGAGGTGAAGGAGGCGGTCTTGGTCAGCAGCGAATCGACCGTGCCCTCCTGGCCCTGCACGATCTGCACCAGCGACCAGGTGAGCGAGTTGACCTCCTGGGCGTCCAGGCCCTGCAGCACCGGTTTCAGGCCGCCGAGCAGGAGGTCGAGATCCAGTGCGGGCGTGGTTCGTTCGAGCGGAATGCGCGCGCCGGGCCGCAGGGTCGCGGTCGATCCCGGACCGTCGGTCAGTTCGAGATAGCGGTCGCCGACCAGATTCAGATAGCGGATGGCGGCCTTGGTGCCTCCGGTGAGCACGATGTCGCGGTCGGCGTCGAAGGTCACCACCACCCGCTGATCCGAGCGCAGCGTCACCCCCCGCACCCGTCCCACCTCGACTCCGGCCACCCGCACACTGTCTCCGGAGCGCAGTCCCGACGAGTCGGTGAATTCCGCCGAGTAGCCGTTGGTCGAGCCGGTGCGGTACTGGCCGAAGACCAGGACCAGGAATCCGGAGAGAACCACCATCACCAGCGCGAAGGCGCCGAATTTCAGCAGTGGTGTATCCCGTTGTCTCATCGCGGACCTCCGGCGGTGGGATCGACGGCCCCGAACAGCACGCTCTGCAGCAGATCCGGATTCACGCGCAGGGTGCGGTTGGTATTCGGGAAGGGCACGGCGCCGTCGTCGACCACCACGAACTGGGGCTTGCCGTTGTAGGGCACCGGCAGCACCGAACACTGCGGACCACCGGATGCGGCGACCTTCGGCAGATCACGTGGATACCGATACGGTTCCGCGCCCCACAGGAAGTTGACCGTGAGGCCCATCCCCGGAACCTGCACCGGTTTCACATTGTCCATATAGTCCAGGCCCTCGATCGAACACTTCAGCGCCGGTGCGTATTCGGCGGCCAGATCGGTGGTGGGCACCAGCAGGTGCAGCATCGAGGCCAGTGGCGCGCCGTTGTCGCCGAGCACCTGATTGCCGACATCGGCCAGGCCGATCGCGTTGACCAGCAGTGCGTCGAGATTCGCTTGTTCATCCACCACGGTCCGGCTGATCGTGGCGGCATTGCGCGCGGTGGAGAGCAGATCCGGCGCGGCGTCGCCGTAGGAGGCGGCCACATTCGGTCCGGCGGAGATCTCGCGGCTCAGGGCGGGCAGCGCCGGTTGGATCTTCGCCAGGAACGAGTCGAGATCGGTGAGCATCTGCCCGACCTGTTCGCCGCGACCGTTGGTCGCACCCGCGATCGCCCCCAGCGTCTCGTTCAGCTTCTCTGGTTCGATCTGGCCCAGCACCGCGGTCAATCGCTCGAAGATGGTGTTGATCTCGACCGTCACGTGCCCGGAGTCGAAGATCTGGCCGGCGTGGATCGAGGACGCGGATTTCTGTGCGGGCGGCACGAATTCGACGAATTTGGCGCCGAACACCGTGGTGGAGGCGATGTCCACGGTCACATTCGACGGGATCCGTCGCACCTGTTCGGCGTCGATCGCCAGCTGGATCGCGGCGAGTCCGTCGGGCCGCTCGTCCACCGTGGCCACCTTGCCGACGGTCACCCCACGCATCTTCACCTTGGCGTCGGGATACATGACCAGACCCGCGCGCGGTGACAGGACGGTGACCCGCACGGTATCGGCGAATCCGCCGCGGAACATGACCACCGCCAGTGCGACCACCCCGGCGATCGCGGCGATCGACAACAGACCCACTATCGGTCGTAAAATGTTGCGCAGCAAAGCTTCTCCCCTAGCCCGACAGGTTGAAGTTGCCGTTGGAGCCGTAGATGGCCAGCGAGACCAGCAGGGTGACCGAGACGACCGCGATCAGCGAGGTCCGCACCGCGTTGCCGACCGCGATACCCACGCCGGAGGGCCCACCGGCGGCGAAGAACCCGAAATAGCTGTGTATCAACAGAATCGTGAGCGCCATGAGGATCGCCTGCACGAACGACCACACCAGATCGAGCGGATTGAGGAAGGTGGTGAAGTAGTGGTCGTACAGCCCCGAGGACTGGCCGAGCAGGAAGACGGTGGTGACCCGGCTGGCCAGGAAGGACGCCACCACCGCCAGTGAGTACAGCGGGGTGATCGCGATCATTCCGGCCACGATGCGGGTGCCCACCAGATAGGCGATCGGTTCGATCGCAATGGATTCCAGCGCGTCGATCTCCTCGTTGATCCGCATCGCGCCCAACTGCGCGGTGGCTCCCGCGCCGAACGTCGCCGCCAGTCCGATGCCGGCCACCACCGGCGCCGAGATGCGCACATTGATGAAGGCCGACAGGAATCCGGTCAACGCCTCGATGCCGATATTGCCCAGCGAGCTGTAGCCCTGCACGGCCAGGGTGCCGCCGGTGGCCAGCGTGAGGAATCCGACGATCACCACGGTGCCGCCGAAAACCGCCAAAGTGCCCGAGCCCATGCTGAATTCGGCGATGAGCCGGATGGTTTCCTTCTTGTAGCGCCACGCGGCGAACGGCGCGCCGAACAGCGCCCGCACATAGAAGAGGGTGTGATCGCCGATGCTGCCGAGGCTTTTCACCGGCCGGCGGGCCCGCCGCACGGCACGCGGATATCTCGCTTCCAGTACCACAGCCGTATCCCCTCATCTGGCCGTCATCTGGATGCCGATCGCGGTCACGACGACATTGATCACGAACAGCGCCATGAAGGCGTAGACCACGGTTTCGTTCACCGCATTGCCCACGGCCTTGGCGCCACCGGAGACGATCAGCCCGCGGTAACACGCGATGAGGCCGGCGACGAGGCCGAACAGCAGCGCTTTGACCGCCGAGATCACGACTTCGTTCAGCCCGGTCAGCAAGGTGATGCCGTTGGCGAAGGCGCCGGGGTTGACGTTCTGCACATAGACCGAGAAGACGTAACCACCGGCGATACCGATGATGCAGACCAGACTGTTCAGCAGCAGCGCCACCAGCCCCGAAGCGAGCATGCGTGGCGTGACGAGTCGCTGTACCGGATCGATGCCGAGCACCTCCATGGCGTCGATCTCCTCGCGGATGGTCCGCGAGCCCAGATCCGCGCACATCGCGGTGGCACCGGATCCGGCGACGATCAGCACGGTCACCATGGGACCCACCTGGGTGACCGCGCCGAATGCCGCGCCCGCGCCGCTGAGATCGGCCGCACCCAGCTCGCGCAGCAGGATGTTGAGGGTGAAGCTCACCAGCACGGTGAACGGAATCGCCACGAGCAGGGTCGGAATCAGTGACACCCGTGCCACGAACCAGGATTGCTCGAGGAATTCGCGGGTCTGGAAGGGGCGGCGGAAGGCGAATTTCACCGCGTCGGCCGACATGGCGAACAGCCCGCCGACGGTCTGCAGCCCGCCCGCCGAACGGCGAGACAGACTCCGGGACCACCCCGGCAGAGTTATCGCCATGCCGCCACCTCCCGGAGCCCCGCTGCGTCGCGATCCTGACGGAAATCGCATTCTCGGTTTCGATAATGCTACATCCGCGAGGCAAGAACGCAATAGCTAGTGCGAGTGGGTAGCGTTTCGGATCACCAGCGGTTACGCGCCTCTTCCGCCCAGCCGGTGAGGCCGTCGAACTCCACCCAGTCCCCCTCGTCGGTGCGGGCGCGGCCGGTGAAGTGCCCGAAGCACTGATGAGTGTCGTTGGCCAGCACACCCAACGCCGTCCGGGATTCGCGCACATGGAAGGGAGTGAACTCCACGGCGACGCGTGGACCACGAATCACCCACGGCCGCAGCCAATCCCGGCGGTCGTACACCCATTCCAGCTCGTCGCCGATCTTGTGCAACCGGCCGCCAACGAACAGCGCGTTCTCGGTCGAACCCGTGCCGTCGGTCCACCTGCCGCCGAGCTGGATCGCCGTCTCCGGACCGCAGCCGGCGGCCCAGTTCCACGCGATCGAGTACGGCCACTTCCCGCGTCCGTGGTCGAGGACGGCGAATCCGTCGTCGATCACGTAGGCGACGCCGTCCACGGTGAGGGTGCCCGAGACCGGGCGGCCGAGATCCTTGACGGTGTACTGGAAGCGCTTCGCACTCCACGGCACCACGACACCCAGCGATTCGTGTCCGGCCGGCAGCCCGGCCGTCAGATCGATATCCATCCGCGGCGTGGCGGCGTGGATCCTGGTGCCGCCCAGCTCGTTTCGCAATTCGATCACCAGATCGCCGGCATGCCCGGACGCGGTACCGACGCCACTGCGGTCGGGAAGGTGCACACCGCGGGCGAACGGCGTCACCACATCCTTGACGATCTCGGTGCCGTTGGCCCGGTCGAACAGGTAGATCCCCTGTAGCCCGGCGTAATCCAGCGACGTCAGCACGATTCCGATGATGTGATCGGGAGTGACGATGCCCCAGTACTCCCATCGCTTGGTGCGACCCCAGCCGCGCAGATTCGCCCGGTGCAGCGGGCGGCGCGTCCAGCCCACCGCGTCGGGGTTCAGCCGGCCCCGCGGCGTGCACAGATCGACACTCGCGGTGATCTCGCGCTCCGTGGTCACCCTTTCGGCCATCGTGGCCCTCCTTCGCTGCCGCAGTCGCCGCGACCGCGGTCGATCCATTGTCGCGGCCGGGCCGGTCATCACGAACGGGCCACGCCCGCGACGAGGCGATGACCGGCACACGTGTCCGACGTCATGCTGGACGTGTTGCGCTTCCAATAGCTCTGAGTATGCTCATTAATGAGCGCACTCATTCTTATCGACCGATGGGAGGTGTCGGGTGGCAAGCACACAGCAGAGCCGGCAGGTCGGGCGGCGGGTCCGCAATATGCGAGAGAAGCAGAGCCGGATCTTCGAGGTGGCCGCACGCTTGTTTGCCGAACGCGGATTCGCCGCGGTCACCACCCAGCAGATCTCCGATCGGGCCGATATCGCCGCAGGCACCCTGTTCCGCTACGCCTCGTCCAAGGGGCAACTGCTGCTCATGGTGTACAACGAGGACTTCCGATCGGCACTCGAGACCGGCGCCCGCCGTGCCCGCGACATCGCCGATCCGGTCGGCGCGATCACGGCACTGCTGCGGCCGATCCTGGTCGCGGCCGCGCGCAATACCGAGAACACCATCGCCTACCAGCGCGAATTGCTGTTCGGCCCGCCCGAGGAGACCTACCGCGAACAGGGGCTGGCGTTGGTGGCACAGCTCGAGTCGGTCCTCGCCGAGATCCTGCTGACCGCGGTTGCGGACTCCGTCGATCCCACGGCCGCGCAGCGGGAGGCGGCGCGCGTGGCGGGCCGCAGTCTCTTCGCGGTCCTGCACATGGCGCTGGTGCGCCCGTCCACCGGCGTCCACCCCCACCACGATCCGATCGATGATCTGCACGCCCAGATCGCTCAGCTCGTCGCCGGTTTCCGCAGCGCCGCGGCCACCGGAACCTGAAGAACACCAGCGTGGACCACGGTCCGCAGAACGGAGTCGACATGTCCGGCACGATTCGCAAGGTGAGCGTCCTCGGGACCGGAGTCCTGGGATCCCAGATCGCCTTCCAGACCGCCTTCCACGGTTTCGAGGTGACCGCTTACGACATCAACGACGAGGCGCTGACCGCGGCGCACGAGCGTTTCGACAAACTCGCGGCCACCTACCGTGAGCAGGTACCGGGCGCGGGTGACGGCAAGGCCGAGGCCACCGCCGCGGGCATCGCGCTCACCAGCGATCTCGCCGAGGCCGCCCGGGACGCGGATCTGATCATCGAAGCCGTGCCCGAGGTGCTGTCGATCAAGCAGGACACCTATCGCCGGCTCGGCGAACTCGCGCCCGAGCACACCATCTTCGCCACCAACTCCTCGACGCTGCTGCCCAGCGATATGAAGGACGCCACCGGCCGCCCGGACCGGTTCCTCGCTCTGCATTTCGCGAATCAGGTGTGGCACTTCAACACCGCAGAGGTCATGGGTACCGAGGACACCGATCCGAAGGTGTACCAGGCGGTGGTGGAATTCGCCCGGGCCATCGGCATGGTGCCGATCGAACTGCACAAGGAGAAGGCCGGATACGTCCTCAACTCGCTGCTCGTGCCGTTCCTCAACTCGGCGATGGCGCTGGCGGCGGGCGGCTACGCCGAACCGAAGGCGGTCGACGAGACCTGGCGCATCGGGACCGGCGCACCCGCGGGCCCGTTCCAGATCCTCGACATCGTCGGCCTCACCACGCCGTACAACATCCTGGTGAACAGCGGCGAGGACGGCCAGAAGCTGGCGCAGTGGCTGAAGTCGGAATACATCGACAAGGGCAAGCTCGGCCTGGCCAGCGGCGAAGGCTTCTACCGGTACAACGCGTAAGGGGTTACAGGACAGCCACATTCGACCGTCGGGGCGCGAACAACCTACAGGCAGGAGAAGACCCGGATGTACTACAGCAGCGGCAACTACGAGGCGTTCGCTCGCCCGCGCAAACCCGAGGGCGTCGACGACAAGACGGCGTGGTTCGTCGGGGCGGGCCTGGCCTCGCTGTCGGGCGCGGCCTTCCTGATCCGCGACGGGCAGATGTCCGGTGACCGGATCACCATCCTGGAGCGATTGAAGTTGCCCGGCGGCGCGCTGGACGGAGTCAAGGAGCCCGCAAAGGGTTTCGTCATCCGTGGTGGCCGCGAGATGGAGAACCACTTCGAATGCCTGTGGGACCTGTTCCGCTCGGTGCCCTCGATCGAGATCGAGGGCGCGAGTGTCCTCGACGAGTTCTACTGGCTGAACAAGGACGATCCGAACTACTCGCTACAACGCGCCACCGTGGATCGCGGGCAGGACGCGCACACCGACGGACTCTTCGCGCTGAACGACAGGGCGCAGAAGGACATCGCGAAGGTCTTCCTCGCCACCCGCGAGGAGATGGAGAACAAGCGTATCGACGAGGTGTTCGGAAAGGACTTCCTGCAGAGCAACTTCTGGCTGTACTGGCGCACGATGTTCGCCTTCGAGGAGTGGCACAGCGCGCTGGAGATGAAGCTGTACCTGCACCGGTTCATCCACCACATCGGCGGACTGCCGGACTTCTCGGCACTGAAGTTCACCAAGTACAACCAGTACGAATCGCTGGTGCTGCCGCTGTATCGGTGGCTGCTCGATCAGGGCGTGACGGTCCGGTTCGATACCGAGGTCACCGACATCGACTTCGACATCACCCCGGATCGCAAGCAGGCCACCGGTATCCACTGGGTATCGGACGGGGTCGAGGGCGGCGTCCGGCTGGGCCCGGACGATCTGTTGTTCACCACGATCGGGTCGCTGGTGGAGAACTCCGACGAGGGCGATCAACACACCCCGGCGAAACTGAACGAGGGACCGGCGCCCGCGTGGGAATTGTGGCGGCGGATCGCGGCCGTGGACCCCGCCTTCGGCCGCCCCGACGTCTTCGGTTCCCATATCCCCGAGACCAAATGGGAATCGGCGACCGTCACCACGCTCGATCAGCGCATCCCGGAATACATCCGCAAGATCTGTAAGCGAGATCCGTTCAGCGGCAAGGTCGTCACCGGCGGGATCGTCACCGCGCAGGATTCGAGCTGGCTGTTGAGCTGGACGGTGAACCGGCAACCGCACTTCAAACAGCAGCCGGCCGATCAGATCGTGGTGTGGGTGTACTCGCTGTTCGCCGACAAGCCGGGCGATTATGTGCACAAGACGATGCAGGAGTGCACCGGCGAGGAGATCACCCAGGAGTGGTTGTACCACTTGGGCGTTCCGCTCGACGACATCCCGGAACTGGCGGCCGAGGCGGCGAAGTGCGTGCCGGTGATGATGCCGTACGTCACCTCGTTCTTCATGCCGCGACAGGCCGGTGATCGGCCCGACGTGGTCCCCGAGGGCGCGGTGAACTTCGCCTTCATCGGCCAGTTCGCCGAAACGAGCCGGGACTGCATCTTCACCACCGAGTACTCGGTGCGCACCGGTATGGAGGCCGCCTATCGGCTGCTGGGCATCGAGCGCGGCGTGCCGGAGGTGTTCAACTCCACCTACGACGTGCGCAGTCTGCTCAGTGCGGTCGGCCACATGCGCGACGGGGACGCACTGACGATTCCGGGCCCGGAGGCGTTGCGGCGCAGGCTCATCGGGAAGCTGGAGAGTTCGGAGGTCGGCAAGCTGCTCACCGAGTACGGGCTCATCGCCGACAAGTAACCGGCATTCAGTCGCGCGCGAAGGTGGACAGGAGTTCCCGTGCCTGCTCACCGCCGTCGAGCAGGCGCCCGGTGCGGCGGGCGATTCGCCACCCGTCGGATTCGCGGCGGAGTTCGAGCCGGTGCACACTCGCGCGCAGTACCGAGTAACTCTCCGATTCGCGGTGCACCAGCAGTGATTCGAAGACCGCGAGCGCCTCGTCGCCGTCGATGTCGATGCGTGCCGGCCCCTGGAAATGCGCCGACCCGGACGTGATCAGACCCTGATGTGCGGGCGAGTTCACCATCGCGCGCACCTGGTCCCGGCCGCGCATCCGCCATCCCTCGACGTCGTATTCGCCGTCGGGACACCATAATTCGGCAGTCGCCTCGGCCTCTCCGGCGTCCACCAGCGGCCCGTAGGAGGCGATGATGCGCATGATCGCCAGCTCGTCCTCGACCCGCCGCAATCGGCGCAGGATTTCCGCGAGTTCGGTCTCGGCCATCTCGTCCTCCTCCGTACCGGCGCCGGCACTCGCACCGGTCGAGTCCCGCGCCGACGTTGTGTCACAGAATATTCAGCTCGCCGCAGGCCGCGGGGCGTCCGTCGGCTGGTCCGGCGGCAAGGTCCCCGCGCGGCGAATCGGGCTCATCGGTTCGCCAGCTCGGCCAGTGCCGCCAGCTGATCGCAGTAGTGTTCGGCCGAGTTCGCGGTGACCGCGCATCCGGCCAGGGTGGCGCCCGCATCCGCCAGGGTCGCGAGCCGCCGCGTCACCCGGTCCGGCTCACCCAGCGGGTCGAGCGGTCCGGTGGGAAGTACGACCTCGAAGCCGGGTGACGATTCGACGTGCGAGAGCATGGTCTTCAGTTCCGCCATCGGCAATCCGAACGGCATCCATCCGTCGCCGAAGCGGACCGCGCGGCGCAGTGACCGCATGGTTCGCCCGCCGACCCAGATCGGCACGCGGGCCTGCACGCCGGCCGGTTCGACGATCATCTCCGAGAAGCTGTAATGCGTTCCGGCATAGTGTGGTTCGCGCACACCGAACGCGGACCGCAGCGCGGCGATCGCATCGTCGGCCTGCTCTCCACGTCCCTCCCACGACGCGCCCAGCAGCTCGAATTCCGCACGCAGCGAACCCACTCCGACGCCGAGAACGACCCGCCCGCCACTGATCCGGTCCAGGGTGCCGTAGCGCTTGGCGATCTCGAGCGGGTGGTGATAGGGCAGCACCAGCACCGAGGTGGCGAGCCGGATCCGGGTGGTGCGTGCGGCCAGATACGACAGCGTGGCCACCGGATCCCAATAGGTCGCGCCGCGGGAGGCGGCCACCGTCGCGGGGACCGCGGTGTGCTCACTGCAGGTGAGATGGTCGAATCCGAGCCGATCGGCGGCCTCGGCGATGCGGGCGAGCTCCTCCATGCCGGCGTCGGCCTCCCACGGCGAATACTGCCCGGGAAACCGCACCACGATCGGCGACGAGAGGGCCAGCCGCAACGGCGCGGTCATCGCGCATCCGATTCGGCGCCGATCAATTTCTGCATCCGGCGATGCCCGCCCAGCACGATCGCCGCCCGATCCGGACCGCTGCTGCGCGCGGCCGTCTCGGCATTGCCGCCCGCGACGAACACCGGCCCGTTCGCCAACTGCTCGAGCCCCTCGCGCGCCACATCCGCGGGTTCGGCCACGAGCATTCCGGGAATGTCGAAATTCAAGCCCGCCCGTGCCATCGCCGGCGTCCGGGTCACCCCGAGTACCAGATGCAGCACATCGACGTCGTACTCCCGCAGTTCCAGCCACAGGCTCTCGGCGAAGATCCGCAGATACGCCTTTGACCCGCCGTACACGGTGTGGCGGGCCGAACCGCAGTATCCGGTGAGCGAGCCGACCAGTACGATGCCGCCCCGGCCCCGCGCACGCATACCGCTCCCGAAATGATGGACCAGTGCCAGCGGCGCGGTCACGTTGAGCGCGTTCATGGCGGCGAACGCCTCGAGGTCGCCGTCGAGAAATTCGGCGCTGTGGGTGTTGGCCCCCGCGTTGTAGACGAGCAGGCCGACCTCCACGTCGGCGGTGGCGTTCGCGACCCGAGCCGGCGCATCCGGCGCGGTGAGATCCACCGCCAGTGTCCGCACCTGGACACCACGCGCGGCGACTCGTGCGGCGGTCTCGGCCAGCGGGCCCTCCCGCCGCGCCAGCAGCACGATGTTGATCCCCGCGGCGGCGAGCCGGTCGGCGAACTCCGCGCCGACCCCCTCCGAACCGCCGGCGATGACAGCCCACGGCCCGTAGCGGTGCGGATCGATGATGTCGTTCGGTTCTGCGGCCATGCCGGGACGGTAACTGACACACGTTTCGGTCTGGCGCGCACTCCCGCTCACCGGACAGCCTGCCTCGCGAAGAAAAGCACTGCTCAGGGTGAAATGAACGCTGTTCACTGAATTTCCGAAAGATACTGTGACGCAACGTTTTCAGTTCGTGATCGTGTCGATCGATCGCGCGACGCATTCGCCAGTATTTTCGAACATGCTCGCCGAGCAGCGTTTTCACGAAAACGGACCACTCGGCATCACATTCCTTCATTTCGAAAAACTCGCCGTGAAACTTCCATTTCGAAGCCGCCGGACGGCAAGAACACTTCGGGTAGCGCACCCTCGAGGTCGGCGTTATGCTCGTGCGCGAATTTCGAAAACGTCTGGCGGTCCGCATATTCGAGCCAGCCGTGCACAGCGGAAGGTGGGGGAACTGTGCCGTCTCCGCACGGGTGGATGTGGATCCGGAAGTATCGATAGTGATCTATTCAGTGAATACGCAGCAGCCCTCCTCCGGCGCCACCTCCCGGCCACCGCGACGGCTACCGGCTTTCCTCCTTCCCGCCATGATCTGCGTCCTCACCGGCGCCGTGGCCTGCCTCGCCTTACTCCGGTTCGCACCCGCTACCGGACGGGTGACATTCGCCATCGCCGCCGGCGCCGCCGGGCTGATCCTCGCCGTGACGTCGGGATGTGCGGCGCACTACCGTGACCTGGCGATTCGCTGTCGCGAAGCGAACGACAGGGCCGAGCGTGCGGCCGCCACCTACGTCGCCGAGAGCGAGGCGCGCCTGGCCGCCGCGCACGACACCGCGTCCGTGGCGGGGCGGGAGGCGAACGGTAGCGAGAACCGCCGGGTGGCCGCGATGGCGGCGTTCGCCGGTGCGGCCGGGCGCATGCAGGCCATGACCACCTCGATGCTGGCCGAACTGCGCGAGATGGAACATCGGCACGCCGATCCGTCGGTGCTGGCCGACCTGCTGACTCTCGACCACCGCACCGCACAGGCCGGACGCCTGGCCGACAGTATCGCGGTGCTCAGCGGCGCCCGCTCGGGCCGCCGATGGGCGAAACCCATTGCGATGGAGTCGATTCTGCGCGGCGCGATGGGCCGCGTCGCGGGCTACCGCCGGGTGCGCCTGCGCGCGGTCGCCGAAATCGCGATCGCCGGTCACGCCGCCGAGGGAGTCATGCACGCGCTGGCCGAGCTGATCGACAACGCGTGCAACTTCTCCCCGCCCACGACCGAAGTCCACGTCTATGCCGCCGAAGTGCCGGCCGGCGTCGTCGTCACCATCGAGGACAGCGGACTCGTGATGAGCGAAACCGCCCTGCGCCGCGCCGAACAGGCGGTATCGGGCACCGTGGCGGGCCGCGGAGCCGATACCGATCTGTCCTCACTGACCGGTACCCGCCTGGGGCTCGCCGTGGTCGGCAATCTGGCCCGCAAACACGCGCTGACCGTGTCGTACCGCCCGTCGGCGATCGGCGGCACGGCGGTCGTCGTGGTCGTTCCGCGCGATCTGACCACCCGTCTGGACCGCTCCCCCGGCTCCACCGCGACGATCGAACTGCCGCCCGCGGCACGATCGGTCACCCCGGCCGCAATTCCCGCGAGTCCGTTCGGACCGCCCCTGACCGGCGACCGTGCACCGGCCCCGTCCACGCCGAACACGGAACAGCTTGCCGCCCAATCGGTTCCACCCCTCGAACGGTCGGCCGAACCACTGCCGAAGCGCCGCCGCGGCAGCACACTGGCCGCCGTGCATCCCGACGGCCTGCGCACCACCGCCGCCGACACTTCCGCCCACCCGCCGGCGCGCCCCTCGGCCCTGGGCGCCTTCCAGCGTGCGGTCTCGGCCCCGGATTCCCCCTCCCCTTCGATTGCCCTGGAGAACGATCGGTGACCACTTCCGTACCGGCACACCTGGATTGGCTACTCGACCAGCTGCTGGCCCGCACCCCGCACAGCCGCCACGCCCTGCTGCTGTCCAGCGACGGTCTCAAGATCTGCCACACCCCGGAACTGTCTGTGGACAAGGCCGATCAACTGGCCGCGATCGCGGCCGGTATCCAGAGCCTCTCGCACGGCGCCTCGGTCGAATTCGGCGACGGGCGCAGTGGCGTGCGGCAGTCGATGACGGAGTTCTACGGCGGCATCCTGTTCATCGTCGAAGCCGGGCTGGGAGCCCACATCGCGGTCGTCGCCGATGCCGAGGCCGATGCCGGGTTGGTCGGCCACAACATGAGCGAACTGGTCGAACAGCTCGGCGAACACCTGTCCGCCGCGCCGCGCGGTCCGCGTCCGTGAGGCGGCCGCGATGACCAGGCCGGGCCGCGACGACACCCCGGACCGGCTCTACACCCTCACCGGCGGCCGCAGCCACCCCGATACCGATGCCTTCGATCTGGTGACGCTCGTGGTGGCCGAATCGGCTCCGGTCCCCGGTATGCAGTCCGAACAGGTCGCGATCCTCGAGATCTGCCGGGCGCCGGCGGCCGTGGTCGAGATCGCCGCCGAACTGCGGCTGCCGGTCGGCATCACGATGGTCCTGCTGGCCGACCTGCTCGACGCCGGCAAGATCACCGTGCGCCACCCGCGCTCCGCCCCCGCGTGGCAGCCGTGGAAAGCCTTGCCCGACACCGAAATACTGGAGAAGGTGCTCGTTGGACTCCGCAACCTCTGATCCGCTCCGCACCGGATTCGGCGACCGTCCCGCCCGGGCCCAGGCCCCGCTGGCCGATACCGTCCGGCACGGGCTCAAGGTCGTCATCGTCGGCGGTTTCGGCGTCGGCAAGACCACCATGGTCCGCGCGGTCAGTGAGATCCGGCCGCTCGACACCGAAGCGACGATGACCTCGCTGGGCATCGGCATCGACGATCCCACCGGCGCACCGGCCAAATCCACCACCACGGTCGCCTTCGACTTCGGCCGCATCACCATCGACGCCGAACACGTCCTGTATCTGTTCGGGGCTCCCGGACAGGAGCGCTTCTGGTTTCTGTGGGACCGGTTGTTCACCGGCGCGCTGGGCGCGATCGTGCTGGTCGACCCGCGCCGGATCACCGATTCCTGGTATGCGATCGACCGGCTCGAACATCAGCAGACGCCGTTCGTGGTGGCGTGCAACATCTTCGGGGCCACGGGCCACGACGACACCCAATTGCGCGCGGCACTGGATCTGGATCCGCACGTGCCGATGGTGGCATGCGATGCGCGCTCGCGGGATTCGGGCAAGCGGGTACTGATCGCCCTGGTCGAACATCTGCACGCCGCCGGTCTGCGGGCCGCCGCCCGGGGATCCGCCCGATGAACGCGCCGCAGCGCGGCCTCACCACCGGCGGTTGCCCGGTGTCGCCCACCGATCCGGTTCCGTTGAGCGGACCGCGTTTCCACACCGACCCGCAGGAGTTGTACCGCGAGATGCGCCGCGCCCACGGCCCGGTGGTCTCGGTGGAACTGCCCGGCGGGATTCCGGCCTGGCTGGTGATCGGCTACCGCGAAGTGCACCAGGTCACCAGCGACGGGGAACTGTTCCCGCGCGACGTGGCGTGCTGGAACCAATGGCCGAACATCCCGGAGGACTGGCCGCTGCTGCCGATGGTCGGCCGTCCGATGCCCTCGATCTATTTCACCGCCGGCGCCGAACATCTGCGGCATCTGGCCATGGTCGAGCCCGCCCTCGAACAGGTCGACCCGTTCGGATTGCGCAGGGCCTGTGAGGATCTGGCGGATCGGCTGATCGACCACTTCTGCGGGCGCGGCCACGCCGATCTGATCGCGGAATACGCCGAACCGCTGCCGGTACTGGCCTTGGCGTGGGTGATCGGATTCCCCGACGATCAGGGCGCGGATCTGGCCTGGACGATGAAGACGCTGGCCGACGGCGGCGCCGAGGCGCAGGCGGCCTACGGCCGGTTCGCCGACCATATGCAGCGACTCGTCGCGATGAAGAAGTCGCGGCCCGGCAACGATCTGACCTCACGGATGCTGAGTTCGCCGCAACGGTTCAGCGACGAGGAATACGCCCTGGACCTGATGGCCGTCACCGCCGCGGGCCAGCTGCCGACCAGCGACTGGCTGGGGAATTCGGTGCGGCTGATGCTCACCGACGACCGTTTCGCGGCCGCGCTCGGCGGCGGCCGCCACAGCATCGGCCAGGCGATGAACGAGGTGCTGTGGGAGGACACTCCCACCCAGATCCTGGCCGGGCGCTGGGCCTCGCGCGACACCCGGCTGGCCGACAAGACCATCCGGCGCGGCGATATGCTGCTGCTCGGCCTGGCCGGTGCGAACGCCGATCCGCATGTGCGCCAGGACCTTTCCGATTCGCTCGCCCCCGCGCACAGCGGCAACAGCGCGCATTTCGCGTTCAGCTACGGCGAATATCGCTGTCCCTTCCCGGCCCAGCAGATCGCGGAGATCATCGCGCGCACCGGGATCGAAGTGCTGCTGGATCGGCTGCCGGATCTCGACCTCGCCGTCGCCGCCACCGAACTGACTCGCCGGCCCTCGCCGTTCCTGCGCGGAATGACGTCGCTGCCGGTCACCTTCACACCCGTTCGTACCGTGGGAGGTACCCCGTGAATGCCAGTTGCCCGCATGCCGCACCGCTCGTGATCGATCCGATGGTCGGCGACCTCGCCGGGGAGACCGCCCGATTACGCGATGCCGGACAGCTGACCCGGATCGAACTGCTGGGCGTCCCGGCGTGGACCGTCACCGGCCATACCCTGGCCCGGCAGTTGCTCATCGACCCACGACTGGTCAAGGACATCAACTCCTGGTCGCTGTGGCGCGACGGCGTGGTCACCCGGCAGTGGCCGCTGATCGGCATGATCGATGTCGGGGTCTCGATGTTCACCGTCGACGGCCCCGAACACCGCCGCCTGCGGATCAAGACCACCCAGGCGTTGACCGCGCGCCGCCTGACCGCTCTGCGCCCGTTCATCGAATCGACGGTCGCCGCACTGCTGGACGATCTCGCCGCCGCCTCCGGCCAGGGCACGGTCGACCTGAAATCGGTCTTCGCCTATCCGCTGCCGATGCGCGTGATCAGCGAGCTGATGGGCGTCGACCACGCCGACCATCCGATGCTGCTCGACTGGTACAAGGCGTTCTTCTCCCTGCTCACCCCGCAGGACGAGCGGCTCGCGGTGATCGAGCGGATGGGCGAGTACTTCACCGAGATGGTGCGCAAGAAGGCCGCCGACCCGGCCGACGACCTGACCAGCGCGCTGATCCTCGCCACCGACGGCGGCGAACCGCTCAGCGAGGCCGAGGTGGTCGGCAATCTGCAGGCGCTGGTCGCCGCCGGGCACGAGACCACGGTGTCGCTGATCCTCACCACCGCGCGCGCCCTGCTCACCCACCCGGAACAGTTCGCGCTGGTGCGGTCGGGGCAGATCGACTGGGAGACCGCGATCGAGGAGACGCTGCGCTGGGACGGCCCGGTGACACATCTGCTGATGCGGTTCGCGACCGAGGACATCACCGTCGGCGACACCGTCATCGAACGCGGCGAGGGCGTGGTCATGTCGTATCGGGCCATCGGCCGCGACACCACGGTGCACGGCGCCGATGCCGGTGAATTCGACATCACCCGGCCGACGGCGAAGCGGCACATCAGTTTCGGTCACGGCCCGCACATCTGCCCGGGTGCCGCACTCGCCCGGCTGGAGGCCTCGATCGCGCTGCCCGCGCTGTTCGAACGATTCCCGCAGCTGTCCCTGGCCGTACCCGTGGAGGAGATTCACAACCTTCCCGTGCTGACGCAGAACGATCTGGCACAGTTCCCGGTCCGGCTCGGCGACTGAGCTTCCGCGCGCGACACCAGGGCCGCGCTACCGGCTTTCTCGGTAGCGCATTGCTATCGTCGATGACCGGCCCAGTCGTGCGCGAAAACTCAACCGAGAAGGGGCGTGATGTTCGGGCAGCTGCGATCGCGCAAACCCGTCGTGCCCGTCCGAACCCTGATTGCCGTTGCGGCAGTGGGGCTTTCCGCGACCGCCACCGCGCTCTTCGGTGGCCTACCGCACTCCGGCGCCCCGAGCCTCGCCGGCCGGGAGGACCAGTGGACCGCCGTGCACGACGGCCCGCAGCAATATCCCGACGTCCACGTGGATTCCGATGTGACGATCCGGATGAGCGACGGGGTGCTGCTGAAGGCCGACGTCTACCGGCCGGTCGACGCCTCCGGCGCCGTGGTCGCCCAGCCACTGCCGACCATCGTCAATCTCACGCCCTACACCAAGCTGATGACCGATCTGGTCGGCTCGGCGGTGGAGAATCCGCAACTGCAGCCGCTGGTGATGTCGCTGGTGCGGCAGATCAACCTCTCCGGCACCCCGATCAGCAGCTTCGGCGACCTGCTGCACGCCCTCGACGGCGGCACCGTGCCGACCGTCCTCGGCCTGGACCGCAATCTGATCCGCAGCGGTTACACGCTGGTGGTCGCCGATGTGCGCGGCACCGGACAGTCCCAGGGCAATTGGGAGACCCTGGGCGCGCGGGAACAGCTCGATACCCGCGAAGTGATCGATTGGGCTGCGGCACAACCGTTCTCGAACGGCAAGGTGGCGATGAGCGGCGGCTCGTACGCGGCGATCAACCAGCTGCGCGCGGCAGAGGACGCCCCGGCCGCGCTCCGCGCCATCTTCCCGGTCGTCCCCGGCAGCGATCTCATGCGCGATGTGGTGGCGCCGGGCGGCGGCGTCGGCACCACCTTCCTGCCGATGTGGCTCCAAACGGTCAATCAGCTCAAGCTGATCCCCGACCTGAAGTCGATCTTCGACGGAACCTTCGACTGGAAATGGCTCGCCTCCCGGGTGGCGGATCCGGCCACCAATGTCGACCTGCTCGCGCAGGCCCTGCTGACGCCGTCGATGGACGATATGCCGCCCGCCCTGTCGGACGCGCTCGACTCCGGCAGCGATTTCCGCCAGGCCCTCACCGGCCATCCGGAACGAGTCACCGTGCCCACCTTCGTCTACGGCGGCTGGCACGACATCTTCGCCAACAGCGCCACCAAGATCTATCAGGCCATCCCGCTGCCGGCCGGTCGCAAGCAACTCGTGATCGGCGACACCTATCACGCCAATCCCGGCGCCGGCACCGGCGTACCCGGCGCCCCGCCGCGGCTCGAGGTGCTGCAGCGAGCGTGGTTCGACAAGTGGCTCAAGGACATCGACAACGGTATCGACGGCTACGGCCCCATCGTGCTGAAGGAACAGGGCGGCGGCTGGGTGACACTGCCGCAGTACCCGCAGCCCGGAGCCGACCACCGCCGGATCTACCTGACCGCCGCGCCCAGCGGAACCACCGATGCGGCCGTGCACGACGGCTCGTTGAGCGCCCAGCCGCCGGCCGAGGTCTCCGCACTCACCGTGGCGCCGGGGCTGGCGACCCTCTGCTCACGGGACGCGGCCCAGGGTTCGGCCGGTTCGGCCGCGATGCTCGACACCTGCGCCAAGGACTCCCGGGTGGCCGAACACGATGCGCTGACCTTCACCAGCGCCCCGGTGTCGGCGCCGACCGCCATCTCCGGGCCGATCGACATCCACCTCGAGACCGTGCAGGACGCCACCGACGGATTCTGGAGCGCCACCGTCAACGACGTCGCACCCGACGGCACCTCCACGGCCCTGACCACCGGCCAGCTCACCGTCTCCATGCGCGCCGTCGACGATGCCCGCAGCTCCCGATCCGCCAACGGCGACTACACCGTTCCGTTCCATCTCCTCACCGCCGCGGCGCGGCAGCCGGTGACGCCCGGCGAACCGGTGGGCCTCGACATCGCGGTGATCCCGACCCAGGCGCGGCTCCAGATCGGACATCGGCTGCGTATCGATCTGTTCGCGGCCAACGCGCCCAAGGCCATGCCGTTCCGCCCGATGCTCAACGATTCGGAACTCAAGCCCCAGCATCTGCGCCTGGATCCGAACGCACCGAGTTACGTCAATCTGCCCACCGATCGGCCCCTCGGCTGAAACAGAGCCACGGCTGGGAATTCCGGGAGGTCGCCGCCGGAATCAGCGCCGCCCATCCCGTCGAAGCGCTACCGCACCTGGCCGGCCTGCTGCGCTGACACGCTCAGTGGACCTGCCGCTCCGCCTCGCCCCAATACTGTTTGCGCAGTTCCCGTTTGAGGATCTTGCCGGCACCGGAGACCGGCAGGGCGTCGACCAGTTCGATGGTGCGCGGAGCCTTGTAGCCGGCGATCAACTGCTTGGCGTGGTCTCGGATCTCCTCGACGGTGACGGTGGCGCCGGCGTGGCACACGATCACCGCGTGCACCCGCTCGCCCCACTCCTCGTCCGGGACACCGATCACCGCGCACGCCGCCACCGACGGATGTGCGGAGACCGCGTTCTCCACCTCGGCGGAATACACGTTCTCGCCACCGCTGACGATCATGTCCTTCATCCGGTCGACGATGTAGACATAGCCCTCGTCGTCCATATAGCCGCCGTCGCCGGTGTGCATCCAGCCGCCGCGTAGCGCCGCCGCGGTCTCCTCGGGCCGGTTCCAGTACTCGAGCATCACATGGCCGCCGCGCACCAGGATCTCGCCGACGGTCCCGCGCGGCACCTCGTCGTCCTCGGCGTCGGCGATGCGCACCTCGGCGTGCGGAGCCGCGCGGCCCGCCGAACGCAACCGTCCGGCCAGGTGGTCGTCGGGACCGAGCAGCGTTGCCACGGGCGACAATTCGGTCATCCCGTAGGCCTGGGCGAAACGCGCCTGCGGGAACGCGCGCATGGCGCGCTCGAGCACGGCCTGCG
The DNA here is from genome assembly GCF_963869435.1 of Nocardia violaceofusca NBRC 14427. Taxonomy (NCBI): domain Bacteria; kingdom Bacillati; phylum Actinomycetota; class Actinomycetes; order Mycobacteriales; family Nocardiaceae; genus Nocardia; species Nocardia violaceofusca. The sequence continues at coordinate 154,968 of NZ_CAWMPM010000022.1, forward strand.
CGATCGGGGAGGCCCCGTACACGATGCCGCGCACACTGGACAGATCGAAATCGCTCACCCGCGGATGGTCGACGATCATCTGGATCATCACCGGCACCAGCAGCGTATCCGTAACCTGATGCTCGGCAATCGCTGTCATCACCGCGACGGGGTCGAACGCCGGGACCATCACCTGGGCGCCGCCCATCATGATCTGGGTGACACAACCGGCCAGGTCGGCCAGATGGAACATCGGCGCGGCATGCAGATAGCGGGCGCCGGGCTGCGCCAGATATCCGGTCGACAAGCTGCCCAGGCCCGAGATCTGCAGCCCGGCATGGCTGAGCACCACGCCCTTGGGGTGACCGGTGGTGCCGCCGGTATAGAAGATTCCGGCCGGGGCGTCACCACCGCGGCGAGCGTCCTCGACAGGATCCGCGCCGGCGATCAGTTCCTCGTACGACAGCATGCCGTCGGGTGTGGGACCGTCCCCGCAGTGGATCACGGTGCGCAGCACCGGCGCGGCTGCCCGCAGCGCCGGCACCATCGCGGCGAAGACATCGTCGACCAGCAGGACCGCGGTCTCGGAATCCTCCAGCGAATAGGCGATTTCGGCCGGACTCCAGCGAATGTTGACCGGATTCAGCGCTGCCCCGGCCCACGGCACCGCCAGCACGTACTCCAGATACCGGTCACTGTTGAGCGCCAGAATCGCGACCCGGTCACCCTCGCCGACACCGAGCTGCCGCAACGCCCCGGCGAGCCGCGCCACCCGGTCGGCGCCCTCGGCGAAGGTGCGGGTGCGATCCCCGCAGATCGACATGACCCCGTCGGGGTTCTGCTGGACGGCCCGGTGCAGGCCCTGAGTGAGATACATAGGCTGTGCCTTCTGCCTTCGCTTCGCTACGGCGGGGTCTCGGCCCCTTGGCCTCGATTTTTCCTTCCTCCGCTCAGTCGCTGCGCTCCCTCGCTCCGTCAGTCCAAAATCGAGGCGGCCGAGACCCGTCCGGAGGAACACCGTTGAGTGTCGTGCACCACATCGCGGGCGGCCATGGATTCCGTGTCGAAGTTCGGGGGCCGCGTTTTGTTGGTTTCTCCAAAGGCGCGTCGTATCCTCGGGCCTGTCATGAGCGAATCGTCCGAGGTCCCGAGTTCCCCGCGGCAACGCTTGCTGGTGCGGATGCGGGCCGAGCGCGACGCCCTCGCGGCCCGCATCGTCGACCGGGCCCGCGCCGAGATTCCGGACTACCGCACGATCGAGGCGGCCGATCTGCTCCCGACGACGACGGCGATCATGGACCGATTGTTCGCCTCCCTCGCCGGTACGGCCGATATCGAGCCGCCCGAGGGCGCCCGGATGACCGACTACGGCCGCATCCGCGCCACTCAGGACGTGTCGATGGAAGCGCTGCTGCGAGCCTGGCGCCTCGCCGAACGGCTGCATCTCGAGACCTTGAGCGCGGTCGCGGCCGAATGCGGCGCCGACGACGCGGTGCTGTTCGAGATCACCAGGGACCTGCTGCGCCTGGTCGACGAGGCCGCGACCTCCTTCTCCGACGCCCACCACGAGGTCGAGCGCACCCGGGCCGGCCACGACCGCATCCAGCGCGCGGAATTCACCCGGGCGGTGCTGGCGGGCACGATCTCGGCCACCGAACTGACGTTGGGCATCCAGCGCTACGGCCTGCGCGCCGACGCCGAATACCGGGCCTTCCGCGCCCGCGCCGACGCCGCGCCGCCGGCCGAATTCGACCGTCTGCTGCGACCCCAGGGCGCCGATTACGCCTTCCGCACCGTGATCGACGGGGATTACGCCGGATTCACCGATCGCACGATCCACATCCCGGGTACGGCACTGCTTGCGTTCGGGCCGCCGCGCCCGCTCGCCGAGGCCCCGCGCTCGTTTCGGCTGGCGGGCCGCGCCCTCGCCACCGCAGCCGCTCTCGGCCATACCGGCACCTGTGAATTCGACGGTCTCGGCCTGTTGCCCGGGGTCGCGGCCGATCCCGAACTGGGCGCCGAACTCGTGCGCCGCTATCTCGCGCCGTTGGGCAGCAGCGGCTCGGCGACGACGCTGATCGATACCGTCACCGCATATCTCGATACCGGTATGCGCATCGAGGCGACCGCACAGCGACTGATCGTGCATCCGAATACGGTCCGCTATCGCATCGCTCGTTTCGAGGAGCTGACCGGGTGCGATCTGCGCCGGGCCCACACCGGCGCACAGGTGTGGTGGGCGATTCAATACGACCGTCTGGTACGGCCTGGCGCAACGAATTTCGCGTCTGCGAATCAGTGAAGTTTCCCCCGAAATGCCGTGCGGTTGCCACGAAGTGGCTTAGGCTCGGACTGCCTCGATAGCTCGGGGCTTGCAGAGCGGGTCGCCATGCCCACAGCGTCCTGCTGTCGCAAAATCAGGTCAGATGGGGGCTGCGTCCCCGACAGCCCCCATCGCCCCTGAACAACACCGTAGTGTGAAACATCGATAAATCGAGGGACAGTATGCGCGGATCCCACGCCCCGTCGCCCGCCGAACGATTGCTGGCCGAGATCTACGAGGCCGGATACACCTCCGTCGATGACTTCATCGATCGGCTACGGTTTCGCCCGCGCCACGCGGCGCCGGAGCCGGCCCGCCACGCCGCGGTGATCGACCCGTTCACCGACACCATCGAGCTGCAACTCGACATTCCCGGTGCGGCGAATTCCCTTGCGGGCATGACGCGTTGGTATCCGGAATTCGATCCCGAGATCGAGGTCGACCCCAACGCCGACACCACGGAATTCCCCGCGGTGCAGCGCATCTGGGTCGTCCCGGAACGCCACGCGAGCTGACCGGCCCCGGCCGGCCCGCCCGCTACATCTGCGGCAGCGAATCTCCCTGCACCAGTTCGATATCCAGCTCGACCTTCACCGTGGTGCCCACCGCGGCGACGCCGGCGCGGACGACGGCGTTGTAGTCGATCGCGAAATCGTTGCGGTGCAAATGGGTCTCGGCATGGAAGGCGGCGCGGACCCCGCCCCACGGGTCGGGTCCCGAACCGCCGTAGGTCAGGTCCAGCTCCACCGGGCGGCGCTGTCCGTGCAACTCCAATTCACCGGGCATCACCCAGGTATCGGCGCCGGTGCGCCGCAATCCGGTTCCGGTGAAGCCGATCAGCGGGTAGCTCTCGACATCGAGGAAGTCGGCCGAGCGCAGATGGTCGTCGCGCATCCCGATTCCGGTATCGATGCTGGCCGCCTTGATCTCGGCGAATCCGGTTGTCTGCTCGAAGTTCCGGGCCACATCCAGCCGGCCACCCACCTCGGCGAAGCGCGCCTTGATACTCGCGATACCGAGGTGGCGGGCGGTGGCCACGACCGTGGAATGCACCGGGTCGATGGTCCACGGGCCGGGCGCCGGCGTGCCGACGGAGCTCGCCTCCGACTGCAACGCCACCGCACCCAATTGCCCACTGCCGGAAGCAGATATCCGCGCTATCTGCGCCACCGGCTGGTAGCCGGGGGCGGTCACCACCGCGGTGTGCATACCGGCGGGCAGCGGCTCGGTGGCCGCGGCCCCGGTCTCGTCGGCCACCGCCCGGGCGAGCTGGCGACCGGTCAGATCGGTCACGGTCAGCAGCGCACCCGGCACCGGCCAGCCATCGGAATTGCGAACCTGTGCGGTCAAACCGCTCATGACAGCTCCGTGTTCTGATCGACACCACTGGGTTCGACACCATTGTGCCGCACCCCGTTCCGTTCTCCGTTCGTCGCGGCACCGTTCGTGCCGGCGACTCCGGTGGGCTCGGCGGCCGGGCGATCGCCCTCGTCACCGTCGTAACCCAGCCGGACATCGTGCTCGACCTCGCCGCCGCCGACGGTGACCCGGCTGGTCACCGGCGGATAACCGCGCGCGACCACCGTGTACTCACCCTCGCTGAGATCGGTCAGGACGTACTGGCCGTTCTCGTCGGTGCGAGTGGTCCCGATCGGGGTTCCGGAGCGATCCAGCACCGTGACCTCCGCGTCCAGCACCGCACCACCGTCGGCGAGCACGGTTCCGGTCAGCACCGCCATCGGCGAGAGCTCGATGTCGTGGTGCAGCAGACCACTGTCGGGCACGACCAGCGCGGTCGCGCTCGGGCGCATGTGTTCGGCCACCGCCACCAGGGTGTAGGTCCCCGAGACCACACCGTGGCAGAGGTAGTTGCCGGACGCGTCAGTGACGGCCGCGCCGACCACCTCACCACGCAGGTCGGTGAGGGTGACGGTCGCACCGGCCAGCGGCTGTCCGGCGACGGCGGTCCGGACCGTACCCGACAGCTCGCCCGAACCCTGCAGGGTCAGATCGAGACGCTGGGTACGTCCGTCGGCGGTGACATTCACCGCGGCCGGCTGATGACCGTTCGCCGAGACGATCAGCACGTAGCTACCCGCGCCGGGCGGCTCGATCGAATAGCGGCCGCCGCTGTCGCCGGTCGAACGCGAAACCTGGTGTCCACGTTGGTCGATCAGTGTCAGCGCGGCGCCCGCGACCGGTCGGCCGTCGGCCCGCTGCACCTGCCCGCCGATGGCGTGGCCGCTGCCGTGGGAGTTGACGACAGGGGTGTTTGTCATCGCCGAAACCTCCGCAATTCGATGTGATTCGTGGCCGTTGGCCGCGGCGTGCCGACCTGCCGCCGCGGCGGCGAGAACCGGTTCGGGCTCGGAGAGCGCCTGGGCGGCACCCTCCCACACCTGGTTCTCGGCCCACTCGGCTTCGGCCGTCTCGACCGGATCCTTCGGCGCCGGGGCGGGCGTCGAAGCATCCTGCAGCGGAATCTCTTTCATGAACATCATGACGATGCAGGCCAGCAGGGCCACGCCCGCCGCGGCGTAGAACACGCCGTGCATCGAGTTGGTGAACCCGATCAGGATCGGATCCTTGATCTGCTGCGGGAGCGCGCCGATTCCGGCGGTATTGGCCTGCAGCTGGTTCAGCTTGCCGGCGTCGAGCCCGGGCGGCAGATGTCCACCGAAGGCGTCGGTGATCTTGTGCGGCAACAGATTGAACAGAATCGTCAGGAAGACCGCGACACCCAGCGTGCCGCCGACCTGCCGGAAGAAGGTCGCCGACGCCGTCGACACACCCATATCCGACCGCGGACCGGCATTCTGCGCCGCGATGATCAACGTCTGCATACAGCAGCCCAGGCCCAGGCCGACCAGCGCGCCGATCGCGAGCACCTGCCACATCGCGCTGTCGAAATGCAGCTGGGCGTAGAGCAGCGCGCCCACGGTCACCAGGAAGGTGCCGACCACCGGCAGAATCTTGTAGCGGCCGGTGCGCTTGACGACCTGACCGGAGATCATCGAGCCGATCATGATGCCCAGCACCAGCGGCAGCATCAGCAGACCCGCCTCGGTCGGCGAATAGCCGCGCACAACCTGCAGATACAGCGGCACCATACTGATCGCGCCGAACATCGCGATACCGACGATGAAACCACCGATCATCACGACCGAGAAGGTGGAATTCTTGAACAGCCGCAGCGGAATCAGCGCGGAATCCTTCATCAGGTATTCCACTCCGATGAACAACACCAGGCCCACCGCGCCGATGGCGTAGCAGATCACCGAATCGCCGGAGCCCCAGCCCCAGGTGCGGCCCTGCTCGGCCACGATCAGCAACGGCACCACACAGATCGCCAGCGCGATCGCGCCCCACCAGTCGACGTTCAGCTTCTGCCGCTGATGCGGGACGTTGAGCACCTTGGCCACGACCCCGAGCGCGACCACGCCGATCGGGACGTTCACCAGGAACACCCAACGCCAGCCGTCGATACCCCACAGCGTGTCGTAATCGGAGAACAGGCCGCCCAGCACCGGGCCGAGCACGGTCGAGGTGCCGAAGACCATCATGAAATAGCCCTGGTAGCGGGCCCGTTCACGCGGGGGGACGATATCGCCGACGATGGTCATGGCCAGCGACATGAGGCCACCGGCGCCCAAGCCCTGGAACGCGCGGAACGCAGCCAACTCGTACATCGACGTCGCGAACGTACACGCCGCCGAACCCACCACGAAAATACCGATCGCCAACAGATAGAACGGCTTCCGACCATAGATATCGGCCAACTTGCCGTACAACGGCGTCGAAATCGTCGCCGTAATCAAATACGCCGTCGTCGCCCACGCCTGCTGATCGAAACCATGCAAACTATTCGCGATCCGGACGATCGCCACACTCACAATATTCTGATCCAGCGCCGCCAAGAACATCCCCAGCAACAAACCGGACAAAATAGTCAAAATCTGCCGATGCGACAGAGACGGTCGCACATCCGCCGCCGGCGCGACGGTCGGAGCGTTCGGCTGCGCCGGCGGAGCCTCACTGGTCGAAGTCGTCATGTGTATGTAAGCCCTAATTCGATTCGGCTGTTGCGGTGGACTTTTCAGCTGTGGATTCTTCGATGCCGCTGACGAGCAGCTCGAGGAGATCGGTCAATCTGGCCCGATCGTCGGCGGGCCACTCGGCCATCACCTCGGCCAGCCAGCGGTTGCGGTTGCGGCGGTTCTCCTCGAAGACCCGCACCCCTTCGGCGGTGGGCGCCAGCACGCAGGCCCGTCCGTCCACGGGGTCGGCCCGGCGTTCCACCAAGCCGTGTGCCACCAGCGATCTGGTCTGCCTGCTGATGGTCGATGTTTCGGTATGCAAGGTGTCCGCCAGCTTCCCCGTCCGCTGCGGACCGTCGTGGACCAGGCAGAACAGCACAGAATAGGCCGATCGCTCCAGACCGTCCGGACCGTACTTGGCTATGTGCGATTTGGTTCTGCCGATCGCCCGCATCAACCGGATCAGCTGGCCGCCGAGTCGATCGGCCACATCCTGTTCGGTGACGCCGGCGCCGGGATCACGGGCATCGACGACCATGATCGAGTTTCCTTACTCCCCGCGACGCATTTGATTAGCATGTACAACTAGTTGCTGAGGCCAACTATACATACGTTCGGATACCGCTCGCACGTACCCCGGCCCACACCCGGGAAGCCCGCGCCGGACACGCCGATCCCAATCCGGACATCCCGGGATTACCGGTGGTTTGCTCGACCTGTCGCATTTCCGACTCTGATCGATCGGCAAGTCGACACGGAAGGACCGAGCTGACCATGTCTGCGCCAATCGAGCCCGCCCGAATTCCGGCCCAGCCGACAAATCAGACCGCGAAGCCCACCGATTCGGCAACGCATTTTCCGGTCACCTCCGCATCACCGATCGGCTCGGCAACCTTGCCGCCATCTTCGGAACCCGCCCCGACCGGCGGCGAAATTGTGACCGAGACGACACCTGGGTTCCCTCTGCGCCGCGCCGCCCTCGCCGCGTTCTGCGCCCTGTGGCTGATCGGAGCACCGGCGGCCCTCGCCGCGACGGCCGGCGCCGACTGCGGCCCCGCCTGCGCCGACACCTCCGGATCGGCATCCGGTTCGGCCTCGGGTTCGGCGGGATCCTCCGGTTCCGCCACCGCGGGTCTGCTGCTCGGCCTGCCGATGAAGACGGTCGCCCTCACGATCGTTCCGGCCCCGCAGTTCCCCTCGTTCGACAACGTGATCACCCACGAGAGCAGCTGGAATCCGTTCGCCGTCAATCCGGAATCGGGCGCCTACGGCCTCGGGCAGGCGTTGCCGCCGGAGCGGATGGCCTCGCACGGCGTGGACTGGATGATCAACCCGGTGACCCAGATCCGCTGGACCTACGATTACATGGTCGAGCGGTACGGCAGCCCCGACGGAGCGTGGGCATTCTGGCAGTCCCACCACTGGTACTAGCTGTCGATTGTCGCCGGACCACTTCAACTGTCACAATCGAGGGCAGGGTTGCGAGCACTCTGAATGCTGTAACCCGCGAGGTCATACCCCCCGCGGGTGTCGAATTGACGAAAGGCATCGGCATGTTCGTGCGAGTTTTCGCCCTGTCGTTCCTGGTTGCCGCGGCGTCCCTCGTCGTCGCGGTGCTGTACGGCGGGCCGGAGGCCGTGGTGCTGGTCGCAGCCCTCGGCGTTCTCGAGGTATCGCTGTCGTTCGACAACGCGGTGGTCAATGCCAGTGTCCTGCAACGCATGAGCGCGTTCTGGCAGCGCATCTTCCTCACCGTGGGAATGGTGATCGCGGTCTTCGGCATGCGCCTGGTGTTCCCACTGGTGGTGGTAGCGATCGGCGCACATCTGGACCCGATCGAGGCGCTGCGGCTGGCGATGAACCCACCCGCCGGCGGCGCGCCCTTCTTCCCGGACGGCCGGCCGAGCTACGAGACGCTGCTCAACGACGCCAATCCGAAGATCGCGGCCTTCGGCGGGATGTTCCTGCTGCTGCTGTTCCTGAACTACATCTGCGCCCAGCGTGAGGTCACCTGGCTGAGCTGGCTCGAGCGGCCGCTGGCGCGGATCGGGCGATTCTCGATGTTCACCGTGGTGATCGCGCTCATCGCGCTGGTGCTCACCGCCGGTGTGCTCGCGCCGAACAACAAGGCCGACGTCGTCATGGTCTCCGGCGCCCTCGGCATGGCCACCTATTTCCTCGTCGACGGCCTCGGCGCCCATTTCGAGAACGACCAGCCCGGCCAGGGCCCCTCCCGCGCCGCCCTGCTGACCGGTCGCGCCGCCTTCTTCGGCTTCGTGTATCTCGAAGTGCTGGACGCCTCGTTCTCCTTCGACGGAGTGATCGGCGCCTTCGCCATCAGCGCGGATCCGATCGTCATCGCATTGGGGCTGGGACTGATCGGCGCGATGTTCGTCCGGTCGATCACCGTCTACCTGGTCCGGCGCGGCACGCTGGCCGAGTACATCTATCTCGAACACGGTGCGCACTGGGCGATCGGCGCACTCGCGGCGATCCTGCTGGTCTCCACCGGCCACCACCTGAACGAGGTCGTCACCGGGCTGCTGGGAGTCGGGATCATCGTCGCGGCCTACCTCAGCAGCATCGTCCACAACCGGCGCCACCCCGCGCCCGCTGCCGCCGAGACCGAGCTGGAACATCTGTCCCTCGGCGGTGACGAGCTGACGCTGCGCGGCGATACCGGCACGCTGTCCAGCCTCGACGGCGGCTTGCCCATCGATCGGGTCACGTTGCGCGGCGACGCGCTGCCGGCGCGAGACAAGCTCAACACCGAGGCGTATTGAGAAATGGCGTACCGCGGACCGGTGCCCGACGTCGCCCGCCGCCCCGGCCGTATTCTCGGATCATGAGGTCGCGGCCGCTGACACTGATCCAGGACGAACTCGTCGACTACGACAAGGCCATGGAGCGCATGGCCGAACTGGTGGAACAACGCCAGCGCGACGAACGGCCGGATACGTTGTGGCTGCTCAGCCATCCGCAGGTCTATACGATCGGGCGCCGGACGCCGAGTGCGCATCTGCCTGATCCGGACCACGGGATTCCGGTGGTCGAGACCACCCGCGGCGGGCAGCTCACCTATCACGGCCCGGGGCAGCTGGTCGGATACCTCGTCGTCAAGCTCGGTGACGGCGAGGGCGTGGTCGACTACATCCGCGAGGTGGAACACCGCCTGGTCGCCGCGCTCGACCGGCTGGGCATCCGGGCGCAACGCCGCGACACCCCGCCGGGCGCGGAACTGCTCACCGGCGTGTGGACCGTCGAGACGGGCCGCAAGATCGTCTCCATCGGCATGCGGCAGAGCCGCGGCGTCACCAGCCACGGCTTCGCCATGAACGTCGACGGCGATCTGGAACCGTGGCAGTGGGCCGTCGCGTGCGGACTGCCCGACGTGGATATGACGTCGGTGCGGCGCGAACAACCGGGCGCCGGAATGGATCAGGTCCGTCCGATCGTGGCCGAAGCATTCGAAGCGAAGACATCCGACACCGTCTGATCACGCGGCAGGCCGGATTCCGCCAGTCGCAGTATCGCGGCGGTTACCGCCGCACTGTAGGCCCGGCTGGCCGGGGCCGGTCGGCGCGCCGGATAGTTCGAGCGGTGGGTCACCACGACGCCGTTGGGCAGCGCCACGGTCGCGTCGGTGACGGTCGCCGCACAGTTGCCACCCGCCTTGGCGGTCAGGTCGACCACGACCGCGCCGTCCCCGAGCGCGTCGAGTGCGGTCCCGTCGACCAGCAGCGGAGCCCGTTGTCCACGCCGCACCGCGGCGCAGAAGATCAGATCCGGTTTGTCCGCGCGGATCCGCTCCAGGACGCAGGCGGTGTCGACGTCGTGGGACCAGTGAAAGACGTTGGGACCCTGCGCGTTCAGCGCCGGTCGCAGTTCGGGCCGACGCCCCAGCACTACCGGCGGTTCGGCCCCGCAGGCGGCTGCCGCCGCGACGGCCGACAGTCCCGCCGGCCCGCATCCCAGAATCAGGGAACGGATCGGCCTGCGCACGGTGCGCGGCACCAGCCGCCGGCCCGCGAGGTAGGCCACCCTGCCGGCGATCCGGCTCATCGCCGAAAGCGCGTCCAAGGCACCGGCCTCGTGGGAAAACAGCTCGAACGCAATCGATTCCACGCCCGAACCGCGCAGTTCGGCGATCTGCGCGGCTCGCCGCAGCGGGTCCTGGAAGCCGATCAGCGTGAGCTGCGGCCGCCGCGACATCGCGCGCAGATCGTGGGACGTCGGCTTCACCCACGCCAGCACATCGCAGGCCGCGACGACGGCGCCCGGATCGCCGACGAGGGCCGCACCCGCGAATCGGTAGGCGGCGTCGTCGAATCCGGCCGACCGTCCGGCGCCGGCCTCCACTACGACCCGCATCCCGGCCGCGATCAGGCATCGGACTCCGTCCGGCGTCAGCGCCACCCTCCGTTCCCGGGCGGCGGTTTCGCGCAGCACACCGACGATCACGCCGGTGGCTCCGCGAGACCGCGCCGACGCAGGATGTCGCGGTAGGTGGCGCCACCGGCCAGCTCCGCGACCAGCCCGCCGAGCCGGTCGAACAGTTCGTCGATCAACTCCCGCGATTCGGTGCCGGGTCCGTGCCGGGGTGCGAGGACGTTGAGCCGCACACCCGTCCGCGGTGATCCGGTGCGCCCGAGCGCGACACTGTCGATTCCCGCACCGGCCAGCAAGAGGTCCTCGAGCTCGGCGCTGTCGCCCACTCCCGCCGCGTCCAGCAGGGCGGGATCGACGACGACGGACAGGAACATGCTCGCGCCGGAGCCCAGCGGCCGCAGAACATTCGACCCGAATTCGGCATCGATCGCGGCGATCCGGTCCAGAGCGGTGTCGAACTGTTCGCGCACCAGCTTCCGGTTGTGCTCGAAATAGGCGTCGGGCGTATGGTCCAGCACCGCGCGCACCAGATGCGTACTCTCACGCTGAAAAGCGATCGTGAGTCGCGCCCGGATACGCTCCAGCCATTGCGCGTCGCCGGTGCACGCCGCGCCCAGTTTGCACGGCCCGAAAGCGTTGTAGCCCTTCGAATTACCCGTGACGGTCACCATCCGGTCGTACAACCGGACCGAGCCGTGCGCGGTCGGCACCTCCAGCGCGGCGAGCGGGATATGTCCGCCGACGAGCCGGTCGAAGGCCATATCGCAGACCACCGGAACATCGGCCGCGACGAGAACCTCTGCGATTTCCCGCAATTCGTCCGGCGAGTACCGCGTGACGACCGGATTGCCCGGTAGCGTCAGCAGTACGGCACAGACGGCATCACCGTGGCGTGCCAGTTCCCGGGCCAGTGCGATCGGGTCGATGCGGAACGAATCGTCCGGCGTGGCCGCCGGAACCACCACGCGCACATCGAATTTCGCTATGTGGGTGGCGAAGTTCTTGTAGAAGCCCTCGGGGCACACGATCACTCCGCCGGGACGCACGACGGTCGCGATCACCTCCTCGAGCATCAGCATGCTCGAATACGGGCAGACGACAACCTCGTCGGGACGAACCCGGACGCCGGCCATTCCGTCGGCGGGGCGGTGCAGCCGGTCGAACAGGCGGGCGGCGGCCGACTCCCGCAACTCGAGCGGTTGCCGCTTGTCGTAGTCCGGCAGACCTCTGCGCCGGATCCGATGCGGCGCCAGGTCGTTCCACGCCCGCCGCAGGGCGCGCGCCGCCGCCGGATCGATCTCGAATCCGGTCTCGCCGTGATACGCGTCCAGGACACCGTCATACCGGCGACCGGATCGGCCGGGAAACGGCGCGGTCTCCGACAGCTGCCGGCGCAGTTCCTTCTTGCGCTCCTCCGAACGCAGGATCATCGCGGCGGCGGCCCGCTCGGTATGCCGGGGGCCGCTCGTCACAGCCGCCCTGTTTCCAGTGACGCCTGGCCGGGGGTCGGGATGTCGTCCCAGGCGCGAAGTAGCGTCTCGCGGAACAGGTCCCGTCCCTCACCATCGCCCAGGCGGTCGAACCGGGCCAGCCGCGGGTCGGCCAGCAGATCGTTGACCACGATCGCCGAACCGATGCGCCGCAGGTCGTAGAGTTTCTCGAAGCGCCGGACCGCGAACGCCACATCGTGTTTGAGCACCGAGAAGCGCGTCGCGACCCGGGTCTGGCGGGAGTAGTCGTATTCCCCGACACAGACATACCGGTCGTCGACGACCAGCATGCTCTGCGCGTTGCGCGCGTGCTCCCGCTTCACCAGCACACTCTCGACACCGGAGCGCGCCTGCCACCACAGCTTGTCGTCGTAGGGCCACACATCTTCGATGCGATCCAGCACGTACATGCGCCGCACCGTGACTCGCGGCTCGTGCACCGCATCGGCGAGGCGCACGATCGCGGCATGGTAATCGTCGCCGACGTCACCGCCGATGGTGCCCAGGTCGGCGGTGTGGATTGCGCGCACGGACTGTTCGGCCTGTTCCAGAATGGTCAGCCAGTCGTTGACCGTATTCCACTCCCACACCGTCGCACTGCGCGAAGGTATCTGCGCCAGCAGCTCTTCCGCGCGCTCGAGCTGGCGAGCGGCGATGAGGCGCAACGGCTCCACCTCCTCGCGCGCACCGCGGGCGTCGAGCACGGTCTGCGCGATCGTCAGCACCCGATCCACGACTCCGGGGTCCTTGCCGAGAAGCACGTTGAAACGCATCCGCAGGTCGTAATGCCCGCCGGGTTCGGACGAGCCGGCGACGCCGTCCATCGGAAGTTCCTGTCCCAGCGCCGAACTCAGACGTTCCCGCAGCGGCAGCGGCGGCACGCGGGTGCCGTTCTCGATCTGCTGAACGAGGCTGCGTGAACAGTCCGCCTGTTTGGCCAGCGCGGCCTGGGTGAGACCGGACTCGATTCGGAGCCGGCGCACCAGTTCGCCGATCCGTTCGCCACCGTCTGGGTCAGATTGTGTCACGATGCGGAATTCTAATCACATGTGGCCTATCGCATCATCAGCTAAACATCAATTTTTCATTACTCCGATGAACGCCCGGCGAACGCAGCTCACCGATAACCCGAATGTGCCCGGCTCGCTGCGGATTCTGCCACACGACGCTCGAAAGCGTTCCGCAGAGCCAACTTTCACGCCGCCACACCCCTCATCGGTAATCAATTCAGATATTCGCTGGGCGTATCTGATTGAAGATGGGCATTGAGGTCCCGAAGATATCGCAGATAAGCACAGATGCTTAGTTGACAGCCCCGGAAAGCCGTCCTTAGCATTTAGCTATAGCCACCGGCTCTCCGTTTATCGGAGCGGCAACGACCGCCGCAGCGGCCGGCTTGGTGGAAGGGGAATGCCATGACGCTTCATATCACCGACTGGTTGATGACCAGCGATGTCACCCCGGAATCTGCCCAGCGCCTGCCGTCCCTTCCCGGACAGTGGTTGCTGAGCTGGCTGCCCGGCGAGCTTCTGACCCAGGAACAGGCGCTGAGCGGCATGATCCTGGACGAGATCCTGTCCGATCCGGCTTTCGTGGACGACCTGGGGGCCGTCGAGATGGCCACCCTGCACGCCGCCGAACTCGGCATCACCCTGGACGAGGCGGTGATCCGGCTGTGCGCCCGGGTCCTCGACCGCACAGCCCTGCGATCCGGCGATATCGGGCCGGATGACATCGACCCCGGCGACATCGAGCCCGGGGATATCGGGCCGGGTGACCGGGGGGCGAGTGCCACCGAATACGGCCCGGTCCGAGGCCACCCGCACCTACCGCATGTCCACCGCACCCCGGTGTCGCTGCACCGGCCGCGGCATGCCGATCACGATCTGTCGGCCGCGCCGTCGTAGCAGAGCCGCAGGTCGTGGGCGATCTGTTCACCGTCGACCGCCACCCGTGCACTGGCCGGCGGATAGCCGCGACCCACCACCGTGTAGTCCCCGGCGGGGAGATCGTCGATCCGGTAGCGGCCCTCCCCGTCCGTCAACGCGGCGGCCACCACCGCGCCGCCCGAATCCAGCACCGCCACGTGCGCGTGAGCGACCGGACCGCGCTCGGAGCGCACCCGGCCCGACAGCACCGCCGTCGGCGCGAGTTCGATGTCGTAGCGCAACACGCCGGTCTCGGGGACGGTCAACGTGGTGGCATCCGGCCTGCGATGTCCGGCGACCGCGACCAGGGTGTAGGTGCCCGCGACGATGCCGTGACAGGCGTAGGCGCCGTCGGCTCCGGTCACCGCGGCACCGACGACCTCGCCGCGCCGATCGGTCAGGGTGACGGTCACGCCCGCGAGTGGCCGGCCCGGCCCCTCGGTGACGATGCCGGACAGCTCCCCCGACCCCAGCAACGTGAGATCGACCGTCTGGGGTTCGGAACCGATCGCGACGTTCACCGCGGCGGGCTGATGTCCCTCGGCGGAAACGATCAGCACATAATTACCGGCGTCCGGCACGCTCAGGCGGTAGCCGCCCGCACCGTCGGTCGTCGCGCGCGAAACCTGGTGTCCCCGTTGGTCGATCAGTGTCAGCGCCGCACCGGGTACCGATTGCCCGTCTTCGCGGTGGATGCGTCCGGACACAGGTGCGTCGCCGGGCACGTCGCCGACGGCCTCCGCGAACGCGGTGTGCGCGGCCGGTTCGGCAAGGGCCGGCGCCGATTCCGGGCGCGCGGCTTCGCCGTCCGCCTCCCACGACGGCTCCCGCTCCCAGGGTTCGGGTGACTCGGCGGCTTCGGTTTCGGCTACGGCCCGCGCGTCCTGCGGCGGCTCGGCGCGCTGAGGTGGCGCCGAACTGTCCTGCAGCGGAATCTCTTTCATGAACAACAGCACCACACAGGCCAGCAGCGCCACCCCCGCGGCGGCGTAGAACACGCCGTGCAGGGAGTCGGTGAAGCCGATCAGAATCGGATCGCGCACCTGCGCCGGCAGTGCCGCGATCCCGCTGGTGTTGGCCTGCAACCGATCGAGTTCGCCGGTGTCGAAGCCGGGCGGCAGCACACCGCCGAACGCGTCGATGATCTTGTGCGGCAACAGATTGAACAGAATCGTCAGGAAGACCGCGACACCCAGCGTGCCGCCCATCTGCCGGAAGAAGGTCGCCGACGCCGTCGACACACCCATATCCGACCGCGGACCCGCGTTCTGCGCCGCGATGATCAACGTCTGCATACAGCCACCGAGGCCGAAGCCGATGACCGCGCTGTACACCAGCGGCTGCCACAGCGGGCTGTCGTAGTGCACCTGCGCGTACAGTGCCGCCCCGCACGCGATCACGAAGGTGCCCAGCACGGGCAGGATCTTGTAGCGGCCGGTCAGTTTGGTGACCTGCCCCGCGATCAGCGAGCCGATCATGATGCCGAGCACCAGCGGCAGCATCAGCAGACCCGCCTTGGTGGGCGAATAGCCGCGCACAACCTGCAGATACAGCGGCACCATACTGATCGCGCCGAACATCGCTATACCGACGATGAAACCACCCAGAATGGTGATGGAGAACGTCGAATTCCGGAACAGCCGCAACGGAATCAGCGCGGCATCCTTCATCAGGAATTCCACGAGGACGAACAGCACGAGTCCGACCGCACCGATGCCGTAGCAGAGCAGCGCGCGCGGTGACTCCCAGCCCCAGCCGCGGCCCTGCTCGGCCACGATCAGCAACGGCACCACACAGATCGCCAGCGCGACCGCACCGAACCAGTCCACGCGATGGCGCTGCCGCTCGTGCGGCACGTTGAGTACCTTGGCGACCACGGCCAGCGCGAGCACACCGATCGGGACGTTCACCAGGAACACCCAACGCCAGCCGTCGATACCCCACAGCGTGTCGTAATCGGAGAAGAAGCCGCCGAGCACCGGGCCGGCGACCGTCGCGGTGCCGAACACCATCATGAAATAGCCCTGGTACCGCACGCGTTCGCGAGCGGGCACGATATCCCCGATGATGGTGAACGCCAAGGACATCAGCCCACCGGCGCCGAGCCCCTGGAATGCCCGGAAGGCCGCCAACTCGTACATCGACGTCGCGAACGTACACGCCGCCGAACCCACCACGAAAATACCGATCGCCAACAGATAGAACGGCTTCCGACCATAGATATCGGCCAACTTGCCGTACAACGGCGTCGAAATCGTCGCCGTAATCAAATACGCCGTCGTCGCCCACGCCTGCTGATCGAAACCATGCAAACTATTCGCGATCCGGACGATCGCCACACTCACAATATTCTGATCCAGCGCCGCCAAGAACATCCCCAGCAACAAACCGGACAAAATAGTCAAAATCTGCCGATGCGACAGAGTGCTCGGCGCGGGGCCCGGGGCCGGCTGCGCCGCCGGCTCCCGGGTGGTCGAAGTGGTCATATTTCCAAGCCCTGTTTCGGTTCGGCCGTGGGTGGTGGAGTTGATTCGAAGCGTATACAGAGGGCGTACGGCGGTCGTTCGTTTCCTCAGAACAAGGTCATCGGCCCGATCGGCGCCGGATCCACGAGAGCCGGAAGCTCCGCGCCGGCGGACCGCACGTCATCGTAGAACCGCCGGGCCAGCAGTAACGAATCCGCGTTGTCCGGAGTGTGAACGAAGACCGTCGGTGACCGCCCCTCGCGCAACCACTCGACGACGAGATCGCGCCACGGCCGCCAGCCGGCGACGGTCGCCTCGATATCGTCGTTGCCGTGATACCGCACGATCGGATATTCGGTCAGTGCGCGTAAGCGGCGCGGCAGCCGCGGCTTCTTCGCGCTCGCCTCGTACTCGCCGGGGCTGCGCGGCGGCGCGGCGAACAGGGTGGTGGTGTCGAACGGAATCCATTCGGCGCCAACGCGTTCCAGCACATACTCCAACCGGCCGGCGGCCTCCGGATCGGCGAAGAAGGCGCGGTGGCGCACCTCGACCGCGCAGCGATACCGGCGCGGCAGGCGGTGCAGCAGTCCGGCGAGCACGCCGAGATCGTCCGGCCCGAACGAGGCCGGCAATTGCGCCCACAGCGCGTGAATGCGCGGCCCGAGTGGTTCGACCGCGCGCAGGAATTCCGCCAATTCCGTTTCCGCACCGCGCATCCGGCGCTCGTGGGTGATGGTTCTGGGCAGCTTCAGCACGAAGCGGAAGTCCTCGGGTGTCTGATCCACCCACGACCGCACGGTGGCCGGATTCGGCGTCGCGTAGAAGGTGGTGTTGCCCTCCACCGCGGTGCAGTACCGGGCATATCCGCCCAGGCGCCGCCGCGAATCCGGCTGATACGCGCGCCACGCCTCGTGCGTCCACTGCGCGCATCCGACCGAGAGTGTCATGGTGTCGACGGTATCCGCCGGCGGTGACAACACCGCGCGGCGGATCAGCTCTGCGGTGCGCCGCCGCGGAAGAACAGGATCTGGTCGCCGTAGTCGGCCAGGGCACGCGCCTGCCCGGCCTGCCGGATACCGCTGGCGGGCAGGTTGGTCAGTTTGGCGAACATGCCGGAGTTGCCGAACGCCGCGCGGACCTGGGTTTCGGAGGCGTAGTCGGCGCCGTAGTCGGCGAGCATCGCGAAATCCAACGGCGCCAGCGGTTCGTCCAGCGGCTCCTGCCCGGCCGGTCGCCCCAGGGCGGCGAACTGCCGGGCGGCACCGTCGGCGTACCAGCACAATTCGTAGGTCAGATTCTCGATGGTGTTGACCGCGAGCACCGGCCACTGCCGCGAAAGCCGCAGCGCCAGAGGATTTTTGCCGGTGGGGGCGAGTTCCCAGAACAGGCTCAGCACATGCACCCAGCTGCCCGCGCGCTGCAGCAGCACCACGTCGTCACCGAGGTCCGGAGCGGCGTTGAGGGCGGGATCGGGCATATGCCAATGGGTTTCGCCGACTCCGGCGAAGGCGCTGCTGTCCACCGGATGCGCGCCGTCGGCGGCATAGGCCTCGATCACCGCCGCGCGCACCCGGGCCACGGCGTCGGCGGCGGCGCAGCGCACACTCAACGCACCGTAGGAAGTCGCGATCTCCATCGGCTTGGACGGCGGGTCAGCCAGCGCACCGGCGGCGAGGGGTTTGAGCCCCACCAGGCCGAGCTTCCAGTTGATCTCCTCGATCGTGGTCAGATCACCGGCGGTTTGGTACAGAATCTGCTGCTGGGTGAGATATCCGGCCCGCTCGAGCGTCGGACATTCCAACTTCACCAGGGCGGCATGGGTTTTGCTGGTGAACTCGAGTTCGTCGATCGAGGTCTCCCGCAGCCGGGTCGTCATCTCCGGCGTGGTCCACGCGGAATACCGTTCGCGATAGGTCGCCAACGCCTGCTTGCGCCCGCGGCCGATCATCAGGGTGCGCAGCAGCATGTTCAGGCTGGCCAGATAGCGCCCCGCCTGATCGGGATTGGCGGCGAACAGGCCCGCGCGGATGCGCACCGCCTCGGCACTGGCCGCCACCGCCGACTCCGGATCCAGCCGGCACAGCCACACCCCGCATTTGGACAGACCGTCGGCGCACACTCCGGCCGCCATCGGATAGTTCTGCGCCACTTGGTGATACGCGTCGCAGGCCTGGCGGATGGTCGCGGTGGCCAGTTCACGATGGCCGATGGTCCGGGCGGCCTGTTCGAACAGTCGCAGCGCCTCGGTGACCTGCCCGGCGAACTGCGCGGTCACATGACCGGCGGTCAGCCAGTGCAGCCGGATCAGCACGGCCTCCTGGGCGGGTTCCAGCGCGGCGGGCGCGCGGTCGCGGTCGGCGCCCTCGGCCTTGGTGTCCAGGCAGGCCCTGGCCAGCTCGCACAGCGACGTCGCCAGGCGCAGTTCGGCCTCGGCCGAACGTTCCTGGGCGGCGGCCCGTCTGTGGTCGGCCACCTGCTGTTCGATCGCGCTCAGCGCACTCGCCATCCCAACTCCCGCATCACCTTCCGCATACGGTCGTCGACCGGCCGCATCGTGCCGTGCCGAGTCTGCCACATCCGGGGAGCGCGCAGCAGCCGACGACGTCCGCGAGCCGCGCCGCTGCCGGGCCGCGGAGCGCCGGCAAACCGGGCCCACTCTCGGAAAAGAAGCGAATCGGTGTTAACTTATAGAAGAACCTCAAGTAACTTTGATCGATCGGAGTGGCTATGACCACGGCAGTCGTCGTCGATGTCGTCCGGACCCCGTCCGGTAAGGGAAAAACCGGTGGCGGCCTGTCCCAGGTCCACCCGGCCACCCTGCTCGCCGGAGTGCTGTCCGACCTGGTCGCACGGAACGACCTGGATCCGGCACTGGTCGACGACGTGATCGCCGGCTGTGTGACCCAGAGCGGGGAACAGGCGTTCAACATCGCCCGCACGGCGGTGCTCGCGGCCGGATTTCCGGAGGCCGTTCCCGCCACCACCGTGGACCGCCAGTGCGGCTCCAGCCAGCAGGCCGCGCACTTCGCCGCGCAGGGCGTGATCGCCGGCGCCTACGACATCGCCATCGCCTGCGGCGTGGAGTCGATGTCGCGGGTCCCGATGTTCTCCAACGGCCAGGGTGCCGATGCCAATCGCGGCCCGATCGCCCATCGCTACCCCGAAGGCCTTGTGCAGCAGGGCATTTCCGCCGAAGTGATCGCCGCGCGCTGGAAGTTCGACCGCGCCGCTCTCGACGAATTCGCGGCTCGGTCACACCGGCTGGCCGCCGAAACCGCCGCGGCGGGCGGATTCGATCGCGAGATCGTCGCGGCCGGAGTCTTGCAGGCCGACGAGACCATTCGTCCGACCACCACCGTCGAGGGGCTGGCCGGTCTGCGTCCGGCCTTCGCCGACGACCAGTATCTGGCCCGCTTCCCGGAGATCGAATGGTCCATCACGCCGGGCAACTCCTCCCCGCTCACCGACGGCGCCTCCGCGGCCCTGATCATGAGCGAGGAGAAGGCCGCCGCCCTCGGTCTGCGCCCGCGCGCCCGCTTCCACTCCTTCGCCGTCACCGGCGACGACCCGCTGCTGATGCTGACCGCGGTCGTCCCCGCGACCGAGAAGGTGCTGGCCCGTGGCGGTCTGTCGATCGACGACATCGACGCCTACGAGGTGAACGAGGCCTTCGCGCCCGTCCCGCTGGTGTGGGCGCGCGAACTGAACGCCGACCCGGCCAAGCTGAATCCCCGTGGCGGCGCCATCGCGCTGGGGCATCCGCTCGGCGCCTCCGGCGTCCGCATCCTCGCGACGCTGGTCAACCACCTCGAACAGTCGGGCGGCCGCTACGGCCTGATGACGATGTGCGAGGCCGGTGGGCTCGCCAACGCCACCGTCATCGAACGGCTCTGAGGATCGGTCGCATCACGTGTGCCGGTCGGCGTCCCCGACGCCGACCGACGCACGCTACCCGCGATGCCGGCAACTGTCGGGCACGATATGCCCGGCGGTTACCAGCGCGTCGAACGCCGCCTGCTTGATACCGCAGCCGTCGGTCGAACAATCGGTGTGCAACTGCATCACCTGGTGTGCACGTTCCACGGTCAACGGCCGGGTGGGCGCCGAATGTGCCATCACCACAATGAGATAATCGGTAGACAACTCCATGACATTGCCCCATATCCGGTTCTACATGTTGATGTAGCTACACGGTAACTCCATAGCGGGCCGTTGCCGACGGACAAGTACCGGACAATCCGGTGCCCAGAGGACATCTCAACGGGCACACGAGGATTGCCTCACCTAATCCACTCGCCCGATCCGCCTCGGCTACTCGTCGGAGACATCCGGGAAGGCCTGCTGCCGGTGGCCGCCACGCAGGGTTCCCGTCAGATACGCGGCCTTACAAGCACGTCGGGCGATCTTGCCGCTCGACGTGCGCGGAATCGATCCGGCCGGCACCAGCAGTAGTTCACGCACCGTCACTCCGTGGCGCGCCGAAATCGCGGCCCGCACTACCTCCGCCACCGGGCCCGCGTCGAGTTTGGCTGCGCCACTTCCCCGTTCGGCCACGATCACCAGATGTTCGCCGCCCGCCCCGGAGGCGGCGAGGTCGGCGGGCAGTTCGTCACCGCGCACCGAGAAGGCGGCCACGAAACCCGGCCGCAGTGCGGTCGACGACTCCTGTGCCGACATCTCCAGATCCTGCGGATAGTGGTTGCGCCCGTCGACGATCACCAGATCCTTGACGCGGCCGGTGATGTACAACTCGCCGTCGTGATACACCCCGTAGTCGCCGGTGCTCATCCAATAGGCTTGCGGCGCAGTACCTTCGGCGTGGCTGCCGCGGGCCTGCCGGGCGCTGAGCCGGTTGTGGAAGGTCGCCTCGGTCTCCTCGGGACGGCCCCAGTAACCGATGCCCATGTTCTCCCCGTGCAACCAGATCTCCCCGACCCGGTCGTCCGGCAGTTCGGCGCCGTTGTCGTCCACGATCACCGCCCACTGCGACCGCGCCACATATCCGCAGGACACCTGCGCCACGGCGTTTTCCGCATCGGGATCGACCTCGACCAGGTGCCCGGCGTTGAGCCGGGTGCGGTCGGCGTGGACGACCCGCGCGGCGTCCTCGCGCCGGGTGGCCGACACGAACAGGGTGGCCTCCGCCATCCCGTAACACGGTTTGATCGCCGTCTTCGGCAACCCGTAGGGCATGAAGGCATCGGTGAATTTCGCCATCGACGACACCGACACCGGCTCACTGCCGTTGATCAGGCCGATCACATTCGACAGATCGAGGTGCTCCCCCGCCTTCGGCCGCCCCCGCGCGGCGGCGTGCTCGAAGGCGAAATTCGGTGCGGCGGCATAGGTCGCGGCGCCGTCGGAGGCGGCGGCCAGCTCCTTGATCCAGCGATAGGGACGCCGGACGAACGCGCTCGGCGACATGATGGTGATGAACTTGCCGCCGATCGCCGGCAGGATCACACACAGCAGGCCCATATCGTGGAACAGCGGCAACCAGGTGACGCCGCGGGCGGTTTCGTCGATCCCGAGCGCGTCGATCATCTGCAGCAGATTGGTGCCGACCGAGCGGTGCGTGATCTCCACACCGGCGGGTGTGCGGGTGGAGCCGGAGGTGTACTGCAAATAGGCGACGCTGTCGATGGTGATATCCGGTTGGGTCCAGCCCACGCCGACGCTGTCGGGTATCGCGTCGACCGCGATGATGCGCGGACGCTGCCCGGCCGGCATGCCGCGGAAGAATTCCCGCACCCCGCCCGCCGCGGAACTCGAGGTCAGAATCGCGGTCGGCCGGCAGTCGCCGAGGACGGCGTGCAACCGGTCGGTGTGGCCGGGTTCCTCCGGGTCGAACAGCGGCACAGCGATATTGCCCGCGTACACCGCCGCGAACATCGCCACCACGTAGTCCAAGCCCTGCGGCGCCAGCACCGCCACCCGGTCCCGCGGCCGGGTCACCTGCTGCAACCGGGCAGCCACCGCCCGCAACCGCGCACCGAACTGGCGCCAGGTGAGCTCGTGGTATTCACCGTCGCGCTCGCGCGAATAGTCGATGTAGCGGTAGGCCAAGTCGTCCCCGTTCGCCGCGCTGTGCTTGTCGACGAAATCGATCAGGGTCGCATCGCCCAGGATGCTGATGTTGCCGTCTTCATCCAGATAGTCATCGAAGGTTTCGCCGATCATTCCCTCATCCTTTTCACGCACGAACGTCACGCACGAACAGTCACGCAGGAACGAAAGCCCGGAGCCCGCCCTCGGCGAGGCTCCGGCCGGGCAACTCAGTACCGGCCGAAGGTCAACGACACATTGTGGCCGCCGAATCCGAAGGAATTGTTGACCGCGTAGTCGATCCGCCCGGGCCGGGCCTGGCCCTTGACGATGTCCAGATCGACATCCGGATCCTGGTTTTCCAGGTTGAGCGTGGGCGGGACGAGGCTGTCGCGGATCGACAGCACCGTGAGCACCGATTCCAGCGCCCCGACGGCGCCGATGGAATGTCCCAGCGCCGATTTCGGCGCGTAGACCGAGGCGTGGCTGCCGACCGCCGCGGCGATGGCGCGAGCCTCCGCGGTATCGCCGATCGGGGTCGCCGTGGCATGCGCGTTCACATGTGCCACATCGGTTTTCGACAATCCGGCGGTCTGCAACGCGCGGGCGATGGCCCGCGCCGCGCCCTTGCCGTCCGGATCCGGCGCCACCAGGTGGAAACCGTCGGAGGTGAGACCGGCGCCGAGCAGCCGGGCGTGTACGGTGGCGCCGCGGGCCCGGGCGTGTTCCTCGGATTCGAGCACCATCATCGCGCCCGCCTCACCGAAGACGAACCCGTCGCGATCGGTGTCGAACGGGCGCGAGGCGCGTTTCGGATCGTCGTTGCGCGTGCTCATCGCGCGCATCATGGTGAAGGCGGCGATCGGCACGGCTTGGATCGACCCCTCCACACCGCCGGTCACGACCACATCGGCATCGCCCATCACGATCATCTTCCACGCGTTGGCGATGGCCTCCGACCCCGAGGAGCACGCCGAAACGGGGGTCGCGATACCGGCTTTGGCGCCCAATTCCAGCCCGACCACCGCGGCCGCGCCGTTGGGCATGATCATCTGCACCGCGAGCGGGCTGACCCGGCGATATCCGCCGTTGGCCATCTTGTCCTTGACGTCGATGAGCGCCTCCGCACCACCCAGTCCGGTGCCGATGGAGACGCCGAGCCGCTCCGGATCGACCTCGGGCGCACCGGCGTTGCGCCACACCTCGCGCCCCAGCACCAGCGCCATCTGCTCGACGTAGGACAGCCGGCGGGTCTCCTCGCGGCTCAGAACGGTGGACGGAACGACCTTGAGGTGACCGCCGATGCGAACCGGAAGTTCGAACTGGTCGATGAAACCGTCGTCGAGTACGTCGATTCCGCTCTCACCGTTCAACAGTCCCTTCCACGTGGAGTCGACATCACCGGCGATGGACGTGGTCGCGGCCAGGCTGGTGACGACGACATCGCGGTAGCGCATACGGCTGGAAACCGTCATTCTCGGCTCACTTTCGACAGGCAACACTGCGGAACAGGGGCAACACTGCGGCGAATACAAGCTGGAGCGACAACGGTGGCGGTGGAGCGGCTACATTAGCGAGGCGAACACGACCGGCGCAGCCCTGAGTGCCACCCGGCAACCCGGTCGTGACTGCACTGTACCGGTTTCTTCCCGCAGCGTCGCACGGCGATCCACAACGAGGAAGGGCAACACCGTGGTCAGGAATCTCACCCAACTCGAGTTGCTGCTGGAGCTCGAGCCCGTGGCGGAGAGCAACGTGCATCGACATCTGTCGATGGCGAAGACGTGGCATCCGCACGACTACGTCCCGTGGGACGCGGGACGCAATTTCGCCGCCCTCGGCGGAACCGATTGGGACCCCGCCCAGTCACGGCTGAACGAGGTCGCCCGCGCCGCGATGGTCACGAATCTGCTCACCGAGGACAATCTGCCGTCCTACCATCGCGAGATCGCCGAGAACTTCTCGTCCGACGGCGCCTGGGGCACCTGGGTGGGGCGGTGGACGGCCGAGGAGAACCGGCACGGCATAGCGATTCGCGACTATCTGGTCGTCACCCGCGCGGTCGACCCCGTGGCCCTGGAGCGGGCCCGGATGGTCCACATGACCAACGGCTACGACGCGATGAAACTCGTGCGCGAGAGCGACAAGGCCAGCGTCGTGGAGCGGGCCGGCACCGGATTCCTGCACTCGGTCGCCTACGTGACCTTCCAGGAACTGGCCACCCGGGTCTCACACCGCAACACCGGTAAGGTCTGCGAGGATCCGGTCGCCGACCGCATGCTGGCGCGCATCTCCGCGGACGAGAACCTGCACATGATCTTCTACCGCAATATGTGCGCGGCGGCTTTGGATCTGGCACCCGACCAGGCGCTGGAGGCGATTACCGATATCGTGTGCAATTTCCGGATGCCGGGCGCCGGAATGCCGGATTGGCGGCGCAACGGCGTGCTGATGGCCAAGCACGGAATCTACGATCTGCGCCAGCATCTGGACGAGGTGGTGATGCCGGTGTTGCGCAAGTGGAATGTGTTCGATCGCAACGACTTCACCGCACGCGGCGACCGTGCGCGCAATACCCTCGGGGAATTCCTGGAGAAACTGCGAAACGATTGTGCGCGTTTCGAAGAACAGCGTGACCGGGCGCTGGCCCGGGAGGCCCGCAAACGGGACCTGGTCGGCTCCCGGCCGTGAGCGGCGGCGGCGCGGCGGTGTAAGCGACTGCATCCCCGAGCATTTCGATTGGGTTTCGAAAGCGACAGAGCGGCAGAACACATTGCCAGAAAATAGCCGCGGGTGCACACTGGGAGTTATGACCGCTTCACCCCGCGCTGCTCACTCCACGGACCGCGAAACCGTGGCGCTGATCGACGCATCCCACCCCGTCGTGCACGTCGAATTCCGGATCGGCGATCCGCACCGGCAAGCCAAGATGCGCGCGGTCATGGACCGGCTGCGCGTGGGAAACCGGTTCCGGAACCGCTGATTTCGCCTGCCGCCCCGACCGCCCGCTAGACCGCGATCCCGACCAGATGGCCGACCGCATAGGTCGTCGCCATCGCCAGCGCACCGCCCGCCAGCACGCGAATCGTCGCGCGCCGCACCGGCGCCTGCCCGAGCCGGGCACCGACTGCGCCGGTCACGGCCAGGGCCACCAGAACCGCCGCCGCGGTGACCGGAACCCGGATCGCCGCGGGTACCAGCATGGCCAGCAGCGGCAGCAGGGCGCCGATGGTGAACGCCGTCGCCGACGACAGCGCGGCATGCCACGGGTTGGTCAGCTCGCTCGGGTCGATTCCCAATTCGGCCTCGGCGTGCGCGGCGAACGCGTCCTTGGCGGTCAACTCCTCGGCGACCTTCCACGCGGTGGCCGGCGTCAGCCCCTTGCCCTCGTAGATGGCGGCCAGTTCGGCGAGTTCACCCGCCGGGTCCTCGGCGAGTTCGCGCCGTTCCACGGCCAGCACCGCGCGCTCGCTGTCGCGCTGGGTGCTCACCGAGACGTACTCGCCCAGCGCCATCGACACCGCCCCCGCGGCTAGTCCGGCGACGCCCGCGGTGACGATCGCCGACGTCGACGTGGTGGCCGCCGCCACACCCACGACAATCCCTGCGACGGAGACGATTCCGTCGTTGGCACCCAGCACCCCGGCCCGCAGCCAATTCAGTCGCACCGACAAACCCGGGCCGTGAGTTTCCGGCCGGACCACACTCTCCATTACCGCCGTATCCGCTTGCACCGGACAAAAATAACTCGGCAGCCTTTTCTCCGCCAGCAAAGAAAGGCTGCCCGAATTTAGGTAAACCATTGCACAGGAAGGTATTCCATACCTTATTTCGAAAAGCGGGAACGCGCACTCGATCAATGTCGGCGGTACCGAATTCCGTTCGTTGCCAAGACTTTCGGTGCCGCCTTCGCGCGAGCACCGGGTGCGCTGCGGCACTGTCCGATTCGCCTCGATCGGCCATGACGCCCGCACGGTCCCGGCCCGCCCGTGTCGCGCCACCCAGCCTTGGGCGGGCCGGATTGCGGGGTGATTGCGGCTCTCGGCGCTTACACTTTGCGAGACCAACTGGAAAGGGACTGGCGCAGAATGGACGCGGTCGTCACGGAAGTTGCGGTCGAAGGTAAGCGGCTCATCGACGAGGTGTGGCTGGGGCGGATCAGTCGCGAGCAGGCGGTACATCGGTTCGTGCAGGTGGGCGACGGGCTGGTCGAGTTCGACACGGCCGCCGACATCGTCGACGACGGACTGGCCTGGCTCGATTCCCACGCCTCCCGGCTCCGACTACTGGCCTGGTGCTCGTGGCTGGAACTACCGGTCTTCGGCGGCCTGGCGGTCCTCGGCGTGCTGACCGAGGACTATCTGTCCACCGGATTCTCGCTGATCCTGCTGGCCGCCCTGCAGTTGGTGCACCGGCACATCGGTCCGCCCCGGCCGCCGGTCCGGCGGCGGCAGCGCAGCATCTGAGCACCCGGACTTCCAGCGCCGATACGCCTCCGGCAGACACCGCGCGCACGGACGGTATCCGGCGGCGACGGCGGTGGCCTCGTCTGCGAAGAACACCCGGTATGCGGCGTAATTGCCGCGACGCAGTGCGCGCAGCGCCGCCGGGCAGTCCAGCCGCCCGTAGATGCGCTGACGCCGATGGCCGCCGACGGTGCCCGCGGTCGGGCTGCGATACGGCACGGCGTCCGAGTCGAGCAGTAGGTAATCCCGCGTCGCGATTGCGTCCTCACCCCCCGCGCCGCATTCCTCACGCATCGTGGAAAACCAGGCCCAGAGTGCGGCGATGCCCGCTGCGCACCACGCTCACGCCGTGGCGCATGGGCGCGGCCGACCAGCCACGCGCGGACCGTACGGGGCGTTCCCGGGTGGTGAAGACCAGCCCGTGCCCCTGCGGCAGAGCGACTGCCGCGCCGCGTGATTGGGCGCGCGGGCGTTGTTCGACCATCAGGAATTCGCCGCCGGTGTAGTCCGCGCCGGCGGCATCGAGTCCGATCACCACCTGCAGCGGAAAGATCATGTCGCCGAAGAGGTCTCGATGGAGCGCGTTCCAATCGCCGGGGCCGTAGCGCAGCAGGATCTGCGCCGAGCGATGCTGCCCGGCCCGGTGGCACTGGGAGATCCAGTCGTCGAGGCCGTCCGGCCACGAACCGGGGCGGCCCAGGCGTTGCGCCCAGTTCCGCGCGATGGGCAGCAGTTTCGGATACAGCGCGGCACGCAACTCGGACACCGCCGCGGGCAGATCGTGGGTGAAGTAGCGGTACTCGCCGGAGCCGAAACGGTGGCGCGACATCTCGATGGTGGAGCGGAAGCGGTCGTCCTCGGTGTACAGCGCCGCGAGCGCACGGCACTCGCCGGCGCTCAGCAGGCATCCGCTGAGCGCGTATCCGTGCTCGTCGAGTTCGTCCGCTATCCGCGTCCAGTCCTGCGCATCCACCCGAGCGCCGAACGGCAGCCCCGGACCGGGCGGCGCCGGGCGGGTTTCACGCGGCATGTTCGAGCTCCAGCAGTTGCCGCTTGCGGTCGATCCCGCCCGCATAGCCGGTCAAGCGGCCGTTCGCGCCGATCACCCGATGGCACGGCCGCACGATCAGCACCGGATTGGCGCCGATCGCGGAGCCGACGGCCCGCACCGCCGCCCGCGGCGCACCGACTCGGGCGGCGATATCGCCGTAGGTCACCGTGCGGCCGTACGGGATGTCGTCGAGTGCCTGCCAGACCCGACGCCGGAATTCACTGCCCTCGACCGCGTAGTCGAGTTCGAAACGGGTGCGCTGCCCGGCGAAGTAGCCGTCGAGCTGGTCGATCACCGACGCGAACGGTGCGCGATCCTCGATCCAATCAGGTTGCGCTCCACCACCTTTCCCGCCCGCGATGGACAGGGCGGTGAGCACGGCACCGGCCGGGCGCGGCTCGCCGACGAGCATCAGCTCACCGAGCGGACTCGCCGTCGTCGTGTAGACCGTCATTGCTGATCCTTTCGGTATTCGATCCGTACGCTCCCCAATCTGCCGGAGCTCCGGATCGAATACCGGCGGAAATCAGACATCGCGTCCTGTCGCGCGCCGGGTGCGCGTACCGCGGGAATGAAACGATTCGCGCGGGCGTCGGACCGGATATGCGACTTCCCGATTCCGCGCGCGAATTCGTCGGCGCCGGCGCCAACGCGACCCTGGTCACCCTGAACGCCGACGGCAGCCCGCAGGTCTCCGTCGTCTGGGTGGCATTGCAGTCCACACCCGAGGGCGACGAGCTGGTCAGCGCCCACCTCGGCGAATATCTGAAGGTGCGCAACGTGCGCCGCGACCCGCGGGTGGCGTTGACCATCGTCTCGGATCAGCCGAGCGAGTTCATGCGGCCGTATCTGTCGGTCACCGGCACCGCACGCATCGTCGAGGGCGGGGCACCGGAACTGCTGCGGGAGTTGGCCGCGGTGTTGTCCTCGCCCACATCGAAGTTCCCGCCCGCCGACGCGCCGCCGGGCCTGCTGACCCGCATCCGGATCGACCGGATCGGCGGGATCGGTCCCTGGACGAACTGAACGGATCAGCGCGGGCGTGCCCGGGCCGGCGCCGCGCACCCGTCCGGCGCCGCGCTCAGGCGTTCGACAGCACCGCCGTGCGCCGGACCGGCTGCAACGTCTTGTCCAGATTCGTGCGCATGGTCGTGGCCGAATCCAGCAGGTAGTTCTGGCGCACCTTCCACGGATGCCGGTCGCCCTGCCTCGGAAAGTCGCCGATCGAGCGCTGGATATAGCCCGAGGCGAGGTCGAGCAGCGGATGTTCGGTGAGCTCGGCCTGCGGCTGCGGCACCACCGCCTCGTATCCGCGCCGGTCCATATGGGCGATCACCCTGCACACCAGCCGCGAGGTCAGGTCGGCGCGCAGCGTCCACGACGCGTTCGTGTAGCCGATGCAGACCGCGAAGTTGGGGACGCCGGTGAGCATCGTTCCCTGCCAGACGAACCGGTCGGACAGGTTCACCGGCTCACCGTCGACCTCCAGCGTGATCCCGCCGAAGGCGAGCAGCTTCAGACCGGTCGCCGAGATGACGATGTCGGCGGGAAGCACCCGGCCCGACTTCAGGCGGATCCCCTCGGGCACGAAGGTGTCGATGTGATCGGTGACCACCTCGGCCTTGCCCTTGCGCATCGCCTTGAAGAAGTCGGCGTCCGGCACCGCGCACAGCCGCTGATCCCACGGGTTGTACTCCGGGGTGAAATGTTCGGCGACCAACTTCTCGTCCTTGAGAATGCGAGTGGTCAGCCCGGTCAGCAGCTTGCGCGCGGCCTGCGGGCGACGCCGGCAGTACTGGTAGAAACCGACGTTGAACAGGATGTTCTTGGTGCGGATCACCCGGTGCGCCAAGCCCGCCGGCAGCAGTTCCCGAATCTTGTCGGCCTGCTTGTCCCGGCCGGGGACCGCGGAGATCCAGGTCGGTGAACGCTGCAGCATGGTCACCCGCTCGGCCTGTTCGGCCATCGCCGGAACCAGCGTCACGGCGGTGGCGCCGCTGCCGATGACCACGACCTTCTTGCCGGCGTAGTCGAGATCCTCCGGCCAGAACTGCGGATGCACCATGGTGCCGGAGAACGTTTCCACACCCGGGAACTCGGGGGCGTGCCCCTGGTCGTAGTCGTAGTAGCCGGAGCACGAATAGAGGAAGCGACAGCTCAGCGTGCGCTCCGCATCGCCCTGCCGCACGGTCAGCGTCCAGCGCGATTCGGCGCTGGACCATTGTGCCGCAACGACTTTGGTGCCGTAGCGAATATGCTTGTCGATCCCGTGCCGGCGCGCCGTCTCGGTGATGTAGCGCAGAATCGAGGGACCGTCGGCGATCGATTTGGCATCGCGCCACGGCTCGAACGGATAGCCGAGGGTGAACATATCCGAATCGGACCGGATGCCGGGGTATCGGAACAGGTCCCACGTGCCGCCCAGCGCCTCGCGCGCCTCGAGGATCGCATAGGACTTTCCGGGCAATTCCGTCTGCACGCGGTAACCGGCGCCGATTCCGGACAGACCGGCGCCCACGATGACGACATCGACATATTCACCAGCTGCGGTCATGGTTCCAGTGTGCTGGTTCCTTTCCCGGCATTCTTGACTTTGCACGACAAGTATTTGATTCTGGACGACATGTCGGTGATCCGCTCGGCCGGTTTGCGCGGTTTCCGCGCGACCGTGGCCGAACTCGGGGGAAACGCGGAGGAATACGCGGCTGCCGCCGGATACCCGATCGCCGCCCTGGACGCCGACGACCTGCTGGTCTCCGACGAGGCGATGGCCCTGGTACTGGAGATCGCCGCCGACCGGCTGCGGTGTCCCGATCTGGGCCTGCGGATCGCCGCCCGGCAGGACCTCGGCATGCTGGGACCGCTCGCGCTGGCCATCCGCAGCTCCCCCACCCTGGCCGACGCGCTGGAGTGCACCTCGCGCTACCTGTTCGTGCACGCCCGCTCGCTGAGCCTGACGATCGAACCGGATCCCTACGGCGACCGCGGTGTGACGGCCCTGCGCTACGGCGTCGAACCCGGATTTCCGCAACCCGTCCAGGGCACCGACCTGGGCCTGGGATTCCTGCATCGCACATTGATCCGGCTGGTGGAAGGCCCGTACGGGTTGCGCTCGGTGGAACTGCCGTACCGCCCGCCGGGTTCGCGCGCGACCTACGAGAACTTCTTCGGCGTCCCGGTGCGCTTCGAGCGACCGGCGGCGATGCTGCGGCTGCCGAGCAACCTCACGTCGCGGGCCATCGCGGGCGGCGATGCGAATCTGCGCCGGCTGGCGGTGGCGTTCCTGGCCGAACAGGCCGGCGACACCGGCGCCTCCACGGTGCCGGGGGTGCGAGCCGCCGTGCAGCAACTACTGGGTACGACCGCTCCGCAGATCGATTCGGTGGCGAGGCTTCTGACGATCCATCCGCGCACTCTGCAGCGCCGCCTGGCGGCCGAGCACACGAGCTTCGCCGCCATCGTCGACGATGTGCGCCGCGGTGAGGCGCGGCGCTATCTGACCACGACGGATCTGCCGATGAGCCAGATCGCCTCACTGCTCGGCCTCGCGGAACAGGCCACTCTGACCCGCTGTGCGCGCCGCTGGTGGGACAGCACTCCCACCGCGATCCGGCGCACCGCCCGGGCCTGAGCGGCCGGTCGGCTCAGTGCGTGACGCTCGGATCCCAGCGGCTGGCGGTGATGGTGAAGCCCTGGATCGAGGCGAGCGGAATCATGGCCTCGTAGTTGCGCTGATATCCGGTGCTCGTGATGCGCCAGCGGCCGTCGGATTCCCGGCGATAGGTGTCGCGGTAGTACGCGGCGCCGCGAATCATGATCCCGTGGTCGGGAACGATGACCGTATCCTCCAGACACCAACTGCCGGAGGCGAAGTCACCGTCCACCGCGATCTCGGGGTGGCTGCACACGTGCGAGGTGATCATGGTGCCGGACATCGCGCCGCTGAGATAGCCGACGATGGCGTCGCGCCCCTGGAACTGCAGCGGTTTACCGCCGGAGGGCGAGCCGTAGTCGGCCACCGCGTCCGCGGCGAGAGTATCGGCGAACTCGTCCCACTCCCGCAGATCCAGCGTCCGCAGATAGCGGTATTTCAACGCACGAATCTCTTCCAACGCAACCAGATCCATCGCGGTCACCTCCTGGTATCGGCCCCGCCAGCACAATAGAACAGGTTTCTGTTTCGGTCCGGGCTTTCCCGTTGACCGGGACGGCCCGGACCGATTCGGACCGGTCAGGCGTGGGTGCCGCCGTCGATGCGCACCTCGGTGCCGGTGATGAAGGCGCCGTCGTCGGAGGCGAGCATGGCCACCACGCCGGCGACCGTGTCGGGCGAGGCGAAACCCTGGCCGAGCATCGGCATCAGCTTGGTGAACAGCGAGAAATCGGCGTCCTCGGGCAGGCCCGGGCCGCGGCCGTCGGTCATATCGCTCGAGATCGAGCCGGGCGCCACGGCCACCGCGCGCAGGTTCTGCTTGGAGTATTCCGAGGCCAGCGCGTGGGTCATGGACATGATGCCGCCCTTGGACGCGGCGTAGGCGGCCATGTACGGGTGCGCGAAGTAGGTGGAGGTGGAGGCGAAGTTCACGATGACGCCACGGCCACTGTCCAGCAGCGCCGGCAGCGATTCGCGAATCATCAGGAAGGTGCCCGTGAGGTTGGTGGTGATGATGCGGTTCCAGTCGGCCAGCGGCATCTCGTGGGTGTGCGCCGAGCGGAGAATGCCGGCGGCGTTGACCAGCGCGTCCAGCCCGCCCAGGGTTTCCACGGCCTTGGCGACCCCGGCCTGCACCGAGGACTCGTCGGAGATGTCGATCGTGACGGTGGTCAGCCGATCGGCGCTGCCCTTCTCGGCCGCCTGTTTCGCGGTTTCGGCCAGGCCCGCCTCGCTGACGTCGGCGGCCACCACGGTGCCGCCCTCGGACAGGATGCGATGCACGGTGGCGCGGCCGATACCGGATCCGGCGCCGGTGATCAGAACTCGGCGATCTGCGAAACGCTCCATTGCGAAACTCTCCTCATCTGCGATTTTCTCGTTCGATTGACACACTACGCCCGAGTGGCACGTTGTGCCAGGGTGACAAATCGCGCTTAGACTGTGCGGACAGGAGGTGACTCATGCCCGAGTCGAGAACCGGCCCTTCCGCCACCGCGTCGCCGCGGCCGAATCTGGCCCAGCGGCGCAAGTCGGCGACCCGGATGGAGATCGCCCACACCGCCGCCCGCCTGTTCGCCGAGCGTGGCACCGCGGCGGTCACCGCCGAGCAGATCGCCGCCGCCTCCGGCGTCGGCCTGCGCACCTTCTATCGCTATTGCCGTACCAAAGAGGATGCCGTGGAACCGATGCTGTCGGCGGGTGCGTCTCGCTGGCTGGACATCCTCGGCGACGGACCGGACCGGTTGCCTACCATCGCGGAACTGGAAATCGCCGCGATCCGCGCCCTGACCGTGGTGGACCGCGACGAACTCGACATCACCCGCGGCCTGTTGCGCGCGATGGCCGACGATACGGCCCTGCGCGCGGTCTGGTTCCGGGTCAATCTCACCGGCGAGCACGCCCTGCTGGAGCTGCTGACGAAACTGTCCCCGGACACCGATCCACTGCGCCTGCGCACGCTGGCCGCCGCGGCCGCCGGCGCGATCCGCATCGGACTGGAGCAATGGGCCGACGACGACAGCCCGGCGCACTCGCCGGCACCGGCCGACGGGCTCGACGAAATACCTTCGACCGCAACACGATCGGGCGGACCCGCTCCCCTCGTGGTCAGATGCATGCGCGAACTCACCGCCGGCGTCTATGCGCAAGCTCCTACGGATACGACAGCGTCGGGCTGAGGGTCGCGGCGGCGGCCCGGCCCGTGCGATCCGCCGCTGACGCCGACCAACCGCCCTCTGCCGGTCCCTCTCCGATCAATCCGCCGGTGCCGCATCGCGTTTCAGCTTGCGCCAACCGCCCGCGCGATTGTTCGCGATGATCTGCCGCAGCATCGCCGACAGCGCGGGAGCGTCGACCTTCTCGCCCTCGCGAATCGCCACGGTGCGTGCCGTCGTGTTGTCGTGCCCGCCGGTGATGATGCCGGCCGGATCGGGCACGATCGCACCGTCGTAGAGGAAGATGTCGACGTGCGTCTTCGTCGCCAGCAGCGCGCAGATGTTGCCGTCGAGCACGAAATACGGTCGTACCCTGCGCTTGACGGTCTCCGTCACCTCCGGGTCGGCGGCGTGGACGAGTTCGCGCACCTCGCGGCAGATGTCGCGCTGCCAGGCCGGTAGCGCGTCGACGTAGGCGTCGACGCGCGGGTCGGCCACGTAGCTCACCACCGGCTTCTCCCGGATCAGCTCTTCGCGGATTTCGCTCCGGACTTCTTCTCCGACTTGGCTTCCGCCTTGCCGTTCGCCTTCTTTCCCTTCGGCTTCTGGCCGTTCGCGGAGGCGTCGAGGGAACGTTCGGCTCCGGAGCCGGCCACCGCGGCGACGATCAGTCCGGACTCGTCGGCGTCGACGCGTACGGTGTCGCCCGGGTTCAGCTCGCCACCGAGTACCAGCCGGGACACCTGATTCTCCAGCTGCTTCTGTACCGTCCGGCGAAGTGGGCGGGCACCGAATTCGGGCTGATATCCGTTCTCGGACAGCCAATCCCGCGCCGCGTCGGTGACGTCGAGCTCGATGTCCTGAGCGCGCAGGCGACGACGGGGGCCGTCGAGAACCAGATCGACGATGCGGCGCAACTGTTCCTGGTCGAGCCGATGGAACACGATGGTCTCGTCGATGCGGTTGAGGAATTCCGGCCGGAAATGCTGTTGCAGCCGTTCCATCAGCCGCGGGGTGATGGCGTCGAGCTCCGCCGAGGTGGCCTTCAGAATCAGGTCCGAACCGATATTGCTGGTCATGATCACGATGGTGTTCTTGAAATCGACGGTGCGGCCCTTGGCGTCGGTGACGCGCCCGTCGTCGAGCAACTGCAGCAACACGTTGAACACGTCCGGATGGGCCTTCTCCACCTCGTCGAACAGGATCACCGAATACGGTTGGCGGCGCACCTTGTCGGTGAGCTGTGCGGCATCCTCGTAGCCCACATATCCGGGCGGTGCGCCGACCAGCCGGGACACCGTGTGCTTCTCCTGGAATTCGCTCATGTCGAACCGGATCAGCCGGTCCTCGTCGCCGAATACCGCTTCCGCCAAGGCTTTCGCCAATTCGGTCTTGCCGACACCGGTCGGGCCGAGGAACAGGAACGAGCCGATCGGGCGGTTCGGATCCTTCATCCCGGCCCGGGCGCGGCGCACCGCCTCGGCGACCGCCACGATCGCCTCCTCCTGCCCGATCACCCGCTCGTGCAGCACGTCTTCCAACTGCAGCAGGCGCTGCCGTTCCTCGACCGTCAACTCCGACACCGGAATTCCGGTCTGCTTGGACACCACCTCGGCGATGTCGTCGAGCGTGACCGTCGGCACCTCGTCGGCGGTGATGTGGCCGACCCGCTCCTCGGCGGCGGTGATCTCGCTCTTGAGTTCGTCCGCGCGGGCGTAGTCCTCACCCGCGACCGCGGCATCCTTCTCCCGCTCGAGGCGCGACAATTCCTCCTGTGCCGCACGAAGATCGGGGCCGGGCATGCGGGTACGCAACCGGACCCGCGCACCGGCCTGATCGACCAGGTCGATCGCCTTGTCGGGCATGAACCGATCGGTGATGTAGCGATCGGAGAGCTCCGCCGCGGCGATCAGCGCCTCGTCCTCGTAGTGCACCTGATGGTGCTCCTCGTAGACGTCGGCGAGTCCGCGCAGGATTTCGATGGTGTCGGCGACCGACGGTTCCGAGACCAGCACCGGCTGGAAGCGGCGTTCCAGGGCGGCGTCCTTTTCGATGTAGCGCCGGTATTCGTCGATGGTGGTGGCGCCGATGGCATGGAGTTCGCCGCGGGCCAGGGCCGGCTTGAGCAGGTTGCCGGCGTCCATCGAACCCTCGCCGCCGGTGCCGGCGCCCACGATGGTGTGCAGCTCGTCGATGAACAGCACCAGTTCGTCGGAGTGCTCGCGGACCTCGTCGAGAATCTTGGTCAGCCGCTCCTCGAATTCGCCGCGATATTTACTGCCCGCCACCAGTGAGCCCACATCGAGGGCCACCACCCGCCGATCGGCCAGCGTGCTGGGCACATCGCCGTTGACGATGCGCTGCGCCAGACCTTCGACGATCGCGGTCTTGCCGACGCCGGGATCGCCGATGAGCACCGGATTGTTCTTCCGCCGCCGGGAAAGTATTTCCACGGTCTGCTCGATCTCCTCGGCGCGGCCGACGACCGGGTCGACCTTGCCCGCGCGGGCCTCGGCGGTCAGATCCCGGCCGTATTCGTCGAGCGTCGGAGTGTCGGTGGGCTTCTTCTGCCCCTCGGCGACCGGCAGTTTCGCACCCGAAAGCGACTGCGCGGCAGGACTTTCCGGATTGTCGGCGATGCCGAGCAGAATATGTTCCGGGCCGATGTAGCTGGATCCCGCCTCGGCGGCGTTGCGCTGTGCGGTGCGCAGGGCCAGTTTGCTGCCGGGCCCGAGTACCACCTGACCGCCCGCGGTCGCGGTGGCCTCTCCGCTGCCGACCGCACCCCTCATTTGCGCGGCGACTTTGTCCGGATCCAGGCCCAGCTGGCCGATGATCCCGCGCGACGGCTCGACCTGGGTAGCGGCGTAGAGCAGATGTTCGGCGGTGACCTCCGGATTTCCCCAGTCCTGGGCGGCCGACCGGGCGATCGCGATCAGCTCCTTGGCGCTGTCGCTGAGCAGCCGCCCCAGATCGATGCGCTGCACCGGCGGCTGCGCGGCCATACCGGGGCCGAAGAAGCGGTTGAAGAGGTCGTCGAAGGAATTGAACGAACTGGGCCAGGCAGCGGTCATGTCCACACCTCATATCTCGGAATCTCGTCGTCGCAGCGGCGAGCGAACGGACAGCTACGGTCCGCATCGCCGCACTCACTCGCAGAACCACTCCGAAACGGTCGGGTCCCACCGTACCCTCGGCCAGCCTTTCCGGGGCGGCCGCCGATGCATCCGTTACTTTCCAGCGATCCACGTGGACGTTTCCGGCGATCCATCCGTCGTGAAGTGGGTATCGATGGGAGCATGGGCCCCGTCCCGAAGATCACCACCGATCGCATACCGATGCCCGGCGGGATTCGAACACGTTGATCTTGCCGCGGTGCCACACTCGAAGATGGTTGGGCTCGAGGAGGAACTGTGACTACAGCACCATCTCGCGGCGCCGCCGAGATCGAAGCCGTAAGGCCTTATCCCCGGCGGATCGCCCCGAAGGGTTCGCAGATCTGGACGATCGTCACGACGACCGATCCGAAGCTGCTCGGCATGATGTACATCGTCAGCTCGATGGCGTTCTTCCTCATCGGCGGGCTGATGGCGCTGCTGATGCGGGCCGAGCTCGCCCGCCCCGGCCTGCAGTTCCTGTCGCCGGAGCAGTTCAATCAGCTGTTCACCATGCACGGCACCCTGATGCTGCTGTTCTATGCCACGCCCATCGTGTTCGGCTTCGCCAACTGCATCCTGCCGTTACAGATCGGCGCGCCCGATGTGGCGTTCCCGCGACTCAACGCGCTCAGCTACTGGCTCTATCTCTTCGGCGCCTCGATCGCCACCGCCGGATTCGTCACTCCCGGCGGCGCCGCGGACTTCGGCTGGACCGCCTACACCCCGCTGTCGGATGTGGTCCACGCCCCCGGCGTGGGCTGCGATATGTGGATTCTGGGTCTGGCCGTCTCCGGTCTGGGCACCATCCTCGGGGCGGTCAATATGCTCACCACCGTGGTCGTGCTGCGCGCGCCGGGTATGACCTTGTTCCGGATGCCGATGTTCACCTGGAACATCGTGGTCACCAGCGTGCTGGTCCTGCTGGCCTTCCCGATCCTCACCGCGGCGCTGATGGCGCTGGCCTTCGATCGTCATCTCGGCGGACACATCTACGATCCCGCCACCGGCGGCAATCTGCTCTACCAGCACCTGTTCTGGTACTTCGGTCATCCCGAGGTGTACATCATCGCGCTGCCGTTCTTCGGCATCGTCACCGAGATCTTCCCGGTGTTCAGCCGCAAACCGGTCTTCGGCTACACCGCACTGGTCTACGCGACGATGAGTATCGGGGCGCTGTCGGTGGCGGTGTGGGCGCACCACATGTTCGCCACCGGAGCCGTACTGCTGCCGTACTTCTCGTTCATGACCTTCATGATCGCCGTGCCGACCGGAGTGAAGTTCTTCAACTGGATCGGCACCATGTGGAAGGGGCAGCTGACGTTCGAAACGCCGATGCTGTGGGCGCTGGGATTCCTGGTCACCTTCCTGTTCGGCGGCCTGTCGGGTGTCATCCTCGCCAGCCCGCCACTGGACTTCCACGTCACCGACACGTATTTCGTCGTGGCGCACTTCCATTACGTGTTGTTCGGGACGATCGTGTTCGCGACCTTCGGCGGCATCTACTTCTGGTTCCCGAAGATGACCGGCCGGCTGCTCGACGAGCGGCTCGGCAAGATCCACTTCTGGACCACCTTCCTGGGTTTCCACACCACCTTCCTGGTGCAGCACTGGCTGGGCAACGAAGGTATGCCGCGCCGCTACGCCGACTATCTGCCCTCCGACGGCTTCACCACGCTCAATACCGTCTCCACCATCGGCTCGTTCATCCTCGGCTTCTCGATGATCACCTTCGTCTGGAATGTGTTCCGCAGCTACCGCTACGGCGAGGTGGTCACGGTGGACGATCCGTGGGGGTACGGCAATTCGCTGGAATGGGCCACGACCTGCCCGCCGCCGCGGCACAACTTCTACGAACTGCCCCGGATCCGTTCGGAGCGACCGGCATTCGAGTTGCACTATCCGCACATGATCGACCGCCTGCGCGCCGAATCGCATATCGGCTGGGGCGCCCCGCATGCGGACGTGCACGAGACCGCGGCGGCCGAACCGGAGCGGACCTAGACCGTCGGAACTGCCGGTGGCGGTAGGGATTCCAGCGGGCCGAGCCTGCGATGGACCACATGCTGCTGCACGAAGGTCCAGGTGTTGCCGGTCGCGAAGTAGACCAGAATGCCGATCGGCATCACCAATCCGGCGACCAGTGTGCCGAGTGGGAACAGCCACAGTGTCATCGCGTTGATCAGCCGCGTCTGCGCAGTGGTCTCGAGCTGGCGGGCGATCGACGCCCGGGCGGTGCAGTGCGTCGCGACGGCCGCGATCAGCACCAGCGGGATCGCCACCACGGCCACCGACGCGACGGAATCGGCGGAGGTGAGCGTCGCCGACAGCGGCGCGCCGAACAGATCGGCGTGCAGGAACGACCGCACCTGTTCCGGTGCGAACACGTAGTTCGCGGTGTCGGCGTTCTGTGCCGCCGTCATCGCGGTGGAACTGCCGAGGAACGGCACATGCGAGACCGCGGTGCGGTCGAAGGAATGCAGCACGTGCAGCAGTCCCAGGAACATCAGCAACTGCGCGAGCACCGGCAGGCAACCGCTGAGCGCGTTGAAGTTGTGCTGCTGCTGCAGTTTCCGGGTTTCGACGGCGAGCCGCTCGCGGTCGTCGCCGCATTCGGCGCGCAGTTGCCGCATCTTCGGTTGCAGCACGGCCATGGTGCGTGAGAAGCGGACCTGAGCCAGGTACGGCCGATACAGGACGGCGCGCAGGGTCACCACGAGCATGACGATCGCCAGGGCCCAGGACAGACCGCTCGCGGCGCCGAACGGGACGGCGAATCCGGTGTGCCACAACCAGAGAACAGCGGCGACCGGGTAGTACACGAAATCGAGCATGGGATATCACCTCACTTCGAGGCACCCGTGCAGGTACGGGCGAGTGAACAGGGTCGGCCGAGCAGCCGCGCGTTCACTTCGACCGGCGAGAGCCCCGGCGTGGTGACGCGCGATCAGCTCCGGTGACCCGGTGCCCTGGGCCGCACCCGGCCCGCCGTATCCGGATTGCTCTGTCGGAGAAAGGAACCCCGTCGCCGCTGCTGCGCGGAGCCGGGAGGCCCGCTGTGGACCGCGACCGGCGCCGGCCGCATCCGGCCGGAACAGGCGGCGACCACCGCCAATGCGAGAATCGCCGCGGCTCCGACCACCAGCAGCGAATTCGGTTCGCCCGCAGGCACAACCGTGACGGCGACGATGGACAGCACGACGGCGCACAGCATCAGCGCCGTCGAACGGATCCGCATCGCCATGCCGATCAGAATACCGAACGTCCACGCACGTGGAGCTCAGCCGGCGACCTCATGTCCGGACGCGGGGCCCGCGGACCCACGCAAAACGCCCACACGGAACCAAGCGCTTGCTAGTGTCGGTGGGATGATCTCGACGATCGTCTGGGGTACGGGCAATGTCGGCCGTGCCGCGATCCGGGCCGTGCACGCACATCCCGAACTGGAATTGACCGGGGTGCTGGTGCACGATCCGGCCAAGGTCGGGCGCGATGCGGGCCGGCTGGCCGGACTCGACCACGACCTCGGCGTCACGGCCTCGGCCGATGTCGACGCCCTGCTGGACCGCCATCCCCGCGCGGTCGTGTACGCCGCGTCGGGCGATATCCGGCCCGACGACGCACTGCGCGATATCGTCACCGCGATCCGCGCCGGCGCGGTGGTCGTCACGCCCGCGCTCTACGCGCTCTACGATCCCCGCAACGCCCCCGCCGAGGTGCGCGAGCCGGTGCGGGCGGCGATCGCGGCCGGCGGCGGTTCGCTGTTCGTCTCCGGGATCGACCCCGGGTGGGGCAACGACGTGCTGCCGTTGCTCGTGAGCGGGCTGGGGCACCGGGTGGACACGATCCGCTGCCAGGAGATCTTCGACTATTCCACCTACGACCAGCCGGATTCGGTGCGTTACCTGGTCGGGATGGGGCAGCCGATGGACTACGAACCGCCGATGACCGCGCCCGGCGTCCCGACCATGGTGTGGGGCGGGCAGATTCGGCTGATGGCACGCGCCCTGGGCGCCGAACTCGACGGTATCCGCGAGACGCTGGACCGCCGCGCCCTCGACACCACGGTGACCACCGCGGCGATGGGTGACTTCGAGGCGGGCACGCAGGGCGCGGTGCGGTTCGAGGTGCAGGGCATGGTCGGCGGCCGGCCGCGCATCGTGATCGAACACGTCACCCGCATCCATCCCGACTGCGCACCGGACTGGCCGCGGCCGCCCGACGGTGCGGGCGCGCATCGCATCATCGTGGAGGGCGATCCGCGCATCGAGGTGACCGTCGAGGCCGAGACCGAGGGCGGTAACCGCGCCGCCGGCGGAAATGCCACTGCCGTCGGCAGATTGGTCAACGCCATCGACTGGCTGGCCGCGGCCGAGCCCGGTCTCTATGACGCCCTCGACGTTCCCTTGCGCCCCGCCGTCGGCAGATTCGCGAGCGCCCCATCGGAAAGGACACCGCAATGAACATCGATATCCCCGAGGGGAAGGATCCGATCGGCTACGTCTGGGGTGAGATGGTGCCGGGCATCGGGCCCGCCGCCTCGAAGTTGTCGCTGGCGGTCTACTCGCACAGCACCCTCGGACTTCGTGAATTCGAGGCGGCGCGGTTGCGGATCGCCCAGATCAACGGTTGCCTGTTCTGTCAGGACTGGCGCACCGAACGCGACGGGCAGAAGGTCGAAGACGGTTTCGACCAGGCCGTCACCGAATGGCGCACCACCGATTCCTTCGACGATCGGACCCGGCTGGCCGCCGAATACGCCGAACGCTACGTGCTCGATCACCACAACCTGGACGACGAGTTCTGGACCCGGATGCGAGCGCACTACAGCCAGGCCGAGATCGTCGAGCTGAGTATGTGCATCGGCTCATGGCTGGCGTTCGGCCGGCTCAACCGCGTGCTCGGACTCGACACCGTGTGCGTCCTGCCCGGCCACTGACCGCTGCTGCTCCGCAGGGGTGTCACTGCTTGGGCAGGGCCCCGGCCATCCCGCCGACGTCGGTCACCTTCCAGCCGCTGCCCGGGTCGATGTCGACCGTGTAGGTGACGGTGGTCTGCGCACCCTGCGGCGTCTGCGCGCTGGTGGAGTTGACGTTGAGGAACACGTCGACCTTGTAGAGGCCGTTCTCGGTGCTCATCACCTTGGCGGCGATAGGGGTCGCCGACGAGGTCCACTTCAGTGGGACCAGGATCTCCTGCAGCTTCGGCGCGGTGGCGTCGAATTTCTGCGCCAGTTGTGACGAGGTGCCGGCCTTCAGTTTGCCGATCCACGCGCCGACGTTCTGGTAG
The DNA here is from genome assembly GCF_963869435.1 of Nocardia violaceofusca NBRC 14427. Lineage (NCBI taxonomy): Bacteria > Bacillati > Actinomycetota > Actinomycetes > Mycobacteriales > Nocardiaceae > Nocardia > Nocardia violaceofusca. The sequence goes on from NZ_CAWMPM010000022.1 coordinate 197,393, forward strand.
TCGATATTCGAGGCGCCGACCGCGTAATCGGTGGCCACCTGCTCGGCATGCTGCTGCGCCGCCGCCCGGTCGTCGCGCTCGTGCAGATCGCCGCGCGCCGACAGCCACAGCGATCCGAAGACCGCGGCCAACGCGATCAATGCCACTGCGGCCGCCGCGGTGACCACGGTGGAGAGCCGGATCGACAGTGTGCGAGGCGCTTTCGCGGGTTTCACCCCAGTTTCGGTGGTGTTGGTGGTGGGCACGGAGGACTCGGCCTCCGCGTCGACTGCCCGCTTCGGTTCGGTACCAGTGTCGTTCGACATGGTGTCCTCCTTCTCGGTGGTACTACTTGACATTGATCCGCACCCGCACGGTTCCGTCGGTGCCCACATCGTCGAGGGCCTGCGTGATCAGACTGGAGATGTCGATGCGCGGCGCGGCATTCGTGGTCGCCTCCGCGAGCGGCGCGAGCGCCGGCCCCAGGGACTTCAGCTCCGGGCCGAGTTCCGCGAGCCGGTCGGTCAGCTTCGCCAGGAACGGCGCCAGACCGTTACCCTCGGTGTAGCTTCCGGCGGGACGCGCGTCCACCATCCGGCCCACCGCCGCGACCAGATCGTTCAGGGCGTGGGTGAACCGCACGAACGCCGGCGCCGCGGTACTCGTGGCCGGGCCGGCCCACTCGATGTCGGCCGCCGCGGCCTGAAAGCTGTTGAGCAGATCCGCGATTCGCGGGCTGCGGCTCATGATCGCGGCGGCCAGCAGATCTCCGGATCGGGTCAGATTCGGAATCGCGGCGTCGGTGCCGTTCAGCGCGGAGCTCGCGGTGGCGACCAGCGAGCCCACCACCTCGGGATCGAGCTGGTTCATGGTCTTGGTGACCAGCCGCGCGACGTCCGGAATGGACAGCGGCATGCGCACATTCGACGTTTCCAGGCGCTGGCCGTCGTGCAGGTACGGCCCGCCGCCCGAGACGGGCCGGAATTCGACATACGGTTCGCCGAGCGCCGACAGATGTTCGATGGTCACCGTGCTGTCTGCCGGCACCCGTTTGTCCGCGGCCAGCCGCATGCCGACCTCGACACCCGCGGCGGTATGGCGCACGGCGGTCACGCGGCCGACCTCGAGTCCGGTGAGCAGCACCGGCGATCCCACACCCAGACCACCGGAATCGGTCAGCACCATGGTGGTTCGGTGGTAGTCGGCGAAGGGGTCGGCGCGGACGACGCCGAAGGTCAGATAGCTCGCCCCCAGGACGGTGATCGCGACGATGCCGCCCAGCGAGGTCAGCGCACCCCACCTCATCGCACCACTCCGATCATCCGCAGGGTCGCCAGGATGCGGTCGGTCTGCTGATCGGGCGGCACGTCCGCGGACGCGTCGGAGCGCACTCCGACGATGTTCACCTTCGGCCCGCGTTCGACGAACGGAATCACCTTGTCGCGCAACAGTTCCACGACGGCCTGCAGATTCGACGGCCGGCTCAGGTCCACCGGGCCGGCTGAGAGCAGCAACGGCGCGAACGCCCGGACCGCCCCGTCGGCATCACGCAGCACGGGCCCGAGCCAGGTCAGCGACGCACCCACCGGCCCCAGCCCACCGAAGATCTTCGTCACGCCCACGATGGAGTCGGAGATGCCGTTCATCTGATCGACCGAGGTGCGGCTGAGGATGTCGTCGAGTTCGGGCTGAATGTCGTGCAGCACCTGCGCATTCGTGCCCAGGCCGTTGAGCAGCGCGTCGACGCTGTCCAGGTTGTCCGCCAAATCCGTGGCATCGGTGGCCATGGTGTGCGAGATCCGGGCGGTCTGCGCCGGATCCTGCGGCAGCGTGCGATTGAACTGCTCGATGACGTCCTGCAGCTGTGTCACCGCACCGCCCTGGGTGAACGCGGCGACCAGCGCCATCGTGTCCTCCAGTTGCACAGGCGGTTTCGTCTGCGCCATCGGAATCGTGGATCCGTCGTGCAGCAGGGTGCCGAAACCGTTCGGCGGAGTGGTCAGCGCGACGTGGATATCGCCGAGCACCGTGTTCTGCCGTAGTTCGGCGACGGTGGTCGCGGGAAGGCGCACCGACTTCGAGATGTCGGCGTCGACCACGACGTAGCCACCGCGTCCGCCCGCGGCGCCCGGTTTCACGACGGTCACCCCGGAGACCGTGCCGACCTGTGCGCCGTTGGCCATGATCTTGGCGCGCGCCGGCAGGTTCAGCACATTCGAGAACTCGATGCGCACGTGGTACGTCGGACCCGACACCGTGGTTCCCGGCACCGGTACCGACGAGGGGTCGAACGCGCATCCGGAGGCCGACAACGCGGCCGCCACGACGATCGCCGAGCCGAGCGTGATTCGCCGAAATCTCATCGCGCACCTGCCAATCCGAATATCAGGGCCGCCATGTCCACCTTCGCCAGACCGTCGGCCGCCGTGCAGCGCCCGGGGACGAGGGCATCGATCGCCGCGCACACCTGGTCGGCGTGGTCCTGCGGAATCGCCACCTTCGGCGGGGCGTAGCCGATGCCGGAGGCACCGGCCGTGTGTACGACCTGGGCGAGAACCGGTGTCAGCGAGATCATCTGGGCCAGTGAGCCCACGCTCGCGCGCAGGAACTTCACCAGCGGGACCGTGTCGTCGAGGGCGCGCATGATCGGATCGCCGAACAGGGTGGTGATGTCGTTGAGCATCGGCAGCACCCGACCGAGGCCGTCGAACAGCGCCGCGCCGGGCCGCAGCAGATCCTCGGTGGCCTGGTCCAGGACCGGGCCCAGGCGGGTGAGCATCGTCTTCAGCTCACCCCAGTGCGCCTCCACATCCTTGGACACCGAGGCGAACGCATCGAAAATGCCTGCCAGATGGGCGATATCGGCGTCCGGCGCGGAGAGTGCGGCGCCGAGCTTCTGCACCAGCGCGTTGATCTGCGGTCCGGTGCCCGCCGTGGCGTTGTTCAGCGAGGTGAGTCCGCGGGCGAGCGCATCGGGGTGCGCGGCGTCGGGGCCCTGGATCTGCGACGACAGCTGGGCCAGCGCGTTCAGGGTGTCGCTGATGCTCTTGGGGGTCAGCGTCTTGGTGAGGCAGCGGGCGGGATCCCAGCGCGCGGTGTCCTTGCCGCCGGACACCACCGCGAGTTCGCGGGAGGCCACGATGCTGTCCGACAGGGTCGTGGCACCGGCGTCGGCGAGGACGGGGTGATCGGTGTCGACGTCGAATTCGACCTTGACAGCATTGCCCTGCACGGCAACGGATTTCACCGTCCCGACGGTGATGCCGCGCATGGTGACCTGGTTGCCGGGGTAGAGCCCGACGCTGTCGGGCATGATCGCGCAGTAGGCCGTGGTCGCCTTCAGCGGCTGGAAGGCGACGAGATAGCCGAACACCGCGACCGCGACGACGGCCACCGTCCCGGCGATCGACATGAAGGCCCGCGAACCGAGCAGCTTGTGCAGCATCAGCAGTCCTTTCCCGGCACCGGGATACACAGGTGAGCGGCCGGCGCGCCGACCGTCTGCCCCGACTGGTCGACCGTCACCGCGTCGTCCGCACCGCTGAGTTGCGCGAACTTCTGCTGCAGGCTCTGCACCGTGCCGATCACCGGCTCGAGTTCGCCACCGAGCTTTTCCAGCTGCGGCAGTGCCTCACTCAACTGCTGGAGTTTCGGTTTCAGCGCCGAATCGTAGGTGGGCGCCAGCGCGGCCACCCGCTCGATCACCGCACGCAGCAATCGCACGCCCTCACGCAGTTCGGCGCGCTTGTCGACCAGCAACGTCTCCATCTGGTTGACGTTGACCATCAGGCGGCCGAGATCGTGTTTGGCCCCGTCGTACATGGTGACGTATTCGTCGGCGACCGCGATCGCATCGGTGACCTGGGTGCGCTGCCGGTTGAGCGCGTCGACGTAGGTGCCGAGCGTGTTCAGCGTCGTGCGCAGCGCATCCGGTGCGGCCTCGATCGAGGTGTCCAGGGCGGCGAGATTGCGGCGCAGCGTGTCGCCGTCGATCTGCCGCAGCGGTTGCGCCGCGTCCTGGAAGGTCTGCACGAGACTGTAGGGCAGCCGCACGCGATCCATCGGAATCGCCCTGTCGCCCAGCGACTTATCGCCCGCGGGAAACAGCGCGACGTAGTTGCCGCCGACGATGGTCAGCATCCGGATGTCGAGTGTGGACCGGTCGCCGACGAAGACGTCCGAATCGACGGTGAACCGCATCCGCACCCGATCCGGGTGCAGCTCCAGTGATTCCACCTTGCCGACCGGGATTCCGGCGACGCGAATATCGTCGCCGACCTTCACCGACTGCGCTTCGGACAGTTCGGCGCTGTAGGTCTTCTTGCCGAACGGCACCACGTACAGGATGCCCGCGGCGGCCGCGCAGACCACGACGAGCGCGACGCCGACGATACCGAGCCGGATTTCGCGGCGGCGAGTGGTCGCCGCGTCCGCGACGCGCCGATCCCGTGGCCGGAACAGGCCGGACCCGAACCGATTCAGCCGTTGCATATCGCCACCTGCTGTCCCGCGACGAGCACCCGCACCACCTGCGGCACTTCGGCATTTCCCTTGGAGCACTGCGGTTTCCAGCCCGCCACCGGCTTCGGTGTGGCCGCGTCCAGTCCGCCGAGCAGGGCCGGCAACTTGCCGAAGACGTCCACGGCCTCTTCCGGGTCGGGGAACAGCCGCCGGATGAGCGCGTCGACATCGGTGCCGGACTGCAGCCCGAGGGCGTCGAACAGGCTGTCCAACGGTCCCAGCACCGACGGCGCGGCCATCGCGAACTGCGCGAGCCCGCCGATATTCGTCTGCAGGGCCTCGAAGATGTCGGTCAGCCGGGCCAGCAGCGGCACCAGGTAGTGCACCCGCCCGCCGACGCGCTGCGACAGATCGGACATGTTGTGGATGAGGGCGCCGATCACCTGCTGACGGTTGTCCACGTAGGAGGCGAGCCGCCCGATCGCGGCCAGCACCGGTTCGACGTTGGTGCCGTCGCCCTCGATCAGCGCGACCATGCTGGCGCTGAACTGGTTGATCGCGTCCGGGGAAATGGTGGCCAGCACCGGTTTCAGTCCGTTGAACATGCTCGTCACATCGAACGACGGCACAGTGTGGTCGACGCCGATCGTGCGGCCGGCCGGCAGCCGCGTCCCCGGCTTCGGCTGCTGTTGCAGATCGATATAGCGCTGACCGGTGAGATTCTGATAGCGGATGGCGAGCTTCGAATTGTCGAAGATCGGCGCATCGGTCCTCAGCGACAACCGGACTCGCGCCAGTGCCCCGTCGAGCGAGATGTCCTCGACCTTGCCGACCTGCACACCGAACTGGCGCACGTCGTCGCCCACCTTGAGCCCGTTGGCATCGGTGAACAGCGCCTGATGCGTATCGGTGTCGCCCGCGACGGGCCGCTTGATCGCGGTGAACACCACCGACAGCACGACGATCATCACCACCGCGAACAAACCCAGCCGCCAGGCGGCGGCGCCGACCTTCATCGGATTCCTCCCAGCAGCGGTGCCAGCACCGGCACGCCGCGCACGTCGATTTCCGTGTCCAGCACCGGGCCGTCCGGGGTGTCGTGCAGTCCGGCGCGCAGGCGTCGCACGAGTTCGGCGAGGTCGGCGCCGGATTGCTGCGGATGCGGAACCAGCTGCGCGAGGACCGCCAGCATCGGCGCCAGAGTGTCTGTGGCGCCGGATAATTCGGATCCCGCACGCGTGCCCAGACCGGCCAGCGCGGGTAGCACCGAACCGGTCAGCGCCGAGGTTCCGGCGTCGTAGGAGCCCCGATGATCCTGCAGCCGTGGAATATTGCGCAACAGATCGAGCACCTGGATGGTCGCGCCCGCGAAGCGACCGCCGCCGTCGAAGGCCGGGCCGAGCCGTCCGACCAGTTCGGAACTGGGCATCGTCTGGTTGTCGGTGATGGTCTGCGCCACCGAGATCAAGGCCTGGGCCAGCGGCGTGAAACCCCGCACATCGTTGGAGACCTGGGCGATCACCGTGGCCATCTGCGGAGTCAGCAGAGCGTTGCCGGTCTGCGACAGTCCGCGCAGCAGACCACCCATGGTCGCGTCGTAGACCGCGTCGGCGTGCTGTCCGGTCAGGTCGATCGTCGACCCGCCGCGTAACGGGGCGCCGCCGGAGCCGGGCCGCAGTTCGATCTCGCTGATACCGAACAGGTTCGCCGGCGCGTAGTCCACCCGGAGGCTGTCGTCGATGCCGTGCAGCTGAGATCGGTCCAGCCGCAGACTGATTCGCTGGGTCCCGCCGTCGACGGGCACGATCGCCGCGACCTCGCCGACCTGCACACCGTCCACCCGCACCGGTGTGCCGGCCAGCACGCCGTCACCGATCTGCTCGGTGTGCAGGGCGATGCGCAGGCTGTCGTCGGACCGCAGCCCGCGATAGGCCAGCGAGGCGATCGCGACGGCGGCCACGACCGCGATCGCCACCCCGCCGACCAGCAGCGAGCGCCGCTTGTCCACCGCCACTCCGGGCATTCCGTAATTCGGCACCTGTACTACCCCGTGAAGTCGATCGACGCGTTGAAACCCCAGAGCATCAGCGTCAGCACCATGTCGATGGCCACGATCGCGACCGACGACGCACGCACCGCGCGGCCGGACGCGATGCCGACCCCCTCGGGCCCGCCGGTGGCGAAGAAGCCGTAGTAGCTGTGGATGAGGATCACGACGGTCGCGAAGATCGCCACCTTGATCACCGCGGCGATCACGTCGAATCCGGAAACGAACTGGAAGAAGTAGTGGTCGTAGACACCGGCGGACTGGCCGTGGACCAGTGTGATGAGCCCGCGGCAGGCCAGATACGACAGGATCAGCCCGATCAGGAAGGTCGGCACGATCGAAATGGCGCCCGCGATCACCCGGGTGGTCACCACGAACGGGACCGACCGCAGGCCCAGCGCCTCGATCGCGTCGATCTCCTCCGAGATGCGCATCGAGCCGATCTCGGCGGTCATGCGGCAGCCGGCCTGAGCGGCGAATCCGATGGCGGCCACGATCGGCGCCAGCTCGCGGGTCGTGGCGTAGGCCGAGACGATGCCCGACACCGGGCCCATGCCCAGGATGTTCAGCATGGTGAAGGATTCGACGGCCACCGAGGCGCCCATCACCAGGCCGAGCACGATCATCATCGGCACCGTGCCGCCGCCGACGATCACCGACCCGCGCCCCCAGGTCATATCGGAGATGATGCGCAGCGTCTCGTCCCGGTACCGCCTGAGCGTCAAGGGAATCGACGACAGCACCTGCCAGATGAAGGACAGGACGAAGCCCAGTCCCTCCACGCGCGCCAGGAGCAGACCGCGGCGGCGGTAGAAGCGCACGAAGTGGCTGAACCCCTTGGGCATATAGGTCGAAATCGCCACGTCAGACCAACCTCGTCGGCAGGAACATCTCGACCACCTGGGTCACGCCGAGATTGACGATCGCGATCGACACCACCGACAGCACCACGGCCGCGTTCACGGCGTCGGCCACCCCGCGCGGGCCGCCCTTGGCCTCCAGTCCGCGCTGACAGGCGATGATCACCACCAGGAATCCGAACAGCACGGCCTTGAGCAGCGAGACCCACACGTCGGCGACGGTGGTGAAGGATCCGAAAGTGGCCCAATAACTTCCGGGGGTGACGTTCTGGCCGCCGACGGCCACCGCGTAGCCGGCGACGATGCCGACGAAGATGATGAGGATGTTCAGCAGCGGCGCGACGAGGATCATCGCCACCAGCCGCGGGATCACCAATCGGTGGATCGGCGAGATGCCCATCGTGTCGAGCGCGTCGATCTCCTCGCGGATGGTGCGGGCGCCCAGATCGGCGGCGATCGCGGCCGCGCCCGCGCCGCCGAGCAGGAAGCCGGTGGCCAGCGGTGCGCCCTGTTTGATCACACCGAGCCCGCCGGTCGCGCCGAGCAGCGAATCCGCGCCCAGGGTGTGGATGAGGTTGCCGACCTGCACCGAGACGATCACACCGAACGGGATGGCGATCAGGATCGCGGGGATCGCGGTCACCGTCACCAGCCGCCACGCCTGCAGAACCGCTTCCCGCCACTGGAATTCGCGCCGGACGATGTCGGTGGTCGTGCCGGTCACCGACTCCCGGGCGATATCCACTGCCCTGCCGAAGGTTCGCAGTGCGGACACGACGGTGTCCGAGAAATTCTTGCGAACGATACGAACAGCGGACGCGCCCGAGGTGGCGCGGGTCACCGGCGCCATGAGCGGCGGGCCCGGTCCGGGCGGTGTGGCTCGAATTTCACAATCGTCTCTCCGTGATCGGCAACACTGCCAACACGAAGCTATCGGTTACAACTAGTTACAGTAAAGCCGATCACGGTGTGAGGGTGGCCGCTTCGAGACCTGCGCGAAGGACGGCGATAAATCCAGCTAACGTGCATGTTTTTCTAAGTAAACGAGCATTCTAGAACCTGTTATCAGCACTGATCTGCTATCGCTATGACCCACATCACGTGTGGCCCGCCACAATGATTCGCCGTTACGGACTCGCCGCGAGAAAGACGAATCCGGTCAGCAACACCAGGTGAACACCGCCTTGCAAGGGAGTGGCGCGGCCCGGGACAACTGTCAGCACACCCGCGCCGACGGTCAACGCCAGCAACACCATCTGGGTGGCGCCGAGGCCGAGGGTCAGGGGCCCGTCGAGCCAAATCGACGCCAGGGCGATCGCCGGAATGGTGAGACCGATGCTGGCCATCGCCGAACCGAGTGCCAGATTCAGACTGACCTGCACCCGGTCCCCGCGGGCGGCGCGCACCGCGGCGATCGTTTCGGGCAGCAGCACCAGCAGGGCGATCACCACACCGACCGCCGAGCGCGGCAGTCCCGCGGCGGCGACCCCGCGCTCGATCGAGGGCGAGACCATCTTCGCGAGCCCGACCACACAGATCAGCGCGAGAACCATCAGCGCCAGCGACAGCGCGGCGGTGCGAGCGGCCGGACGGACATCGTGCTCGTCGATCTCGGTCTCCTCGACCGGGAGAAAGTCGTCGCGATGCCGCACGGTCTGCACCATGACGAACAATCCGTAGAGCAGCAGTGACATGACCGCCGCGAAGGCCAGTTGCGAGCCGGAGAACTCCGGGCCCGGCTTGCTGGTGGTGAAGGTCGGCAACACCAGGCTCAAGGTCGCCAGGGTCGCGACCGTGGCCAGGGCCGCGCCCGCACCTTCGGCGTTGAAGACCGCCACGCGCCGGCGCAACGCCCCGACCAGTAGTGACAGGCCGAAGATTCCGTTGCAGGTGATCATGACCGCGGCGAAGACGGTGTCGCGGGCGAGTGTCGAGGCATCCTGCCCACCGGAGACCATCAGGGTGACGATGAGCCCGACCTCGATCACCGTGACCGCGATCGCCAGCACCAGCGAGCCGAACGGCTCCCCCACGCGATGTGCAACCACCTCGGCATGCTGCACCGCCGCCAGAACCGCACCCGCGAGCGCCAGCGCCACGAGTACCGCCGCCGCTCCGGCGGGATGGGTGAACCATGCGATTGCCAGCACCACGGCGGCCAGGAGCGGAACAACGGTCGTCCAGTGTCGGGTCAACGCATACTTCATGATCACCATTGTCCCGGCGAATCGGACAAATCGACCAAAAGGAGAGATGCACCTCCATTCGCCCGAACGATGTAACGGCTACCAGAGGCCGGGGACGAGCCGTCTGGTGCGAGCGCGATAGTCCTCGTAGGAACGGCCGAGGGTTTCGACCATCGCCGCCTCTTCCACCTCGATCCGGCGCAGAAACGCCAAGGTGGGCACGACGATCAGGAGCAGCAGCGAGATCCAGTTCCCCACCGCGACACCGAAACCCGTGGTGAGCAACAGAACTCCGGTGTAGGAGGGGTGGCGCACCCAGTGGTACGGCCCGCGATCGACGACGGCCTGATCGGTGTCGACCTCGACGGTGGTGCGAAATGCCGCGCCCAGCACCGCGATAGCCCAGATTCGCACACCGAGCCCCGCGACCATCAGCGCGACTCCGGCGATCTGCCAGACGACCTCGTGACGAGTGGTGAAGCGCAGATCGCTGTCGGCCGGCAGCACGATCGACACCACATTCGCCACCCCGATCGCTACGGCGACGACAATCATGATGGTGGTACGGGTTCCGCGGTCGCGTGCGGTGGATCCTTTGCTGCGCAACCGATCCCGAAGCGCCAGTCCGATCTCGAAGCTCAACCAGATCCACGTCGTCACCACGGCGGCATTCACGACGACCCTCCCACGACCGCGCGGCGGACCGGATGCCCGCCGATAGGAAATAAACCACCGCGGCCACGTCCGGCACATCGGGAAGGTCCCGGAGATCTCCCCCGATTCAGTCCAGGAGTTTGCCCAGAATCGGAAGCGACGCCGCCAATTGCCGCTGTTCGGCGGGAGTCAGACGAGCGGCGATCAGTTCGGCCAGGTGGCCGTACCCGGCCTCGCGCCGTTCCGACAGCAGCTCCAGCCCGGCATCGGTGATGTGCAACCGCTTGCGCCGCTGATCGTCCGGATCGGGGGTGCGCCTCAGCAGCCCCGGCCTTCCAGGGCGGAAACCGCTGCCTGCCAACCTGACCGCGGTGCGGCCGACCCATGCGGTGTCGGCGATGCTGATCAACGGCGATGCCGATCCCCTGGTCCCGCTGGGCGGCGGCCACTCCCGCCACCGCGGGCCGAACGGTGAACCGCGCGGGCGGATTCTCGGCGCCGCCGCGACCGCCGACCACTGGGCGAGGCTCGACCGGTGCCCGGGCGACCGAACCACCGTCACGACCGCCGGCTCGCGCCGCGTCACCACCGCCCACGGCATCGCCGATACCGCCGTCACGGCATGGACGGTGTTCGGCGGGGGCCACACCTGGCCGGGCGTCGCCGTGCCGGAGGAATGGGCCGGCACTCCCGGCGCGGCATCCACCCTGGAATTCGATGCCACGGTAGAAATCCATCACTTCGCCCGCCCGCTCCTGCGACCGGCAGCGCGGCGGCTACTTCCACCTCGGTCGGAGAAGGAGAACCGATGAGTATCCTCGGCAAGCTACTCACCCATCGCCGCGCCGGTGAATCGGGACTGGCATGGAACCAGCCGAACCTGCTCGGCGACACCGTTTTTCGACTCACGAGTCCGGACTTCGAGCCGGAGACCACGCTCGACATCCGGCATGCCTCCCGCCGGATCGGTGGCGCCGACGAGTCTCCCGCCTTGAGCTGGAGCGGCGCGCCGGACGCTGCGACGGGCTATCTGCTGGTCGTCGAGGATCCTGACGCTCCGATGCGAAGGCCGTTCGTCCACTGCGTCGCGCTCCTCGATCCGTCGGTGCGGAGCTTGTCCCGCAACGCGTTACGCGCCGATACCGACGAAGCTGGTGTGCGGGTACTGCGGTCCGGATTCGGCCGCGGGTACATGGGTCCCGCACCGATCAAGGGGCACGGACCGCACCGGTACGTCTTCGAGTTGTTCGCCCTGAACGCGCCCCTCACCACGGCCGCGGGGAAATCCGTCGAGAGTGCGAAACCCCGGGAGGTGCTGGCGGCCGCACAGGCCGAGGGCCGGGCGCGGATCGACGGATTCTACGAACGCCGCTGAGGCCCAGAGGCTCAGGACATGCCGTTCGGCCGATAGCTGCGCAGCGCCTGCCGCAGGACAGTCAGCCGCTGTTCGCGAAAGTCCGTGCGGCCCTGTTCGATCGCGTCCAGCACGTCGAGCGCGGGATCGGCACACGCCCAGAAGCGCAGCTTGTTCTCGATGACGGGCCCGAGATCCCGTGCGCGACACCGCTGGATCTCGCGCACGAACTCGTGCCCCGCCTCCGGATACAGGTAGCAGAGGTCGTAGTCGGGGTCACCGATCTCCACATCGCCGAAGTCGATCAGTCCGGTGATCGTGCCGCCGCTGATCAACAGATGATCCAGACTCATATCGGCATGGATGAGCGTCGGTTCGAAATCGAAGTTGGCGTCGTCGTCGAGATATCGCTGCCACGCCCCCGACAGCTCCGCGGCCTCGGCCGCGTCCAGCAACGGAAGCACCTCGGCACGAACGGACTTCAGATCCGCGGCGAAATCCCCCCGCAGATCGGTGACCTCGACACCGAAGTCCCGGGCGCGGTCCACCGGAAACGAGTGGATCCGTTCGATCAGTTCCGCGATCGTGCGTGCCGATTCGGCGCGCAGCAGTCCCCGCTCGGCCCAGTCCGTTTCGTCGAGCGATTCGCCCGGCACGAGCGGATACACGCAGAACTCCCCGGGCCCCAGCGGATTCGGCGCGGTGAACAGGAATTGCGGAATCGGCACCGGCAGCAGCGGGGCCAACTCCGGAAGCAGTCCGGCCTCGCGGGCGATCCCTTCCGCCCCGTGCGGATCCTGCGGCAGGCGCAGCACATAGGCATCCGCCGCCGAATCCAGCTGGAGCGCAACACTGTCCAAACCCGCGCCCAGCAGCCGCAGTGAACCGTCCGCCAACTCCGGCCGGGGTGAGTCCACGAGAGCGCCGCGCACCCGGGCCTGCCAATCGGGAGGAAGTTCCACGCTCGCGCGCATATCCATGTCCGCATCGTAGATCCGGTGTCCAGCGGTTATCGCCGCCCGGCGATCCGCGCGGCCGGGCGGGCGGGGTGGCGGCGGTCTAAGATCGGCGGCGTGCCGGAATCCGGGAGCTCAGTACCCGCCTCGGTCCAGGTGTGGCGGGCGCTGCAGCGGGTGTACGTCGACCTGCGCCCGGAACTGGATGCCGAACTGCGCCGGGGCCACGGCATGCCCGCCAGCTGGTACGACATGCTCGTCGAACTCGCGGGCACCACCCGTCTGCGGATGAGCGACCTCGGCGAGACCATGGTGCTCAGCCGCACCCGGGTGAGCCGGTTGGTCACCGAATTGGAGGCGCGCGGCCTGGTCACCCGCGAAACCAATCCCGCGGACGGCCGATCGGCATATGTCGCCATCACCGCGGCCGGGCGGCAGCGGTTGCACGAGGCCACTCCGCATCACCATGCGGTCGTCGATCAACATTTCGCCGGTCTGGCGGCCGACGAACTCGGCGCCCTCGCCACCGCCCTGCACAAGGTGCTCGCCGACGACCGGCCTTGAGCCGGGCGCGCACAATGGACCGATGCCCGCTCTCTCGACGGTTCTCGATCCGCTTCGGCACACCGCCGGCTATGCCCGTTACTTCCTGAACAAGAGCGCGCGCGACCGCGAGGACGCGCAGGCGTTGCGCGAGCTCGAGGCCCGGCCGCTCACGCTGCCGGCCGGTCTGGAGATCGAATGGCTGGGCACCGCCGGATACCGGATGACCTACGAGGGCGTGACGCTGCTCGTCGATCCCTTCCTCACCCGGGTGCCGCTGTCGACGGTGGTACGCCGCCGCACCGCACTTCCCGATCCCGCATCGATCGACCGCTTCCTGCCGGCCCTCGACAAGGTAGCGGGAATCGTTGTCGGACACGGTCATTGGGATCACGCCTTGGACGCCCCCGAGCTCGCGCGCCGCTTCGGCTGCGCGGTCTACGGCTCACGATCGGTGCGCAATCTCATGGATCTGCACGGGCTCGGCGAGCGCGGTGTGGAGGTGGAACCCTACCGCCGCTACGAACTCGGGCCGTTCACGGTGACCTTCGTGCCGAGCGTGCATTCGAAGATCCCCTTCGGCACCCGGATCCCGTCCCCCGGCGACACCAGTTGCGAATCCCTGGCCGCGCTGGCGCCGATGGCCTACGGCTGCGGACAGACCTGGGGTATCCACATCGCGGTGGCCGGTGTCGAGATCTATCACCAGGGCAGCGCCGACCTCGTCGACGAGGCGATCCGGCATCGCGACATCGACATCTTCCTCGCCGGGGTGGCCGGACGGTCGGTGACGCCGGACTACTGGCGCCGAATCCTGACCCGGCTACGCCCCGCCACCGTGGTACCCATGCACTACGACGATTTCCTCCGGCCGCTCGACGCGCCGATGGGCTTCACCATCGATATCGCCCTGGCCTCGGTGGCCGACGAGATCGGCGCCGTGAGTCGCGAGATCGACGTGGTCGCCCTGCCGGTGCTCAGTCCTCGCTCCCCCGGCGGCCGATGAGCAGATGAGCCGGAATCGGCTGCCGGTCGATCCGCCGGTGTTCGACCGCCAGCCCGGCTCGTTCCAGCGCCTCCGATACGTCGTCGACCGGCCGCAACCGGAAGCCGTGCGCGGTGAACGGCATCTTCGCCATCGCCGCCGGATCACCGATACCGACCACCACCCGCCCGCCCGGGCGCAGCACGCGCGCCAGCTCCGCGCAGGCCCGGTCCAGATCATCGATGAAATAGACGGTATTCACCGTGATCACCGCGTCCAGGCTCGCCGAGGCGAGCGGCAACTCGGTGAGTCCGCCCTCGACGATCCGCAGCCGGCCGGTGCCGATGTCGCGGGTGAAGCGTGCACGGGCCCGCGCCGACATATCCGGAGAGATCTCCACGCCGTGCACGGTCCCGGTGTCGCCGACCTCGCGCAGCAGGATCGACAGTCCCACGCCGCCGCCGAAACCGATATCGGCCGCGGCCTGCCCCGCACCCACCTCGGCCGCCTCGACCGCGGCATCGATGGCGAAGCGATTGGCCCGGTTCAGCATCCGCGCGACCACCTTGCCCAGCACCCCGTGCGGATTGCCCAGTTGCGCGGCGACCGTGGACATAGCGCGCGTGACAAGGGAATTCATGCCTCGCATGCTACCGATCCGGACCTCGCCGCACCGGCGGGCGCGGCTCGCCTGCGGCGCGGATCCACCGCCCGGCCCGGGCGACGGCCTACTCTGCATCCGTGGACGACTCCGACAATGTGGGGACCGGGAGCTGGAAGCATCCGCACGAACCGCACGGCGGAGGTTTCGCGTCCCGGCTGAACTGGTTGCGCGCCGGGGTCCTGGGCGCCAACGACGGCATCGTGTCGACCGCGGGCCTGGTGGTCGGCGTCGCCTCGGCCACCGCGGCCACCACGCCCATCCTCACCGCGGGTGTGGCCGGGCTCGTCGCGGGTGCGCTGTCGATGGCGGTCGGCGAATACGTCTCGGTGAGCACGCAGCGCGACAGCGAACGTGCCCTGCTGTCGCTGGAGAAGCGGGAGCTCGCCGAAGACCCCGATTACGAACTCACCGAGTTGACCGAGATCTATCGGCACAAAGGACTCTCGGAGGCGACCGCGCGGCAGGTCGCGCAGGAATTGACCGCCCACGATGCCTTCGCCGCGCACGCCGAGGCGGAATTGGGTCTGGACCCGAACGAGCTGACCAACCCGTGGCAGGCCGCCTTCTCCTCCGCGCTGGCGTTCACCTGCGGCGCCCTGTTGCCGCTGCTGGCGATTCTGCTGCCGCCGGCGAACTGGCGTATTCCGGTGACTTTCGGCGCGGTACTGCTGGCGCTGGCAGCGACCGGATCGCTGAGCGCACGCCTGGGCGGCAGCAATCGGCGCCGGGCCGTCCTTCGGGTGGTGATCGGTGGCGCGCTGGCCATGGCGGTGACCTACGGTATCGGGCAGATCCCCGGGGTTTCCAGCAGCTAGTCGCGGATTCGATTGTCGCGCACGATGATTCCCGCCGCTCGCGCGAAGGCGGGAGCCATCTCCATCAGCTGAGGTGTGGTGATGATCGCGCCCTTCAGCGTTCCGATATCGGCGATGAGGTCCAGCGCCGCCGCACCCCGCAGATCGACATCTTCGAAGGTGGCGCCGTGCAGGGCGACGCCTTCGAGCCGCGATCCGGGAAAATCGACCTTCCGGAGTGTGGCGGCGGAGAAGTCGGTGTCGCGAAAGACACATTCGGCGAAGGTCACGTTCCGCAGGGTGGCCGCACGGAAGTTCACCGATTCGAATTTGCAGCCCTCGAAACGGATACGGCGCAGCTGCGCGTCGACGGCGACCACCCCGGACCACGCGGAGTCGACGAATTCGGCATCCAGCCAACGGGTTTCGCAGGCATCGACTCCGATCCACCGCACCCCGCGCAGCCAGACGTCGTCGAACCGGCAGTGGTTCAGACTGCCGCCGCCGAGCACCACACCGGTCAGCGCCGACTCACTGAACCAGGAGCCGCCGGCCGACACCTCGTCGACGGAGGTGGCGTCGACGTGGACCCGCTCGTACTCGGTATCGGGGGCGAGCGGTTCCCGCAGCGGCGTCAGATTCCGGGCATAGGGCAGGTCGGCGAGGTCGCGAGGCATTCCTGCACCCTAGACAGGCGCACCGACAGGTCTACGCCGGCTCAGTTCACGAATTCGTGGTCGGTGCGCACCCTCCCGTCGGGATCGAAGGTCAGCACCTCGAGTCCGGCGCCGGCGACCGTGCCGTCCGCGCGTGCGCGCATCACCCAGGTCAGCGCCACGGCGGCCCCGGCGTGCCGAACCGGCTCGCCCTCGGCTTCGAAGAAGTGCTCACCATCGGCGACGAACATCTCGTATGCCCGGGTGACGCGGGCGAACATCGCGTCGTAGCCGCGGACCTCGACCGCCGGGGCGGACACTCCGTACTGGCGGGCGGTATCGCGGATGCCCTCGGGCGGGTTGACCAGGATCTGATAGCCGTCCTCGGCCCAGACCTCGCGGATCAGCTCGCGGCGCCGGTCGGCATCGGGCTCGTTCCACTGGCCGATCCAGCGGTCGAGCAGATTCTTCAGTTCGATATCGGTGGGTTCGTAGCTCATGCCGCCGAGTCTGTCCGTCGGCGCGCACTCGCGCGATTCCCCACAGGGTATGGCGAAGCGCCCCGTCGGGGCCGACGATGATCCCATGACGACAGTCGCGCGACCGGGCCCCTTCGCACAGGAACTGCGACGCTGGCGAGGGCTGCGGCGGTGGAGCCAGCTCGATCTGGCCATCCGCGCCGACACCACGCAGCGCCATCTCAGTTATCTCGAACAGGGCCGTTCCCGGCCGGGTCGCGCCATCGTGCTACGGCTGGCCGAATCGCTGGAACTGTCGCTGCGCGAACGCAATGCGCTGCTGGCGACGGCCGGCTTCACACCCGCCTACGACGAATCCGGCGTCGACGCACCGCACTTGGCTCCGGTACGCGAGGCCCTGCGCACGATCCTGTCCGGCCATATGCCCTATCCGGCGCTGATCGCAGACCGCTATGGAAGCCTGATCGAGGCGAACGCCGCGTTCGACGTCTTCACCGACGGCTGTGCGCCCGAACTGCTCACCGCGCCGATCAATGTGCGCCGCTTGGCATTACATCCGGACGGCCTGGCGCCGCGGGTGGTCAACTTCGCCGAATGGGGCCGGCATGTCACCGAATCCATGCGGGCGCGCAACCGCACGTCACCGGATCCGCGCGCCGAGGAACTGGTCGCCGAATTCGAGAGCTATCTCCCGGAGACCGACCCCGGACCCGGCTACCTCGGCTTCGCGGTGCCGCTGCGACTGCGCAGCGAGGCCGGTGAATTGCGATTGATCACCACGCTCACCTCGTTCGCCACCGCCACCGACGTCTCGCTGGCGGAACTGCACCTCGAGGCCTTCCTGCCCGCCGACGAGCCCACCGCCGAAGTGCTCCGGCAGCGCGCCGGATGACCCGTCGCCGACGATCGGCGGGCGTCGGAGACTATTGCACCGGTTCGAAATCCACGCGGCCGTCTTCGGTCACCGCATAGATGCCCGAGGCCAGATCCAGCGCGACCACGGTGCGCGCCGCGGCCTCGGCGATATGAATGCGCGGCGGATCGGGCCGGTCCGCGTTCTCGGGATAGTAGGTTCCGGGACCGTAGAACTGGCCGTAGCGCAGGACGACGCCGCGGACGCCGAGCACCGCGTCCTCCAGGAACTGCTTGGCGGCCTGTCCCTCTCCGGTCATCTCCCACGCGACACTCTGGGCGAGAAAGCGTTTCGCGCCCGCCGCCTGTGCCGCGGCGAGCAGGTTGGCGGTGCCCTCGCGGCGCATCCGCGAATTCGCCGCCCGGCCGGCGGGCAGATCGGCGGGATCGTCGGGCAGGTCGGTGAGCTGATGCATCACCAGATCGGGCGCGAAATCGCGCACCGCCTGTTCCAGCGCCGCCGCGTCGTAGACATCGCACACGACGGGCCGGGCGCCGAAGCCGGTCAGCATCGACGCCTTCGACTCCGAGCGCGTCAGCCCGGCGACCTCGAATCCGGCCGAGACCAGCAGGGGTGTCAGTCTGGCGCCCAGCACTCCGGTAGCGCCCGCCACAAAGATCCGCACGACGGATCACGATAACCGCCCGGCGTCGGTCGGCCGGTTCGACACTCTTGACCGACCCTGGCCGTTAACCTACTGTCTACGTACACAAATAGTAGATATGGGGACCCGGAACCTGTCCCCACCCTCGAACGTCACGCCGTCTCGCGCGGGGCGCGAGCGACGGGGTACCCCTCATCGGCCCCGGTCGTCGCCGCCCACCGGCAGCCCGCCCCTCGGCGGTCGCGCGCGTCGCTCGTGACGATCCACCCCCGGGACGGCGCCGGCACGCCACCTCCCGGGGGTGCTCGTCGTATGTACCCCACGCCCCATCACGCAATGAAGACTCTTGCCGACACCATACTCGCAGACGTATATTCGTAGACGAGTAAGGAGGTGCGGGCGATGCCCAAGAAGCGAAAGGTCGCCAATCTGCTGGCCCTGGCGGTCCTGGCGACGCTGATCGAACGTCCCATGCACCGCTACGAGATCGCGGCCCAGATGCGCGAACGCGGCAAGGACCGCGATATGGACATCAAATGGGGGTCGCTCTACACGGTCGTACAGAACCTCGAGAAGCACGGATTCGTCGAGGTCATCGGCAGCGAACGCGACGGCGCCCGGCCCGAGCGGACGATCTACCGGCTCACCGACGCCGGCCGCGCCGAGGCCGAGGACTGGATCCGCGAACTGATCTCGACCCCCGAACCCGAACCGCATCGGTTCGTGGCCGGCCTGTCCGTGGTGGCCCTGCTGCCGCCGGACGAGGTGATCCCGCTGCTCGACGAACGCACCCGGCTGCTCGCCGCGGAGATCGCCGTGCGGCGCCGCGAAATCGAAGAGCAGACGCAATTTCTGCCCCGGCTCTTCCTGGTCGAGGCCGAATTCGGCGTGGCGATGCTCGAGGCCGAGGCGGCGTGGGTCGCCGGACTGCGCACCGAACTCGCCGCCGGCACCTTCCCCGATATCGATTTCTGGCGGCGTGCCCACTCGGAGCAGATTCCGCCCGCCGAGATCGCCGCGATGGTGGAAGGAGGGACGTTCCGACAGCCGACCACCGACTGAAATCCAGGACGAAAGACCACGATACGAACCGGGCCCGGCGCAGTGCGGCAACACCGCGCCGAGCCCGATCCACCTACCTCTCGAACCGCATTCACGCAGGCGAACCCAGCCCGAGTATGGCAACTTCAGGATAACTGGGCGGCGCGTGCGCGGATCGGATCGGGTTCATCCACTCGAGGAGAATTCCCATGTCCGCAGTTACATCCGCCCTCGTCATCGGGGGCGGCGTCGCCGGCCCCGTCGCCGCCACCGCCCTGCGCGCGGCCGGGATCGAGGCCACCGTCTACGAGGCCTATCCGGGACCGGCCTACAACATCGGCAGCGCCCTGGGGTTCGCCCCCAACGGCCTGGCGGCCCTGGACGTCATCGGCGCCGGCGATGCCGTGCGCGCGATCGCCCTGCCGATCCGTCGCATGGTGATGTCGTTGGGCCACAAGGACATCGAGCTGCCCACCGCCGCCGGCCTGGAACCGCTGCACGCGATCGATCGCAGCGATCTGCACCAGGTACTGCACGATCACGCCGTCGAGGCCGGTGTGGCCGTCGAATATTCCAAGCGCCTGGTCGGCGTCGAGGAACATCGTGACGGTGTGACCGCTCGGTTCGCCGATGGATCCACCGCCACCGCCGACATCATCGTCGGCGCCGACGGCATCAAATCGCGCGTGCGCACGCTCATCGATCCGAACGCCCCGGGGGCCGATTACACCGGCATGCTCGGATTCGGCGCCTACACCGAATGCTCGGCTCCGGTCCCCCCGGAGACCATGGTGTTCGCCTACGGACGCAACGCCTACTACCTGTACTGGCCCATGCCCGACGGCCGGATCGCCTGGGGCGCGAATCTGCCGCAGAAGCAATATCTTTCGCTGACCGAGGCTCGCGAGGTTCCGGCCGAACAGTGGTTGCGGACACTGCGCGAGGTCTACGCCGAGGACACCCCCGGCGCCGAGCTGGTGCGCAACACGCCGCCGGAAGAGCTGGTCGTCACCGGCGGCCTGCACATCATGCCGCCGGTGCCGCACTGGTATCGCGACCGTATGGTCCTGGTCGGCGACGCGGTGCACGCGCCGTCCAACAGCACCGGCCAGGGAGCGTCGCTGGCCATCGAGAGCGCCGTGCAGCTGGCTCGATGCCTGCGCGATTTCGATTCGCCGGCAACCGCTTTCGCCGCCTACGAACGGATCCGCCGTCCCCGGGTGGAGAAGGTCGCGGCCCGCGGCGCCAAGATCAACCAGTCGAAGACCGTCGGCCCGGTGATGCGCCGGATGATGCCGCTGGTCATGCCGCTGGCGACCAAACTCTTCAAGATGGAAGAGGTCATGGCGCGCGAGCAGAGCTACACCATCGACTGGGACGCACCGGTCGACGAGCGCGCCGAACTCGCCGTCGCGTGAGCGTATCGCCGTGTAGTTCAGAATAATCGAACGCGGTGCTGCGGCCGGCGGTGAATCACACCGTCAGCCGCAGCGCCTCCGGTCGTTCCACTTCCTCCAGCAGTTTCGCCGCGATGTTGTCCAGCGCCCGGTCGAAGAGTGCGCGATCATCCGGGTCGGCGCAATCCCAATCGTCGAGATAGCGGCACAGCCACTTGCGCCAGGCGGCGAGAATGCGGTCGTACTCCGCCTGGCCACTCGCGGTCAATTCCATTCGGTCGCCGTTCACTTCGATGTATCCGGATCGTACGGCCTTGTCGTACACCGGTTCCAGCACTTC
Source organism: Nocardia violaceofusca NBRC 14427 (assembly GCF_963869435.1). NCBI lineage: Bacteria > Bacillati > Actinomycetota > Actinomycetes > Mycobacteriales > Nocardiaceae > Nocardia > Nocardia violaceofusca. Next base: position 218,306 of record NZ_CAWMPM010000022.1, read on the forward strand.
CGGCGGCATCCAGTGCGCACGGGCCACGGCTGCCAGATCTGCCGATCCGCGGGCGCGCTGCAACATCTTCACCTGCCCGATGGCCCAGGCCTGATCCCGGCCGAGCGGACTGTCGGCGGCCGCCAGGATCCGCGGATCGGGCAGCTCGTCGTCGCGCAGTCTGCGCAGCACGTTGGCCAGTGAATGTTCCAGGCGGACAGTGCGATCCGGGGAATCGGGCACGGAGAAGCCGCCGCCCACATCGGCCGCCTCCGCACGGACGCTGTCGCGCAGCGGCACCTGTTTGAGGAACCACGCCACGACGAAGCCGACCACGGCCACCGGCACCACCCAGCGGAAGACGTAATCGATGGTGTCGGCATAGGCGTCGATGATCGGAATCGCCTGCGCGTACGGAAGCTGGTGCAGCAGTTGCGGACTCTGCGCCACCGCGGGCGGCACCCCGGGCACCTCGGTGAGCGCCTGACGCAGATTCGGTTCCAGCTGATTGCTGTAGAGCGTGCCGAAGATCGCGGTGCCGAAAGTCGATCCGACGGTCCGGAAGAAGGTGACACCAGAGGTGGCGGTGCCCAGGTCCTGGTACGGGACGGTGTTCTGCACGACGATCGTGAGCACCTGCATCGCCAGGCCGATACCCAGACCCAGGATCAGCATGTACAGCGATTGCAGCCAGAAGCCCGTGGTCCGGCCCATGGTCGACATCAGATAGAGCCCCACCGCCATGACCGCGGTACCGGCGACCGGGAAGTACTTGTAGTAGCCGGTCCGGCCGACCACCTGCCCGGAGATGATCGAGGTGGTGAACAGGCCGACCACCAACGGCAACGTGCGCAGTCCGGACGCGGTGGCCGACACACCGTTGACGTACTGCAGATAGGCCGGCAGATAGGTCATCGCGCCGAGCATCGCGAAGCCCACGATGAAGCTGAGGATCGAGCAGACGGTGAAGACGTTGCTGCGGAACAGATGCATCGGCAGCATCGGCTCGGCCGCGCGTGTCTCGACGAAGACGAACGCGGCCAGCAGCACCACCGCGGCCGCGAACAGTCCGATGATCGTCGCCGAACCCCACGGATATTCCTGACCACCCCATTCCAGTCCCAGGATCAGACAGCTGACACCGATCGCCACCAGCGCGATGCCGGCATAGTCGACCACCGGCCGCACCGCCGCGCGGATCGACGGAATCGCCCGCGCCGCAACGGCGATCATCAGAATCGCCAGCGGCACGTTCACGTAGAAGCACCAGCGCCAGCTGGCATGGTCGGTGAACAGCCCGCCCAGCGTCGGGCCGACGACGGTGGTGATGCCGAAGACCGCGCCCAGCGCACCCTGATATTTGCCCCGGTCACGCAGCGGGATCACATCGGCGATCAGCGCCATCGAGGTCACCATCAGCCCGCCCGCGCCGACGCCCTGGATACCGCGCGCGACGATCAGCAACGTCATGCCGTGGGCGAGCCCCGCCACCATGGAGCCGATGATGAAGATCAGGCCACTGAGCTGGAAGATCAGTTTGCGGCCGAACAGGTCGCCGAATTTGCCGGCCAGCGCGGTGGCGACCGCCTCGGCCAGCAGATATGCCGTCACCACCCAGGCCATATGCCCGGCGCCGCCCAGATCGGCGACGATGGTGGGCAACGCCGTCGACACGATGGTCTGATCCAACGCGGCCATCAACATCCCCAGCACCACGGTGATGAAGACGACGTTGGCGCGGGTATGACTCACGGGTGCGGGCGATTCGGCGACTGCGGCAACACCGGACATTAGCTCAGTATGTGCCCTGAGCCCGATTCGGACGGCGCAACACGGCAATACACCAGCTCGCTCGCCGACACCGCAAATCTCCGGCACTCAAATCGAGTGCGCGGAGACCACGATCGATACCCTGAGGACACTGTGACACAACCCTACCGCCGGAACTTACTCTGGAGTAAGGTCAGGCGGTGAGGATGCGACGAGGCTCCTTCCCCAACGGTAAACAGTGAGGTCTCACCATGGCGTGGAATCCCAGCGAGATCCCGGCGCAGCACGGACGCACGTTCGTGATCACCGGGGCCAACGGCGGTATCGGCAAGCACACCACCCGGGCCCTGGCCGCCAAGGGGGCGACCGTGATCATGGCCTGCCGCAATACCTCGACCGCACAGCAGGTCGCCGACGGTATCGAGGGAGACGTCCGGGTATCCGCACTGGATCTGGCCGACCTCGCATCGATTCGCGAATTCGCCGAGCGCACCGGGGAATTCGATGTGCTGATCAACAACGCGGGACTGATGAACATCCCCTTCTCGCGCACCGTGGACGGGTTCGAAACCCAGTGGGGGGTCAACCATCTCGGGCACTTCGCGCTGACCGGACTGCTGCTGGACCGCATCGGCGACCGGGTGATCAGCCTCGCCAGCATCGCGCACCGGCAGACCCCGAAGCTGTGGATCGACGATCTCAACTACGAGAACCGCCGCTACCAGCGCAACCTCGCCTACGCCCAGTCGAAGTTGTCGAATCTGATGTTCGCCCGGGAACTACAGCGACGCCTGGCCGAATCGGGATCCGCCATCCGGTCCTACGCCGTACATCCCGGTGTCTCGCCCACCGATCTGTTCACCCGCACCGAGACCCCGCTCGACAAGGTCGCCAAACCCTTCATCGCCCTGGCCGGCCACTCGCCGCGCAAGGCCGCCGAGTCGAGCCTGTTCGCGGCCACCGTGCCGGACGCCGATCCGAACACCTACTGGGGGCCGACGCTGCTGTTCGGTTCGCGCGGTCCGGTCCGGCCGTCGCCGTCGAGCGCGCTGTCGAAGAATACCGATCTGCAGCGGCGGCTGTGGGAGGAATCCGAGCGGCTGACCGGCGTCACCTACAAATTCTGACCAGCGGTGATCGCCGGGCACCTCACACTACGGGCCGTGTAGTAGACCGGGTACCGTGGTAGGCGTGTCCGCACCACATCGTCGCCCGGCTCTGATCATCTTGGTGGTCGTGGCCGCGCTGGCCTGCCTGGGGCTGGGCTGGTGGCAGTGGGGACGGTTCGAATCCTCGTCCGGAACCGCGCAGAACCTCGGCTACGCGCTGCAATGGCCGCTGTTCGCCGGATTCGTGGTCTTCGCCTACTTCCGATTCGTGCGACTCGAGCGCGATACCGCCGCCCAGCACACCGAGGCAGCGGAGACCACCGAGCCATCGAGCCCGGCCGAATCCGCGACCCCGGCCCGGCGGAGGATCGAACGGGCTGCCCCGCGCGAGATCCCGGCCGGCATCCTGCCGGAACGGCCGACCGCCGCCCGCGACGATGACCCGGTGCTGGTCGAATACAACAAATATCTTGCCGATCTGCACGCACAGGATGTGCGCGAGCGGATGCACGCCGTGGGGCTCGACGGCCCCGACACCGAGAGGAGAGCCGGTTGAGCGCCGACCACCCCACCACCCCGGCCGCCACCACCACACCGGCACCGGCCGCCACGCCGGCCCCCGCGGCCCGCGACACCGGCCGCATCCGCTCGGCGCTGACCCGCTACCGCGTGCTCGCCTACATCACCGGTGTCTGGCTGCTGTTGTTGTGCGCGGAGATGGTGTACAAGTACCTGCTGCTCGACGACAGCAGCAAGGCGCCGCACTGGCTCTTCTACGTCGGCCAGATCCACGGCATCTTCTACATGCTGTACCTGGTGTTCACCATCGACCTGGGCATCAAGACGCGGTGGAAGCCGCTCACGCTGGTGATCACCGCCCTGGCCGGCACCATCCCATTCCTGTCCTTCGTCTGCGAGCACTACCGCACCCGGCAAATCCGCGCCGAATTCTTGAGCTGAGCCGCCAAGGCGCCGCTCTCAGCCCTCGGCGAGTTGCGCCAAAGCGGGTAGCAGGGCGCGCAAGGCCCGGCCGCGGTGTGATGCGGCGTCCTTGTCCGCCGGGGTGAGCTGGGCCGCCGAGACCGTTCCGCCGTCCGGGACGAACAGCGGGTCGTAGCCGAAACCGCCGTCGCCGACCGGCTTTCGCGCGATCGTGCCCGGCCATTCGCCGATCGTGACGACCTCGCGGCCGTCGGCGACCAGGGCGCAGGCCGAGACGAAGCGGGCGCCGCGGCGGTCGTCGGGGACGTCACCCAGCTGGGCGAGCAGCAGGTCGTTGTTCGCCGCATCGTCACCGTGGCGGCCCGACCAGCGCGCGGACAGCACGCCGGGCATACCGTTGAGGGCGTCGACGGCGAGGCCGGAATCGTCTGCCACACAAGGCAATCCGGTCGCCGCCGCGCCGTCGCGCGCCTTGGCGAGAGCGTTCTCCTCGAAGGTCGCGCCCGTTTCCGGGGCCTCCGGGAACGGCGGCACCTCGTCCAGGCCGACGATCTCGAGACCCGCGACTCCCGCCTCGTCGAGGATGCGGCGCAATTCGCCGAGCTTCTTGGCGTTGCGGCTGGCCACCAGTACCCGGCGCGCCATTACTTCCTCTTCTCGCCCGGCTCGGGCAGCTGCCCCGGATACGGCAGCGCGAGCGCCTGCTTCTGCACCTCGAACAGCTGCTCGCAGCCGGCCAGTGCCGAATCCAGCAGCTTGTCCAGGGTGGAGCGCGGGAAGGTGGCGCCCTCGCCGGTGCCCTGGATCTCGACCAGGGTGCCGGTGTCGGTCGCGACCACGTTCATATCGACCTCGGCGCGCGAATCCTCCTCGTACGGCAGGTCCAGGCGCACCCGCCCGTCGACCACGCCGACGCTGACCGCGGCGATCATGCACGAGATCGGCTGCGGGTCGGCCAGGCGCCCGGCAGCGCCCAGGTAGGTGATCGCGTCCGTCAGCGCCACGTAGGCGCCGGTGATCGCGGCGGTGCGGGTGCCGCCGTCGGCCTGCAGGACGTCGCAGTCGAGGGCGATGGTGTTCTCGCCGATCGCGGCCAGGTCGATGCACGCCCGCAGCGACCGGCCGACCAGACGGCTGATCTCCTGGGTGCGCCCGCCGACCCTGCCCTTCACCGACTCGCGCCCGCTGCGGGTGTGGGTGGCGGCCGGTAGCATCGCGTATTCGGCTGTGAGCCAGCCCAATCCGGAATCACGCCGCCACGGGGGCACCCCCTCGGTGACGCTCGCGGTGCACATCACCCGCGTCTGACCGAATTCGACCAGTACCGAACCCGCCGGATGCGTGGTGAATCCCCGGGTGATCCTTACCTCGCGGAGTTCGTCGTCCGCTCTGCCATCGGCTCGTCTAGACACAACGCCAGCCTAAGGGATGGGTACGACGCCTCCGCCCCGGCGGGGTGGGTGCTCAGATTTCGATGACCTCACCCGGCGAGACCGCGTGCACGGGACCGCTGAACTGCTCCTTGGCCTCCGCGATGACGTCCTCGCGCGAGGTCCACGGCGGAATGTGGGTGAGCAGCAGTTCGCCGACACCCGCACGGGCGGCGATCATTCCGGCCTCGGTACCCGAAAGGTGAATGCCCGGTGGGCGATTGGCCGGATCGTGGGTCCACGAGGCCTCCGAGAGCAGCACGTCGGCGCCCTCCGCGAGTTCGAACACCGCGGGGCACAAGGCGGTATCACCGGTGTAGACCAGGGTGCGGCCGGCGGCGGTGGTGATGCGCAGGCCGTAGGACTCCGGCGGGTGGTACATCCGGCGGGCGACCACCGTATGGCCGGGACCGAAACGCACCTCGGCGCCCTCCTGCCAGGGGCGCATATCGATCACGTCGGACCAGTCGTCGCATTCGCCGCCGATCTCGGCCGAGGCGTTACCGATCCGCAGCGCCGAATCCGAGGGACCCTGCACGATGGCCTTCCCCGTCGGCGGGTTCGGGTGATATCGCCGCCACACCAGCAATCCGGGCAGGTCCAGGCAGTGATCGGCGTGCAGATGGGTGAGGAAGATGTCGACCTCGCCAGGGTCCAGGTAGCGCTGCAACGCGCCCAGCACGCCGGGACCGAAATCGATCACGGTGGGGGTCATATCCGGACCGGTCAGCAAATAGCCCGACGCAGGGGAATCCGGGCCGGACACACTGCCCGAACACCCGAGGACGGTGAGTCGCATTCCCCCATGCTGCCACGCTGCATTCTCACTCAACTGGGGATCCCCCAAATCGCCGGCCGAGTGCCGCAGTCACCCCGACGATGCGAGGCGGCCGGCACTCTCCTCGCGACGATGACGACGTTCATTCGATGAGAGTACCCAGCCGGCCAGCAGTCCACCCAACGCACCGAAAAGATGTCCTTGCCAAGAGATTCCGGCCTGGCCGGGCAGCACACCCCACAGAATCGAGCCGTACACCAACCCCACGACGACACCCACGAGGATCTGCCACAGGTGGCGGGTGAACAGGCCGCGCGAGATCAGATAGGTGAGCCAGCCGAACACCAGCACCGAGGCGCCGATGTGCACCGAACCACTCGCCCCGGTGAGCCAGGTGCCGACCCCCGCCACGACCCAGACGATCGCGGTGGCGGCCAGTCCGCGACCGATCCCGGTGAGCAGCGTCAGCAGGCCCAGCACGATCACCGGCAGGGTGTTGCCGATCAGATGCGCCCAGTTCGCGTGCAGTACGGGAGCGAAGACGATGCCCTCCAGCCCCTCGGCCGTCCGGGGTCGCACCCCCGCACCGTCGAGGTCGTGATGCGAGACGGTGTCGACGCCCTCGACCGCGTACAACAACGCCACGAACGTGAGCGTCATCGCAATTGCCCGCTGCCACAACAACTTCAGCGCGGCGGTACGTCCGGGCTCCGACGCCGACGCCGACGAGGTGGGCCGGGGCGACGGAAACTGCGAACCGGACGGTACGGAACCGGCGGGCGTTCCCGCGGACTTCTGCAGTTCGGCCCGCAGCGCGGCAATCCGATCCGGGTCGAACGACGGACCCATCTGCTCGGCCACCGCCATCACCTCCTCGCGAGACCGGCCGTCCGGTCGCTCGCCCTCAACGGTACCGCTGCGGCGAGGACCGGCACTCGGCCGCGGGACGACCGGCCCGCCGGAAGCACTAGGCCCAGAGCTGACCTTCGAGACGTTCCTCGGCTTCCTCCAGCGTGCCGTCGTACGCGCCGGTCGACAGGTATTTCCAGCCGCCGTCGGCCACCACGAACGCGATATCGGCCCGCTTACCCGCGCGCAACGCCTTGTTGCCCACCCCGAGGGCGGCGTGCAGGATCGCGCCGGTGGAGATACCGGCGAAAATGCCTTCCTCCAGCACCAGCTCCCGCGTGCGCCGTACCGCGTCGTAGGGCCCCACCGAGAACCGCGAGGTCAGCACCGATTCGTCGTAGAGTTCCGGAATGAAGCCCTCATCGATGTTGCGCAGCCCGTAGACCAGTTCGCCGTAGCGCGGCTCGGCGGCCACGATATCGATCTCCGCGACGTTCTCCCGCAGGTAGCGGCCGGTCCCCATCAGGGTCCCGGTGGTGCCGAGCCCAGCGACGAAGTGGGTGATCTCCGGCAGGTCCGCCAGTATCTCCGGGCCGGTGCCCTGATAGTGCGCATCGGCATTGGCCGGATTGCCGTACTGGTACAGCATCACCCAGTCGGGATGTTCGGCGGCGATCTGCTTGGCCTTCGCGACGGCCTGGTTGGAGCCGCCGGCGGCCGGGGAGTCGATGATCTCGGCGCCGAACATGGTCAGCAACTGCCGCCGCTCGACCGAGGTGTTCTCCGGCATCACACAGACCAGGCGATACCCCTTGAGTTTGGCGGCCATGGCCAGCGAGATGCCGGTGTTGCCACTGGTCGGCTCCAGGATCGTGCAGCCGGGCCGCAGCGTGCCGTCGGTCTCGGCCTGCTCGATCATGCGCAGGGCCGGACGGTCCTTGATCGACCCGGTCGGGTTGCGGTCCTCCAGTTTGGCCCACAACCGGACGTGGTCGTCACCATCCCATCGGGGCGACAGCGTCTTCAGACCCACCAGCGGGGTGTTGCCGAGGGTCTCGATCAGCGATTCGTAGCGTGCCACGGAAATCAGCGGCCGAGCGCGCCGCCGGCGACGGTGCTGTCCAGGCCGCCTCCGGCGACGGCAGGCAGGATGGTCACCGAGCCGTCGGCCGGAACCTCGGCCTCCAGCCCACCGGCGAAGCGCACGTCCTCGTCGTCGACGTAGATGTTGACGTAGCGGTTGAGCTTGCCGTCGGACAGCAGGCGCTGCTCGAGTCCGGGGTAGTTGGCCTCGAGGTCGCCGATCACCTCGGCGAGGGTGGAACCGGTCGCCTGGACCCGCTTCTCACCTCCGGTGAGGGTGCGCATGATGGTCGGGATGGACACGGTTACCGACATGGGTGCTCCTGTTTCTTCTGGTCGCCTGGTTCGCGGACGCGTCGGGCTCAGGCCGGGGGGTACTCGGTCACGATCTTGACCGGTTCCTCGGTGACCACACCGTCGAGGATCCGGTAGCTGCGCAGTTCGTGCTCCTGCGGGTCGCGGGTGGACACCAGCACGTAGTGGGCGTTGGGCTCGGAGGCGTACGAGATGTCCGTCCGGCTGGGATAGGCCTCCGTGGCGGTGTGCGAGTGGTAGATCACCACCGGCTCCTCGTCACGGTCGTCCATCTCCCGCCAGACCCGCAACTGCTCGCCGGAGTCGAACCGGTAGAAGGTGGGCGAGCGCTCGGCGTTGACCATGGCCACGAAACGCTCGGGGCGGTCGGAGCGCTCGGCGCCGGCGATCACACCGCAGGCCTCGTCGGGATGATCGGCGCGGGCGTGCGCCACCATCGCATCCACGAGATCGGCCCTGATCACCAGCACAGTTCGAATCCTTCCGCTCACGCCCGCGACGCGCCCGGCCCGCGCGGGTCGTATCGCTGCCGTCAACGGCCGAGGATATTCGGCTATTCCCACCCACCGCACGGGCGGGCCTGATATAGCGCATCACACGGCACGGAATGCCTCGATCGGGGCAGGCCGGGACTCAGCCGAACAACTCGCGGTAGGTCGGGATGCCGGCCACCGGGTTCGCCCGCAGGATCGCGTCCACGATCGCCCGCTCCACACAGACCGCGGCCGCGGTGCACAGTTCGTCGAGCAGCAACAGATCCGCCGGAAACGCGGGTGGCAGTGGAATATTCGACTCCGCGGTGATCGTGCCGGTGGCCAGCGCGAACAGCGTGTCGCCGTCGAGCGGGGAATGGGCCGGCCGGATCGCCCGAGCCAGCCCGTCGTGCGCGGTGACCGCGAGCCGGCGACAGCCCGCCGGATCCAGCGCGGCATCGGTGGCGACGACACCGATGGTGGTGTTGAGCACCGTCCCCTTCACCGGCAGCGCATTGGCACGGGCCAGGGCTTCGGCGGTGGCCGGTGCCAGACCGAAATGCTCCGGTCCGTCGGTACCCGCACCCCACGGCAGGCCGGTACGCGGATCGAATACCGAACCCACCGGATTGGCGACCACCAGCGCCCCGACGGTGTGGCCGGCGGCCGGTCCCGCGGTGAAACGCACACTGGCCGTACCGATTCCGCCCTTGATGGAACCGGCCCGCGCACCGACGCCGGCCCCCACACTGCCACGCTCGAAAGTCTCGCTCGCCGATCGCGTTGCGCGATAACCGAATTCCGGGGTCGGACGGATATCCCACGCTCCCACCGGGAGATCGAAGATCACCGCGCCGGGAACGATCGGCACCACCCGCGAGGGATCGGCCGGATCCATCGGAATGCCCTCGCCGTCCTCCTCCAGCCGGCGCATCACCCCGTCGGCGGCCGCCAGCCCGTAGGCGCTGCCGCCGGTGAGCAGCACCGCGTTCACCTGCCGCACCGTCTGTCCGGGATCGAGCAGATCGGTCTCACGGGTGCCCGGTCCCCCGCCCCGCATATCGACCGACGCGGTGGCTCCGCCCGGCACGCGCACCACGGTGCAGCCGGTCGCGGCGCCGGAGCCGAGCGTCGCGTCCGGATCGAGTTCGTGGTGGTGGCCGACGAGCACACCCGCCACATCGGTGATCGAATCCCGAGGTCCCGGCACCGAAGTCACATGTCCTCCTGCAGAGGTGGGCCTGCGCGAGCGCGCGCGGAGTCAGGGAGCGAGGGCGTGCAGCAGCGAATCCTGCATCCAGGTGAGCCAGTGGTAGACGTCCAGGTGCGGGGCGCGCGGATCGTCGGGATCGAGCTGGTCGGGCGTGTCGGCGTCGATGCCCAGTGCGGTGCCCAGTGCCAGCCGCACGTCGTTGAGGGCGTTCAGCCAGGCGTCGGCCTGTTCGGGGGTGAGCACGATCTTGCCGCCGCGCTCGGGCAGGGTTTCCAGGACCACCGTGCCGGCGGCCACCTTCGCGTCGATGATCTCGGGTTCGTGCAGACTGCGCAGGGCGCTGTTGAGATCGGCGCGGTCGGCGTCCGGAGAACCGGGTTCCTTGCGATGGAAGTCGGGCAGCAGCCGCGCCAGTCGCGGATCGTCCGGGGGAACGCTGTTGCCGGTGCGAAGTCCGGTCAGCTCCGCGAGATCGTCCTCGGGGGTGGATCGGGCCCGATCGGTGAGCAGTCCGGTTACCGCCCCCACCAGCGAACGCAGGACGTCCGCCTCCCGGGGGTCCATCTCCGACCGCAGCTTGAGCCCGCTCAGCGAGTTCTTCCTGCTCCACTTGCGCACGGGGCTACCGTAGCCGTCGCGGTCACTGGTCACGTTGCATGGTCGCCCAGAGCCCGGCGGCGTGCAGACGCTGGACGTCGTGCTCCATCCTGTCCCGGGATCCCGACGACACCACCGCCTTGCCCTCGTTGTGTACCTGCAGCATCAGCTCGGTTGCTTTGGCTTTGCTGTAACCGAACAGCTTTTGGAAGATGTAGGTGACGTAGTGCATCAGGTTCACCGGATCGTCCCAGACCACCGTGACCCACGGCCGGTCCTCGGCCTCCAGGATCTCGGTGACCTCGACGGTCTCCGGTGTGGCCTGAGCCGCCGACAACCGTCCGGCCACGACGCCTACGCGGGTGTCTCGCCCCGCCCACGACCGTCCCCGCCCCGCCGTGTCCTGCGGGCCCGTCGCTCGCGCCGCTGCCTGGTTCGCGCCGGCCGGACCGGCGGCGATCCGGACGGCGTCTCTCATGCACAGACCCATACCCTCAGAGTACGACGCGGCTCCGGATAAACAACACCCGCGCCGAGCACCTCCGGAAGGCCCTCCGCGACGTCGCGCGCACCGCGGCGCCCGCCGCGCGTCCGGTATGTCTACAGTGGCCGCGTGGACACTTCGGCCGCCGCCGCGAGCACCGCCCTGCTGACCGACCAGTACGAGCTGACCATGCTCGCGGCCGCCCTGGCCGACGGTTCGGCACAGCGGCAATGCACCTTCGAGGTATTCGCTCGCCGGTTGCCACACGGTCGCCGATATGGCGTCGTCGCGGGTACCGACCGGTTGCTCACCGCGTTGCGGGACTTCCGCTTCGGCGAAGCCGAACTCGCTGTCGCGGCGCGATTCCTGGAGGCGCGAACGCTGGAGTGGCTGCGCGATTTCCGGTTCACCGGCGACATCGACGGCTATCTGGAAGGTGATCTCTACTTCCCCGGCTCCCCCATCCTGTCGGTGCGCGGCAGTTTCGCCGAGTGCGTGATGCTGGAAACGCTGATCCTGTCGATCCTCAACCACGACAGCGCGATCGCCGCCGCGGCGGCACGGATGGTCAGCGCGGCCGCGGGCCGCCGGATGATCGAGATGGGTTCGCGCCGCACCCACGAACTGGCCGCTCCCGCCTGTGCCCGCGCCGCGTATCTCGCCGGATTCGACGCCACCTCGAATCTGGAGGCGGTGCGGCGCTACGGCATTCCCGGCGCCGGCACCAGCGCGCACGCCTTCACGCTGCTGCACAGCGGCCCGGACGGGCAGCACGAGGCGGCGGCCTTCCGCAGTCAGGTCGACGCGCTCGGCATCGGCACCACACTGCTGGTGGATACCTTCGACATCACCGCCGGGGTGGCCCGCGCCATCGAGGTCGCCGGGCCCGAATTGGGCGGTGTGCGAATCGATTCCGGCGACCTGGGCGTCCTGGCGCGGCAGGTGCGCGACCAGCTCGACGCCCTCGGCGCGAAGAAAACCCGCATCGTGGTGTCCGGCGATCTGGACGAATACGCGATCGCCGCACTGCGCGCCGAACCTGTCGACGTGTACGGCGTGGGCACCTCCCTGGTCACCGGGTCGGGCGCGCCGACCGCCGGAATGGTCTACAAACTGGTGGAGGTCGAGGGCGTACCGGTGGCCAAGCGCAGTAGCCACAAACAGTCGCGAGGCGGCACCAAGCGCGCGGTGCGACTGTCCCGCGATACCGGCACCATCGTCGAGGAGATCGTGTATCCGGCCACCGCGCAACGCCCCACCGGCAACGGTTACGACGTGCGGGATCTGCTGGTTCCGCTGATTCGCAAGGGTGAGCCGGCGGCCGACGCACCGGATCTGGCGCACAGCCGGGATTTGGTCGCCCGCGGTCTGGTCAGTTTGCCCTGGGAGGGCTTGAAGCTCTCCGCGGGCGAACCGGCCGTTCCGACCACCTTCCTACAATGAACGTGGGGCAACCGGCGAAACGAGGTGCGGGAGATGGGTAGAGCGCTCATCGTCGTCGATGTGCAGAACGATTTCTGCGAGGGCGGCTCCCTGGCCGTCGCCGGCGGCGCCGCGGTGGCCCGGCAGATCAGCGACTATCTGGCCGCACACCGCGGCGACTATGCCGCGATTGCCGCGACCCGGGACTTCCACATCGATCCCGGTGCCCATTTCTCCGATCGTCCCGATTACGTGGACAGTTGGCCGCCACACTGCCGCGCCGGCACGCCGGGTGCGGATTTCCATCCGAATCTCGACACCTCCACTCTCGACGCGGTGTTCTCCAAGGGCGCCTACAGCGCTGCCTATTCCGGATTCGAGGGTTCGACCGACGATGCGGTCGAACTCGCGACATGGTTGCGGGACAAGGGCGTCGACGCCGTGGACATCTGCGGTATCGCCACCGACCACTGCGTCCGCGCCACCGCCGCCGATGCCCGCGCGGCGGGTCTGACCACCCGGGTACTGCTGAACCTCACCGCGGCGGTGTCGCCGGAGACGACCGCCACCGCGCTGGACGGTCTGCGCGCCGCCGGAGTGGAGTTGGCGGGCAGCCTGCCCACGAATACCTAACCGCGAGATCGGCTAGGACTCCGCGGCCAGGAATTCCACGAGTGCCGCGGCTACCGGCCCTGGGTTCTCGACCTGCGGGTAGTGACCCGTCGCGGGCGCCGCGTCCAGTACCTCGAACCGGGCCTGCGGCAGCCGTTCCCGCAGCCGCGGCAGCAGATGCCCACCGCTGATCGGATCGGCCGGGCCCCACACGAAAAGCACTGGCCCGGAATAACTTTCGAGCGCCTGCTGCCAGCGTGACGCATTGGCCCGGCGCTCGGCGTGGTAGCGATTGAGCGCCCATTGCACGCGCTTACCGCCGCCGTCGGTCATCGCCAGCCACATCTGGTGCAGATCGGCATCGGAGACCGGGCGCCCGAGGATGTGGCGCAACGTCATCCGGAAGGTCGTCTCCGACATGAGCGGATTCAGTATCTTGCCGATCGGGGTGGTCATCAGATGCTGAATCGGCAAGGGCCGGTACAGGTCCGGGTACAGGCCGCCGTTGAGCCAGGCCATCCGCCGCACCCGCGCACTGTCGCGGGCCAGCAACTCCTGCGCCACACTGACACCGTAATCGTGTGCCACGAGCGCGGTGCCGGTGATGCCGAGCCGCTGCCAGAGCTGTTCGACCAGCGTGGCCTGTTCGGTCATCCGATAGTCGTGCCCGCGCGGTTTGTCGCTGGCGCCGAAGCCGAGGAAATCCAGAGTCGTTACCCGGCAGCCGGATTCGGTGAGGGCGGGCAGGATCGAGACCCAATCGTGCGAGGACGTCGGATATCCGTGCAGCAGCGTCACCGGCCGCCCGTCGATCGGGCCGTCCTGCCGGTGGAAGATCCGGTGGCCACTCAGCTCGAGGTGCGATCCCCCGGCGATCCAGGTGCGGTAATCCGGCTCCACGCGCGTCTCCTTCCCCGTACCGCAGCCCCTGATGCGGATTACCGCCAACCCTACTGGCCGTCCCGGACGCCGCCATTGGATCGGGCGTCACCGCGAAGCGCCCTGTGTAGAACCGCGGGCCTGTGCACAACTCCGCTCGGACGAGCGCGGGCAACCACCGGCGACCGCCGCCGGTCGGGCCGGTTGTCGGCGGGGGGCGCTAGTCTTCCTGGGTGCCCGAACTCCCGCCCGTACCGACTTTGCTGGCGACCGCCGTGGAAGCACTCGGCGGTACGGCGCGTACCGGCCAGCAGACCATGTCGGCCGCGGTCGCACACTCCATCGACACCAAGGAACACCTGGCCGTCCAGGCCGGAACCGGCACCGGTAAGTCGCTGGCCTATCTGGTGCCGAGTCTGCGGCACGCGGTGCAGAGCGGGCGGACGGTCGTGGTGTCCACCGCCACCATCGCGCTGCAGCGGCAGTTGGTCGACCGCGATCTGCCGCGGCTGGCACAGGCGCTGGAGAAACCACTGGGTCGGCGCGCCCGGTTCGCGATCCTCAAGGGCCGCAACAACTATCTGTGTCTGCACAAGATCAACAGCGCGATCCCGGACGAACCGCCGGAGACCGAACTGTTCGACGCCTTCGCGATCTCCCGGCTCGGGCGCGAGGTGCAGCGCCTCAACGACTGGGCCTCCGATACCGAGACCGGCGACCGCGACGAACTGGTCCCCGGCGTCAGCGACCGGGCCTGGCGCCAGGTCAGCGTGTCGGCGCGAGAATGCCTGGGCAAATCGCGCTGCCCGTTCGGCACCGACTGCTTCGCCGAGCGCGCCCGCGCGGAATCCGGGCAGGCCGATGTGGTGGTCACCAACCATGCGCTGCTGGCCATCGATGCCATCAGCGGAATCCAGGTGCTGCCCGAACACGATGTGGTCGTCATCGACGAGGCGCACGAACTGGTGGACCGGGTCACCGGGGTGGCGACCGCGGAACTGTCCACCGCGACCATCACGGCGGCGGCCAAGCGCTGCACCAAACTCGTCGACGAGGGCGACCTCGACCGGCTCGAGGGTGCGGCGGAGGCATGGCACGAACTGCTCGAGGATCTGCCGCCGGGCCGCTGGGACGAACTCCCCGCCGGCGGCGATCAGGTGCTGGCTCTGCTGCGCGATGCCGCCTGGACCGTCCGCACCGCCCTCGCGCCTCCCGGTTCCGGTGCGCCACAGGGCGATCCGGAGGCCGCCGCCGCCCGCAACATGGCGGTGGCCGCGGTCGAGGAGGTGCACGATACCGCCGTGCGCGCGCTGACGGCATTCGAGGAACCCGATCCGGCGGCCCGCCGCGATGTGCTGTGGCTGGCCGTGGACGAGGTGCGCGGCGTCGCCCGGCGCACGCTGCACATGGCCCCGCTCTCGGTGGGCGGGTTGCTGCGCAGCCGGTTGTTCGGCACCGCCACGGTCGTTCTCACCTCGGCCACCCTGCAGGTCGGCGGTTCCTTCGACGGGTTGGCCGTCACGTGGGGGCTGCCCCCGCAGACGCCCGATCGCGCCGGGACCGACGTCCCCGGCGCCGACCGCGCGGCTCAGGGCAGCCGCCGCATCGACCCGGCGATGGCGAACGGAGCCGAAGCTCCCGCCGACATCTCGGCCATGCGCTGGAACTCCTTGGATGTGGGCTCGCCGTTCGATCACGCGAAATCCGGCATCCTCTATGTCGCCAAACATCTTCCGGCTCCCGGCCGCGACGGCCTGGCCCCGGCCTATCTGGACGAGATCGAGCGGCTGATCGAGGCGGCCGGCGGGCGCACGCTGGGTCTGTTCTCCTCGATGCGCGCCGCCAAGGCCGCCAGCGAAATCCTGCGCGAACGCCTGGACACGCCGATCCTGTGCCAGGGCGAGGACGCCACCGGCACCCTGGTCCGGCGCTTCGCCGAAGATCCCGCGACCTCGTTGTTCGGCACGCTCTCGCTGTGGCAGGGCGTGGACGTTCCCGGACCGTCGCTGAGCCTGGTCATTCTCGACCGCATTCCGTTCCCCCGGCCCGACGATCCGCTGCTGGTCGCCCGGCAGCAGGCCGTGCAGGCGCGCGGCGGCAACGGCTTCCTGACCATCGCGGCCAACCACGCCGCCCTGCTGCTGGCCCAGGGCACCGGGCGGCTGCTGCGCAGCGTGCACGACCGTGGCGTGGTGGCGATTCTGGATCCGCGCCTGGTGACGGCCCGCTACGGCGGATATCTGCGCGCCTCCCTGCCCCCGTACTGGGAGACCTCCGACCCCGAGGTCGTCGCCAAGGCGCTGCGGCGATTGACCGCGACGGCCCCCGATCCGGCCGTGGCCGCCGAGAACTGAACCGAACCGTTCTGTGACACCTGCCACATTGCCTGGGAAACTACTTCCGTTCGGAAGTAAGTTGGCGGGCGATACTTCCGGTGCACCCCAATTCCCACATCGGAGTATCCGAGGTCCCCGCGTCGCGAACCCTGCACGCGACGTGGGGACACTCATATCGCCCGGCCCGCGAACCTACTTCACCAGCAGCGTGATCACCGCGGCCACTACACCGATCACGACCGCGCCGACTCCCCACACGATGCCGTGCCGCTGCCACGGCCGCCCGTGATCGACCGAGAAGCGGCCCGGGCCGGTGAAGCCCAGCGCCACCGCGACCGTCGCGAACAACAGCGCGGACTCGTATCCCTCGAGCCCGTGCGGCCAGGTCACGTGCATCGCGTTGATCATGGTGCCGAGCACGATCGCGGCAGCCAGGGGCGTCACCAGCCCGAGGAACAGCAGACCGCCGCCGACCGCCTCGCACAATCCGGCGAGCGTGGCGAAGAATTTTCCGGGGTCGTAGTCCATGTGCTGGAATCCGGCGGCGGTCGCGGACAGGCCGGGGCCATTGAACCAGCCGAAGAGCTTCTGAGTGCCGTGCACGAAGAGCAGGCCGCCGAAGACCAGCCGCAACAGCAGGAGGCCGATATCGGCGGCGGCCGGATCGGCCGCGGTCCGGAATTCCAGCGGGCGGGCGGCGGTCCGGGGTTCGGCATTGGCGGTCATCGTCGAAGTCCTCATCTCGTTAGTTGACGAAAGCAAAACGGACCGCGGTCCGATTGATACACGCTGACCAACCGGACCCGGTTCACCACTTATTCCGTTCAGTCGGCGAGGAAAAAGAAGTACGCGAGGAATACCGCCATCAGCACCCACATCACCGGGTGCACCTCACGCCCGCGCCGCCGCGCGACCATGACGACGGGATAGAAGGTCAGCCCCATCGCGATCCCGTTGGCGATCGAATAGGTCAGCGGCATCATGATCACGGTGATGAACGCCGGGATCGCGTATTCGAGCTTGCCCCAATCGATGTCGCCGAGCGCCCGCGACATCAACACACCCACCACGATCAGCGCCGGCGCCGTCACCGCGGGGACATCGGCGACCACCGCGAAGATCGGGAAGAAGAACATCGCGGCCAGGAACCAGCCGGCGGTCGAGACGGCGGTGAGCCCGGTTCGCCCGCCCGCGCTGACGCCGGCCGTGGACTCGACGTAGGCGGTGGTGGTCGACGTGCCGATGATCGCGCCCGCGGCGGTGCCGATCGAATCGGCGGCCAGCGCCTGCGCGGCGCGCGGCAGTTTCCCGTCGGGCCCGAGCAGTCCGGCTTGGTTGGCGATGCCGATCAGGGTGCCCGAGGCGTCGAAGAAGTCGACGAAGAGCATGGTCAGCACGACGATCGCCATCTGGCCGGTAAACGCGTGCGGCAGATTCACGATGGCCTGGCCGAAGGTCTGGTCCAGCCCGTGCGGCAGCGCCACCACCTGATGCGGCAGATGCACGAGCCCGCTGACGATGCCGACGACCGTCGTGGAGACGATGCCGTACAGCACGGCGCCGTGCCAGCCGAGCACCAGGAAGACGACCGTCACCAGCAGCCCGAACAGAGCGAGCAGTGTGGTCCCCTTGGTGAAGTCACCCAGGTGGACGAAGGTCGCCGGATCGGAGACCACGATCCCGGCGTTCTTGAGACCGAGGAAGGCGACGAACATGCCGATCCCCGCGCCGACGGCCAGCTTCAGTTGCAGCGGAATCGCGTCGATGATCTTCTCGCGGATCTTGGTCACCGCGAGGATGAAGAAGATGATGCCCGACAGCAGCGTGCCCGACAGTGCCACCTGCCAGTCGATACCCATCCCCAGCACGACCGAATAGGCGAAGAAGGCGTTCAACCCCATCCCGGGAGCAAGCGCGATCGGGTAGCGCGCCCACACCCCCATCACCAGCGTGCCCACCACCGCGGCCACCGCCGTCGCGGTGAATACCGCCTGGGTCGGAATACCGCGCGATCCGAGCTGACCGTGGTCGCCGAGAACCGCCGGGTTGACCGCGAGCACATAGGACATCGCCAGGAAGGTGACGGTTCCCGCCATGAGCTCGCGCTTCATGGTCGATCCGAGCCGGGTGATTCCGAAGTACGAATCGAGGCGTCCCTTGGACCGCGACAGGACGTCGACACTGCTCATCTGCTGCTCTCCACCCTCGCCCCGGACCGATCCGACTGTGCCGAGGGCACCGTATCGGTCTCCGGCCGTTCGGTGCCATTCAGATCGGCGAACATGTGGCAAATCACGCTCCCCGATATTCCCGCTGACCAGACGGCCTACGGTCGCGCCGCGGCGACCAGTCCGAGTTCCGCCGGGCCCGACAGCAGGGGGTGTCGGGGCAGCACGCGGACGGTATAACCGACGGCACCGGAATGCGGCACCGGCGTGGTGACCACGTACTGCTCGGTGCCGGCATCGGTGGAGAGGTGGTCCATGTCGACGACCTCCGTGTCGGTCAGCTCGTCGTCGGAACCGACCCGGCCCAGAACCGCCTGCACCACGACGTCGCCGGTGGACAGACCGGCCAGATCGATGCGGGCCCGCAACGACAGTTCCGCGCCGATCACCGGAATATCGGGCAGGCCGGAGCTGTCGACCTGAAGGACCTTCACCTGCGACCACACTCCCTCGAGGCGGCGGCGGTATTCGGCCAGTGCCCGCGCCCCGGCGAAGTCGCCGGTCGCGACCGCCGCATAGGAACCGGCGGCCGGGAGGTAGTAGCCGGTGGTGTAGTCGCGGACCATGCGCGAGGCGAGCACCTTCGGACCGAGGGTGCGCAGCGTATGGCGCACCATTTCCATCCAGCGCACCGGCAGGCCGGATTCGTCGCGCTCGTAGAACCGCGGCAGCACCGAGCGCTGCAACATCTCGTACAGCGCGGCCGCCTCCAGATCGTCGCGCCGGTGCTCGTCGCGGACGCCGTCGGCGGTCGGGATGGCCCAGCCGTTGTCGCCGTCGTACATCTCGTCCCACCAGCCGTCGCGGATGGAGAGATTGAGCCCGCCGTTGAGTGCGGCCTTCATCCCGGACGTCCCGCAGGCCTCCAGCGGACGCAGCGGATTGTTCAACCACACATCGCAACCCCAGTACAGGTAGCGGGCCATCGACATGTCGTAATCGGGCAGGAACACGATGCGGTGCCGCACCGCCGGATCGTCGGCGAACCGCACCACCTGCTGGATCAGCGCCTTCCCCCCGTCGTCGGCGGGATGGCTCTTACCGGCGACCACCAGTTGCAGCGGTCGCTCCGGATCGAGCAGCAGCGCGCGCAGCCGGTCCGGATCGCGCAGCATCAGTGTCAGCCGCTTGTAGGTGGGCACCCGCCGGGCGAAGCCGACGGTCAACACACCGGGATCGAAAACCCCGTCCACCCAACCCAATTCGGCCGGCGCCGCGCCGCGTTCGAGCCACGATTCCCGCACCCGGCGACGGACCTCGGCGACAAGTACCGCGCGCAGCGTCGCCCGGGTCTCCCACAGTTCGTGCAGATCCACGGACCGCAGCTGTTCCCAGCCGCGTGCCTCGGCAACGAGTTCGGGGCCAACGAGGTCGCGCGCCTTGTCGATCCATTCGCGAGCCGCCCAGGTCGGGGCGTGCACACCGTTGGTCACCGAACCGATCGGCACCTCGGCCGCGTCGAATCCGGGCCACAGCGGCGCGAACATGTCGCGGCTGACCTCACCGTGCAATCGCGAAACACCGTTGGCGCGCTGGGCGAGTCGTAAACCGAGGTGGGCCATGTTGAACACCGAAGGATCGGCCTCACGTCCGAGCGCCAGGATCCGATCCACCGAAATCCCCGGCAGCAGTGGCGATTCCCGTTCACCGTGGGCGCCGCCGAAGTAACGGCGGACCAATCCGGCGGCGAACCGATCGATGCCCGCCGGCACCGGAGTATGCGTGGTGAAGACGGTCGCGGCCCGGACCGCGACGAGCGCGGAGTCGAAATCCATTCCGCCCGCCATATATTCGCGGATCCGCTCGATCCCGAGGAATCCCGCGTGCCCCTCGTTCATATGCCACACGTCGGGATCCGGCAGTCCACGAGCCCGGGTGTAGGCGCGGACCGCGCGCACGCCGCCGATTCCGGCCAGAATCTCCTGTTTGATGCGGTGGTCCTGGTCGCCACCGTAGAGCCGGTCGGTCACCGCGCGCAGTTCCGGATCGTTGTCGCCGATATCGGAATCGAGCAGCAGCAACGGAATTCGGCCCACCTGAGCGATCCACACCCGTGCGCGCAGTACCCGGCTCTCGGGCATCGGCACGTGGACGAGCACCGGGGCGCCCTCCTCGGCCAGCAGCCGCAGCGGCAGGCCTTGCGGATCGAGGTCGGGATAGCGTTCGGCCTGCCAGCCGTCGGCGGTGAGCGACTGCCGGAAATAGCCGGACCG
The DNA here is from genome assembly GCF_963869435.1 of Nocardia violaceofusca NBRC 14427. NCBI lineage: Bacteria > Bacillati > Actinomycetota > Actinomycetes > Mycobacteriales > Nocardiaceae > Nocardia > Nocardia violaceofusca. The sequence continues at coordinate 239,018 of NZ_CAWMPM010000022.1, forward strand.
ATACAGCAGGCCGACGCCGATCAGCGGCAACCCCAGATCCGAGGCCGCCTTGAGATGGTCCCCGGCCAGAATCCCCAGCCCGCCCGAATAATTCGGCAGTACCTCGGTCACACCGAATTCCATGGAGAAGTAGGCGATACCGCGCGGCGCCGGGCTTTCCGGCTCCGCGGCGATATGTTCGCCGAACCAGCGGGGTCTGGTCAGATAGTCCCGCAGGTCGGCCTCCGCGGCGTCGACGGCCGCCTGATAGTCGGGGTCGGCGGCCCACTCGTCGAGCCGGTCGGCGTCCACCTCGCCGAGCATCCGCACCGGATCGCGCCCGACCCGCACCCACAACTCGGGATCCAGCTGCGCGAACACATCCTGAGTAGGCCCGTGCCATGACCACCGCAGATTGGCGGCCAGCTCACCGAGGGCGGCCAGCCGCTGCGGCAGATGGGCACGGACGGTGAAACGACGCAATGCCTTCACCGGGTAGACCCTACACGGCGGCACCGGCCCTTCCCTCGCCCGCTGAGGCCGAGCCAGCGCGCTGACCTGCTGCGAAAGCCTTTATCCCCGCAGCGTCCGATCGAGCAGGGCCAGCAGTTCGCGCCGGTGCCGCTCGTCGGCTTCGCGGTCGTAGGCCGCGGTGTCGGTCTGGGTGTAACCGTGGTGCGCGCCGGGGTAGACCTCGGTGCGGTAGCGCACTCCGGCCGCGTCGAGAGCCTTGTCGAACGTCTCGATCTGTTCCGGCGTCAGCGAGCGGTCCTGGTCGGCATGGCCGAAATACATCTCCGCCGAGGCATTCTCGACGGCCAGATGCGGGCTGTCGGGACCGTCGACCACCAATCCGCCGGTGTGGAAGCCGGCCGCGGCCGCGATCCGGTCACCGAACGCGCCGGCCGTGTACACCGCCAACCGGCCACCCATGCAGTAGCCGGCGGTGGCGATCGGTCCGTGGGCCGTGCGCTCGAACGCGGTGAGCCAGTCCAGATAGGCGCCGGCATCGCGGACCACGAGATCCGGGGTGAGCTCCCGCAGCATCGGGACGATCGTGGCGAACAGGTCCGGACGCTGCTGCGGGTCGATGAAATCCGGCAGCTCGAGCAGTGGCGCCCGGCCGTGCCGGTAGAAGACGTTGGGGACCAGCACGGTGTATCCGGCGGCGGCGAAGTCGTCGGCCAGTGCGCGCAGACTCGGCCGCAGTCCGAACGCGTCCATGTACAGCAGCACACCGGGGTATCTCCCGCCGGCCGCGGGGTAGGTGACGTACGCGTCGGCGACACCGTCGGGCGTCGCGATCTCCACGGTCTGCCCCTGCACTGCTGTCATGCGAGATTCCCTTTCTCTCGGCTCTCCCGGCGAATTCGTTCGCGCCGGCCGTTCGCCCCGCACCGGCGTCCACCAGAAACGGAACCAACGCCCCGGAAAGTCTGCCACGGGCCCCTCCGGCCCGCAATCGCGCAGGCCCACGTCGCGCGTGTTCGTGGTCGCCCCAGGACTACCGGTACGGTTGGTGCCGTGACCGGTCGCATCGCCATCGATGACACCGCCCCGGCCGTCGCGGGCGGATATCCGGCCAAGGCCGTGGTCGGCGAGGTGGTCCCGGTGCGGGCCGTGGTGTGGCGCGAGGGTCACGACGCGGTGGCCGCCACCCTGGCCGTGCGCGGACCTGGCGGCGGCCGCACCCAGCGGATCCGGATGGCCCCCGAGTTCGAACCCGATGTCTTCAATGCGGTGTTCACCCCGAATACGCCGGGGCTGTGGACCTTTCGCGTGGAAGGCTGGGGTGATCCGATCACCGGCTGGCGGGCCGCGGTCGAGGCGAAACTCGCCGTCGGCCAGAGCGCGGCGGATCTGGCCAACGATCTCGAGATCGGCGCCCGGCTGTTCGAACGGGCCGCCCAAGCGGTCCCGAAACGCCAGTGGGAGAAACTGCGCGCCGCCGCGGCCGCGCTGCGCAGCGATGCGCAACTGCCGGTGCGGGTGGCGCCCGCCTTCGGCGCCGAGGTGGCCGAGATCCTGCGCGAGACGCCGCTGCGCGACCTGGTGACCCGCGGTCCGGCTCACACCGTGCTGGTCGAGCGGCGACGCGCGCTGGTCGGCTCGTGGTACGAATTCTTCCCCCGCTCCACCGGCGGCTGGGACGCCGACGGCAATCCGGTGCACGGCACCTTCGCCACCGCGACGAAGGAACTGCCACGCATCGCTGCCATGGGTTTCGACGTCGTCTACCTGCCGCCGATCCACCCGATCGGCACGGTGAACCGCAAGGGCCCCAACAACTCTCTGACGTGCGAGCCCGACGACTTCGGCTCCCCGTGGGCGATCGGATCGGCCGAGGGCGGCCACGACGCCGTCCACCCGCTTCTGGGGACCGAGGCGGACTTCGCCGAATTCGTCCGTGCCGCAGGCGAACTCGGTCTGGAGGTGGCATTGGATCTGGCGCTGCAGTGCGCCCCCGATCATCCGTGGGTGCGCAGCCATCCGGAATGGTTCACCACCCTGCCCGACGGCACCATCGCGTTCGCGGAGAATCCGCCGAAGAAATATCAGGACATCTACCCGCTGGATTTCGACAACGATCCGGACGGGCTGTATGCCGCCGTCCTGGGTGTCGTGCGGTACTGGATCGCTTTGGGCGTCAAGATTTTCCGGGTCGACAATCCACACACCAAACCGGCCGACTTCTGGGAATGGCTGATCGCGCAGGTACGCCGGACCGATCCCGACGTGATCTTCCTGTCCGAGGCGTTCACCCGCCCGGCCCGCCTGTACGGCTTGGCCCGGCGCGGATTCTCCCAGTCCTATACGTATTTCACCTGGCGCACCGGCGCCTACGAACTGGCCGAATTCGGTCGCGAACTCGCCGCCAAGGCCGACGAGGCCCGGCCCAACCTGTTCGTCAACACTCCCGACATCCTGCACGAGAGCCTGCAGCACGGCGGTCCCGGCATGTTCGCCGTACGCGCCGCCCTCGCGGCCACGCTGGGGCCGAGCTGGGGAATGTATTCCGGCTTCGAACTTTTCGAACATCAGGCCGTGCGACCCGGCAGCGAGGAATATCTCGATTCGGAGAAATACCAGCTCCGTCCGCGCCGATTCGCCGAGGCCGCGGCGCGCGGTGAATCGCTGGAACCGTTCATCACCCGGCTGAACGAGATCCGCCGCGCACATCCGGCGCTACAACAGGTGCGCTGCATCACCTTTCACCACGTCGACAACGAGGCGCTGCTGGCGTATTCGAAGGTCGATCCGGGCTCCGGAGACGCGGTGCTGGTCGTGGTCAACCTCAATCCGTTCGGCGCCGAGGACGGGATGATCTCGCTCGACATGCCGGCCATCGGGCGGGAATGGCACGATCGCCCGACTGTGCACGACGAGATCAGCGGCGAGGAATACCACTGGGCGCAAACCAATTACGTGCGGCTGGATCCCGTGCGTGCCCCGGCCCACATCCTCGCGCTCCCCGCGGTTTCCGCGGCCACGCGCACCGAATTGGCCTTCCGCAGGACATTCCGGTGACCGGAGGCCGGACCACCGCCCGGCGGCCGCGCCGATGAATCGGCGCGATCTGATGCTGCTGGCCGCCGGTACCCACAGCGATCCGCACACGGTCCTCGGCGCGCATCCACATCCGGACGGAACGGTGATCAGAACCCTTCGGCCCCATGCCGATTCGGTGTCGGCCCGCATCGGCGGCGTCGATCATCCGCTGCACCACATCGGCCACGGCGTCTTCGAGGGCGTGGTCGGGTTCCCGGATCTGTGGGACTACCGCCTGGTCGTATCGTATCCGGGCAGCCGGACCGTACTCACCGCCGACGGATATCGCTTCCTGCCGACCGTCGGCGAGCTCGATCTGCACCTGCTCGGCGAGGGACGGCATCGACGGCTCTGGGAGGTACTCGGCGCCCATCCGCGCCGCTACACCACCCTCGACGGCGAGGTCTCCGGCACCTCGTTCGCGGTCTGGGCGCCGAATGCGCGCGGTGTCACCGTCTTCGGCGATTTCGACAGCTGGAGTGGAACGAGTACGCCGATGCGCCGGCTCGGGTCGTCGGGGGTGTGGGAGGTGTTCGTCCCCGGCGTGGCGGCGGGCACCCGATACAAATATCGCGTTCACGGCGCCGACGGGCGGACCGTCGACCACGCCGACCCCTTGGCCTTCACCGCCGAAACCCCGCCCGCGACGGCGTCGGTCGTCGCCGACACCACCTACCGGTGGTCGGATCAGGACTGGTGTGCCGCCCGCGCCCGGCGCGACCCCACTCGCGAGCCGATGAGCATCTACGAGGTTCATCTCGGCTCGTGGCGGCCCGGACTCGACTATCGCACCGCCGCCGAACAGCTCGCGGAATACGTTCGGGCACAAGGATTCACCCACGTCGAACTGCTACCCGTCGCGGAACACCCCTTCGGCGGCTCCTGGGGGTACCAGGTCACCTCCTACTACGCGCCGACCGCCCGCTTCGGCTCCCCCGACGATTTCCGCGCGTTCGTCGACCACCTGCATGCCCACGGCATCGGCGTCGTCCTCGACTGGGTGCCCGGCCACTTTCCACGCGACGAATGGGCTCTGGCCCGCTTCGACGGCAGCGCCCTCTACGAACACCCCGATCCCCGTCGCGGCGAGCAATTGGAATGGGGCACTTACATTTTCGACTACGGGCGGAACGAGGTGCGCAACTTCCTGGTCGCGAACGCGCGGTTCTGGCTCGAGGAGTTCCATATCGACGGGCTGCGCGTCGACGCCGTCGCCTCGATGCTGTATCTGGACTATTCGCGTCCGCCCGGCGGCTGGCAGCCGAATGTGCACGGCGGCCGGGAGAATCTGGAGGCCGTCGCCTTCCTGCGCGAACTGAACGCCGCCGTCCACGCCGATCATCCCGGCGTGGTGACCATCGCCGAGGAGTCCACCACCTGGCCGGGGGTCACCCGGTCCACGGAGGTCGGCGGGCTGGGCTTCACCCTGAAATGGAATATGGGCTGGATGCACGACACGCTCGGCTACCTCGGGCGCGATCAGGTACATCGCAGCTGGCACCACAACGAGATCACGTTCTCGGCGGTCTACGCGTGGAGTGAGAACTATCTGCTGCCGATCAGCCACGACGAGGTGGTGCACGGCAAGGGCACGCTGTGGACCCGCATGCCCGGCGACGACTACGCCAAAGCCTGCGGCGTCCGCGCGGTCCTGGCCTACATGTGGGCACATCCAGGTAAACAACTGCTGTTCATGGGCCAGGAATTCGGCCAGTTCCGCGAGTGGTCACACGACCGCGGGCTGGACTGGGACGAACTCACCAACCCGCTGCACGACGGTATCCGCGCCCTCGTCGCCGATCTCAACGCCGTCTACCGCGCCCACCCCGCGCTGTGGACGCAGGACACCGCGCCCGGCGGTTACGCCTGGATCGAGGCCGACGACCACGTGCACAACGTGCTCGCCTTCCTGCGCTACGGCACCGACGGATCGGTCGTGGCCTGCGTCTTCAATTTCTCCGGTCTCGAACACCGCGACTACCGCATCGGGCTGCCGGCTCCCGGCATCTGGCACGAGATACTCAACACCGACGCCACCGCCTACGGCGGCAGCGGCACCGGCAATCTCGGCGCGGTATCGGCCTCGGCCTGCCCCTCGCACGGCCGGCCGTACTCGGCGGAGGTCACCATCGCGCCCAACAGCGCCGTCTGGCTGACGCCCGATCACCACCGCAGCATCGGCAAGGGCCGCAACGGATGACGCAGCGCCCACCGCGCTGCGCTCTCGGCCAGAAAGCGATGAAAGCCGTGATACGGCAGCGCGGCGACGACGGCGCGCACCTCGGCCCGCGGCAGACCGCCGCGCACGAGGCCGCCGCTGACGTCGATACGGTCCGCGATCCGGAAGCTCTCGCCCACCGGATCATCCACCGTGCGTACCCGGTGATGGTCGAGCACCATCCGCCGGACCGCCTCCTGGTCGGAGATCCCGAACTCGGCCGCGTACTCCTCGGCCAGCGCGGCGGAGGGCGCGAGATAGTCGAAGGTCCCGGCGGTCCAGATGCCGAGGTCGTGCACGGCCCAGGCGAGCACCGCCGCATCGGGCAGCGGGGTATCGAGCAGCGCCCGGTGGTAGTTGAGGCAGCGCAGTACGTGGTTGCGGTATGTCGTCAGATCGTTGCCCAGGTCGTCGCGGTGCCGGTCGAGGACCGCGGTGACGATCGGATGCTCGGTTCGCACGGTCATCCGGGCTCAGAACTTCCAGGGCGCCGGCAGGTCCGGGACCACGCACTCATAGGTGTGCTCGATCGACACCGGGGTGCCGCGAACCGTACCGTGCGCACGCAACTCCACCGGGTAGTACCGGAAGCAGCGAACTCCGGAATCCGAATCCGGGAGCGCCAATTCGGCATCGGCCAGATACGCGCAGGCCGAGGAGGCGTCGGGATGTGAGCCGCCGATCGGATCGCAGGTCAACGTGGCGGTGCGAGGCGAACGGTCGGGTTCGGTGCGGGTGAAGATCAGCTGGGTGGCCGCATCATGGGCCGCGGCGCTGCTCGCCGGCATCAGCACCGCCGCCGCGCATGCGGCGCCGATCAGACCGCGCATCGTTGCCTTCACATCGGCCTCCCGTCCCCACGCCGACGGCGGATTCCGCCGGCGCCTGCGCCGATTATCGGTCGTCGCGGCCGATCGGTCGATCACCGCGACGACCGGGCGTGGCTCAGTACAGGGCCGTCGCCAGCTTGCGCCGGGCCGCGACCACCACCGGGTCGGCGGTGTCGAACAGCTCGAACAGTTCGACCAGCCGGGTGCGCACGCGGTTGCGGTCGTCGCCCGCGGTCCGCTTGATCAACCCGATCAGCCGATCGAAGGCTGCCTCCGGTTGCTGGTTGAACAGTTCGGCATCGGCGGCGGTGAAGGCGGCGTCGATATTGCCCGGATCGGCGTCGGCCACCGCGATCGCGTCGGCGGGCAGCTCGCGGGCACGACCGAAGAATCGCACCTGCCGCAGCGCCGCCTTGGCCTCCTCGTTGCCCGGTTCGGCGGCCAAGATCGCCTCGTAGGCGGCCTCGGCCCCGGCGATGTCACCGCGATCGAGTGCCTCTTCGGCGGCCACGAACCGCGGATCCTCCGGCGCGGGCGCCTGATCCTGATCGTCACCGGCGCCGGGGAGTTTGCCCCGCACCGCGTCGACGACCGCGGCAAGCCACTGCTTGACCTGTTCCTCGGGCTGCGAGCCCTGGAAATCGGCCAGCGGCTGCCCGGCGGCCACCGCGATCACGGTCGGAATGCCCTGTACCCCGAAGGCCTGGGCGATCCGCATATTCGGCTCGGCCTCGATGGTGGCCAGTTCCCAGCTGCCCCCGGCGCTGCCGACCAGCCGCTCGAACAGCTTGACCAGTTCGACACTTCCCGGGCTGCGCTGCGAATACAGGACGACGACAACCGGCACCTCGAGCGATCGCCGCAGCACCTTGGTCTCGAAATCGGCCTCGGTGACGGCGTGATCGCCCGGAACATCCGTGGCGGCCGGCTGTTTCAGAGCGGACAGATCCACCGCTCCGGCCATGGCAGCGGCAGCGGCGGGCGAGGGACGACGTGCAGCAGGTCGAGTCACGACATCCAGTTTGTCACGACGCGGCGGGCGCCGGGGTCGCGGCCGGGCTCAGCTCTCCCAATTGTCCGGTCCGAATCGCCCAGCGCTCGAACCACACCGAGGTGAACGGCACCACCGTCGACACCAGACCCAGCAGGATCGTCTTGCCGGGCCATTCGTATTCGCGCCAGGCCAGCAGCAGGCTGACGGCGTACAGCAGGAAGATGATGCCGTGCAGCATGCCGAACACCATCACCGGCCAGGTGATGGGTTCGGGCAGCCGCTTGAGCACCGAACCGAGCAGCAACAGCGCCCACGACGGCGCTTCCAGCAGTCCGAACAGACGCACCCGCTTGGCCACGGTGCTCACGTCGAAGAATTCGCCCATGGCCACCATTGTGCCCAACGACTACGCAGCGTCGTAGTAGGTGTGGGTCATGCCACAGCGAGATTCGGCCTCAGACGCGGACGATGAGGGCGTCGCCTTGGCCGCCGCCGCCACACAGCGCGGCCGCGCCGACACCGCCACCGCGGCGCTGCAGCTCCAGAGCCAGGTGCAGCACGATCCGCGCGCCCGACATGCCCAGCGGGTGACCGATCGCGATCGCGCCGCCGTTGACGTTGACCTTCTCCGGATCGATACCCAGCTTGCGGGTCGAGGCGATCCCGACCGCCGCGAACGCCTCGTTGATCTCCACCAGATCCAGATCCGCCGGCGAAATACCTTCCTTCGCACACGCTTTCGCGATCGCGTTCGCCGGCTGGTCCTGCAGCGTGGAATCCGGACCGGCCACCACACCCGCGGCCCCGATCTCCGCGATCCAGCCCAACCCCAGCTCCTGAGCCTTCGCCTTGCTCATCACGACCACCGCAGCCGCGCCGTCGGAAATCTGCGACGCCGAACCCGCGGTAATGGTGCCGTCCTTGGCGAACGCCGGACGCAACTTGCCCAGCGACTCCACCGTCGTGTCCGCGCGCACACCCTCGTCCTCGCTCACCACGATCGGATCACCCTTACGCTGCGGCACCGACACCGCCACCACCTCATCGGTGAACACACCGTTCTTCCACGCCGCGGCGGCCTTCTGATGCGAGGCGGCGGCGAAGGCGTCCTGCTCGGCGCGGCCGATCCCGTCACCGGCATTACGCGACTCGGTCAACGCACCCATCGCCTGGTCGGTGAAGATGTCGTGCAACCCGTCGTAGGCCATGTGGTCGCGCAGGGTCACATCGCCGTACTTGAAGCCCTCACGAGACTTCTCCAGCATGTGCGGGGCCCGGCTCATCGACTCCTGACCACCGGCCACCACGATCTCGTACTCACCGGCGCGAATCAGATGATCCGCCAACGCGATCGCGTTGATACCCGACAAACACACCTTGTTCACCGTCACCGCCGGCACATCCATCGGGATACCACCGGCCACCGCGGCCTGCCGCGCCGGAATCTGACCCGCACCCGCGGTCAGCACCTGACCCATGATCACGTAGTCGACCTGCTCGGGCGCCACCCCACCACGCTCGAGCGCCGCCTTGATGGCGAAACCACCCAGATCCGACCCGGAGAACCCGGACAACCCACCGAGCAGCCGGCCGACCGGGGTGCGGGCGCCGGAGACGATGACAGAGGTGGTGGCCACGATGAACCTCGCTTCTCGCATTCAGGGACGCAGCGGCGAGCCGCTGACATATTCGGCGGCGAGCCGCCCACATACTCGGTGGCGCGCCGCTCACGTACACGGTGGCGGGCCGCCCTCGTACTGGCGACGGGCCGCTCTCGTACTCAACGGTAACCCTTCCCGTCCCGGCAGCTCCAGGTAGGTGCGCGCTACCTTCGTAGAGTGAGCACTACCGATGCGTCCGCTTTCATTCCCGCCGATTACGTCATCGCCGTCGACCACGTCGGCATCGCCGTGCCCGATCTCGATACCGCCGTGGCGTGGTATTCGGACAATCTCGGCATGGTCGAAACCCACCGCGAGGTCAACGAGGCCCAGGGCGTGCACGAGGCGATGCTGTCGCTGCCCGGTTCCGGCGACGACGCCACTGCCCTGCAGTTGCTGGCGCCGCTGAACGAGGAGTCCACCATCGCCAAGTTCATCGACCGCAACGGCCCGGGATTGCAGCAACTGGCCTACCGCGTGACCGATATCGACGCGGTAGCTACCTTCCTGCGAGGCCGTGGCATCCGTTTGCTGTACGACGCTCCGCGCGCCGGAACAGCCAACTCCCGGATCAATTTCATCCACCCCAAGGATGCTGGCGGTGTGCTCGTCGAATTGGTCGAACCGGCCGCGAATCCTACTCACTAGTACCGCAATCGGGCCACGGAAACAGTTCATAACGACATTCGCAGTCGACTCACCATGGTGGGTCGACAGGCTGTAGTTTGTGGGGCATGTCGTCCACTGAGCCCGATCGCAATCGCTTCGTCGCGTTGCCTTTCACGGTAGTACGTAAAGGCTACGACCGTGACGAAGTACGCAATTACTTCGACCGTTTCGATGCCGAGCTGAGGGTCACCGCAACAGATCGCGATGCCGCCGCCGCTCAGGCCCGTAACCTGGCCGCCCAGCTGGAGGACGCCCGCGACGAGATCGATGAGCTTCGCAAGGAAGTCGATCGCCTGTCGGTTCCGCCCACCACCGCGGAAGGCATGAGCGACCGGATCTCCCGGATGCTGCGATTGGCATCCGACGAGGCGTCCGAGGTCCGCGCCCAGGCGCAGGCCGAGGCCGCCGAGATGATCTCCATCGCGGAGCAGCAGGCCACCGAGATGCGTGGCAAGTACGAATCCCTGCTGGCCGAGACCAAGGAGAAGCGCGAGGCGCTCGAGGTCGAATTCGAGCAGACGCTGTCGAACGCGCGCGCCGAATCGGCCAAGATCGTCGAGGCCGCCCAGGCCGATGCCACCCGCATCACCAAGGAGGCCGAGGCCAAGCGCAAGGCCGCCCAGCAGGACTTCGAGGCCACGATGGCCGAGAAGCGGACCAAGCTGACCAAGGCCATGGAGGAGCTGGAGGCATCCAGCCGCTCCGACGCCGCCCAGCGCATCAAGGAGGCCACCGACGAGGCCAACCGCCTGGTCACCTCCGCCACCCAGTCCGCCGATCGCAAGATCGCGCACGCCAAGGAACTGGCAGAGGAAATGCGCGTCCTGCGTGGCCGAGTTCTGGCCCAGCTGTTGGGTATTCGCGGCCAGCTCGATTCGGTCCCGGCCATGCTGGCCGCGGTCAACCGCGAGAGCGAACTGCTCGACGGTGCACCGGAGCAGCGTTCGCTGTCCGGTAAGCAGTCCGGAGCCGGCCGGCAGAAGGCCATCCCCGAGGTCAAGGCGGAAGACGAAGAGTCCGTCGACGAAGAGCGCGAAAGCGCCGAAGTCTCGAGCTGACAACACGCGCCACCCCCTCAGGGCGACAACATTCACCACCCGTTTCGAGGCCGCTCCCGCACCGCGGGGGCGGCCTTCTCTCTACCCACCCCCGGCCGGGTCACGACCAGCGCCGCGTGATCGTGCGGGTGTGCCGCCCACGCCAGCAGCCGGAATGCCAATGCCGGCGGTCGTTTTCGCCGCCCTCGGCCGGCCACGCCACGATATGCGCTGTGCCGGGCAGGATCTCGTGATCGCAGCCCGGGCACCGATAGGTCTTCACCGCGCGCGAACCCGGAATCGTGCGCACCACAAAGGTTTCCGCGCCGCCGGGACCGTCCTCGGTGCGCCCGAAGACGTCACCGATGGGTCGCGGATCCCGGTGGAGTCGCGACGATTTCGGACGAGGTTTCCGGCGTGGCACGAGCGCCCTCAGAACAACCGGAATTCGGTGCTGTCGGTGCCGCGCAGGGCATCGTAATCGAGTGTGACGCACCGGATCCCGCGATCGGTGGCCAGGGTCCGCGCCTGCGGTTTGATCTGTTGTGCGGCGAAGACACCGGTGACCGGCGCCAGCAGCGGGTCCCGGTTGAGCAGTTCCAGATACCGGGTGAGCTGCTCCACCCCGTCGATCTCGCCGCGGCGTTTGATCTCCACCGCCACGGTGGCGCCGCCGGCGTCACGGCACAGGATGTCCACGGGGCCGATGGCCGTCATGTATTCGCGCCGGATCAGCGTGTAGCCGTCGCCCAGCGTGCCGATGTGCTCGGCGAGCAGCTCCTGCAGATGCGCTTCCACGCCGTCTTTCACGAGCCCGGGATCCACGCCCAGCTCGTGCGCGGAGTCGTGTTCGATGTCCTCGACGGTGATCCGCAGCTCTTCACCGGCTTTGTTGGTCACCACCCACAGCTGAGAGCCGTCGGGCATCGTCTCGACATCGGTCTCACGCTCCTCCAACCAGCAGGGCGGGCTCATCCAGTTCAGCGGTTTGTAGGAACCGCCGTCGGAATGCACCAGCACCGAACCGTCCGCTTTCATCATCAGCAGCCGACGGGCCATCGGAAGATGTGCGGTGAGCCGACCCACGTAATCGACCTGGCAACGAGCAATCACAAGGCGCACCGGTCGAGTTTAGGCCCTCGCCGAGACCGCTTGCGCGCGGGGCGATCAGCCGACGAGCAGGATGTACCCGAGGACGGCCGCGACGACGAGCAGACCCATCTCGAACCGATTGAGCCGGTGCGCGTGGACATGACCGCTGCGCAGCAGCAACCACCCGGTCAGCAGGCCGATCGTCAGGGCGATCAGATGCCCGACATTGGTGAACGTATGGCCCATGATGACGCCCGCGACGGCGACCGCGCCCAGCGAGATCGCCCACGTGGGTCGCCACTTGGCGGGCAGGACCACGATCAGCGATCCGATGACCGCCATCGCGCCGTAGCTGACCCCGACGTCCTCGGCGAGGGAAATACTCGTCGGCAGCCAATTCACGCTCACCGCTACCCACAGGCCGCCGGCGACGACGAGTGTGGCGCCGATATGCCCGGCGATGAAGATGCGCAGCAGCGACAGCGCCCCGAAGCGCCATTCCGCCAGAATGAGCAGACAGACCAGCAGCGGGATGAGCACAGCGCCCGCGGTGCCGTCGCCGATCACGAAGGCGCTCGAGAAGAGGGTGCCGAATCGCCCGGCCAGCAGGTTGTGCAGATTGGTGCTCGCATGCTCGATGACGCGGGTCTGCTGCGTATCGCTGAGCACGGACACCAGCACGGTCACCGCGATGAGCAGAGCGCCGTAGCTGTAGGTCATCGGCAGCTTGAGTCGATCCCGCAGCGTGAGGGAACAGCCCGCCTGCGCGGGGCCGGACTCCAGTGCTGACTGTGTGGCCGGCTCCTGGAGTAGAACCATCGGATCACCTTCCGCTACCAGACCGGTACCGCGTGCACCGGGTCGACACCTTCCATGATCCCGATCGATCTCCCGAATGGTGTCAGGCTTACTTAGGAAAGTCCTGTGAACCGGGGATACCCACCCGAACCGGTCCCAAA
>NZ_CAWMPM010000023.1:0-218879 GCF_963869435.1 Nocardia violaceofusca NBRC 14427
CGGGGGTTTCGGCCGCGGGGGCCGAATCCGCCTGAGCCGCAGCCGGAGTCGGAGCCGGACGCGGGCCGGGACGCGGACCCGGGGTCGCACCGGCGGCCGGCTTGGCGGCCGGACGTGCCTGGGCGGGACCGGGTTTCGCGGAGGATTTCGCGGAGCCGTTGGACGGGGCGGACTTCGCCGCGAACGACTCCCGGAGCCGACGCGCGACGGGTGCCTCCACCGTCGACGACGCCGACTTCACGAACTCGCCCTGCTCCTTGAGCGTTGCGAGTAGTTCTTTGCTCGTGACACCGAGTTCTTTAGCCAACTCGTGCACGCGGGCCTTGCCTGCCACTGCTCTCCTCACTGAGAGGTCGAGCGCGACAGTCTCTTGCTCCCCGTTCAGGGGTCAGGACGCCCGCACGACCTCGGGTTATCTTCGATGGCCGTTCATCGTTGGTACTTCACGGTGTGCTCATGAGTGCTCGTGCCTGTTCTCGACGTAGTGCTCCAGGGCTGAGATATCCAGTTTTCCGGACACTCGTAGCGCTCTGCCGAACGCTCGGCGCCGCTCTGCCATGCTCAGACAAGCCGAAACGGGGTGCAACCAGGCACCCCTCCCGGGAAGTCTGCGCCGCGGATCGGGAACTATCGCGACGACGGCGTCCCTGTCGGGAGCGCTGCCGGGCGATTGCGCCACGACCCGCAACAGATCGGCGGCCAGCTCGCGTTTCCGGCATCCGACACAGGTCCGGACCGGGCCGGGAGTCCGGGTTCTCACCCGAGCACCGACCTGGGCGGAAAGTGCGGATACCGAAGACTCGCGCTGAGCCTGTGTCCACTGTACCGCTGCCATGTCCCGATCTCCGCATCCAGCCCCTGGTTGACTTCCGCACTCGCGTTGCCGTCCCGGCGCGGCCTACCCGTGCTGGGCGTGCGGTCGCGGCGATCCGGCCACGTCGGGGGCGGCATCGGAGCGGATATCGATGCGCCAACCGGTCAATCGCGCGGCCAACCGGGCGTTCTGACCTTCCTTGCCGATCGCCAGCGACAGCTGGAAATCGGGGACCACGACCCGGGCGGCACGGGCCTCCGGATCGACGATCGTGACCGAGACAACCTTCGACGGACTCAGCGCATTCCCGACGAAGGCGGCCGGATCCTCGGCCCAGTCGATGATGTCGATCTTCTCGCCCGCCAGCTCGCTCATCACATTGCGCACGCGCTGCCCCATCGGGCCGATACAGGCGCCCTTGGCGTTCACGCCGGGCACGGTGGAGCGCACCGCGATCTTGGAGCGGTGGCCGGCCTCGCGGGCCACGGCGACGATCTCCACCGATCCGTCGGCGATCTCGGGCACCTCGAGCGCGAACAGCCGGCGCACCAGATTCGGATGCGTGCGCGACAGCGTGATCTGCGGGCCGCGCGCGCCGCGGGAGACGCCGTAGACGTAGCACTTGATGCGGTCGCCGTGCTCGTAGGTCTCGCCGGGAACCTGCTCGGCCGGCGGGATCACTCCCTCGGCGCCGTTGGCCTCGCTGCCGATGCGCACCACGACGGTGCCGCGGGCGTTCATCCGGGCGTCGCGCTGGACGACGCCGCCGACGATATCGCCCTCGTGCGTCGAGAACTCACCGAAGGATTTCTCGTTCTCGGCGTCGCGCAGCCGCTGCAGCACCACTTGGCGCGCCGTGGTGGCGGCGATGCGGCCGAAGCCCTCGGGAGTGTCGTCCCATTCGGAGACGACGTTGCCGTCGGCGTCGGTCTCGGTGGCCATCACGCGCACCACGCCGGTCTTCTGATTGATGTCGATGCGTGCGTTGGGCTCGTGGCCCTCGGTGTGCCGATAGGCGGTCAGCAGAGCCGACTCGATCGCGGAGAGCACTGTCTCCATCGAGATTCCCTTATCGGCGACGATCGCACGCAGGGCTTCGATTTCGATGTTCATTCCACGATCCCTTCGGTCGGCGCAACTACTGAGTGTTCTTCCCGGACGGCGGGTGCGGCCGGATCGACGGCCTGATCGGCGGCGCCCGGTTCCGGGCGGCCCGTGGCCACGCCCCCGGCGAGTTCCATCTCCGCCGCACCGGGCGGTGAGAACTCCACCTGGACGACCGCGGACTCGATATCGGCCAGCGGCACGCTCACCCGGTGGGGCGCTCGTTTACCGCCGAGCACCAGGGCCACCTCGGTATCGGTGCTCGCGCCGACCCGGGCGTCGAAGCTGGAGGGACCGTCGGGGGTCTGCGCACCCGGCCGCATCCGCACTCGCACCTTGCGACCGCGAGCCCGTCGCCAATGACGCGGGGCCGTCAGCGGGCGCTCGACACCCGGGGTGGTGACTTCCAGCAGATAGGGGGTTTCGCCCAGATCGGCGGCCTCGTCGAGCGCTTCGGAGATCTCGGAACTCACTTCCGCGATCGTGTCCAGATCGACGGTCTCGTCGCCGTCGACGGTCACCGTCACCCGCGCCTGCGGCCCGCCCGCGGCCGTGATGTGCACGCCCTCGAGGTCGAGCCCTCGGCGTTCGACGAGCCCAGCAACGAGCTGGCTCACCCTTTCCTCGGTCGGCATCGGCATATGGGGCGGCTCCTGGTTCAGTTGTGACGCGGTATTGGTCCTGGTCCGGCATGGTCGGCGCGCATGTCCCGCGGATTGTTCCGCCGGAGGTCTAGCGTAACGCGCTGCAAGAGTGTAAAGGACCAGCCAACCCGGTCGAGTCGGCCCGGGTCGGGTTCTGCTGCGTGCCCTCGGGTCGGAGATTGCCCGAGGCTGACCGAACGACCGGCTGACGGGCCACGTCCCTTCCGGACGGGAGCATTCCTTCGCGGGGCCGGTGGGGCGGGGCCGGGCCGCGCACCGATGGCGGCACCCAGGCTCAGCTGCGCGGACGGAAAGCGGCGCCGGGGCGAACGGACGCGAGCGAGGCATGCCGGCGGGCTGGGCGCGGGGGCCGATGATGATCACTGGCACGATGTAGGCGTGCCCAGCCGTCTCGATGTGATTCCGGTGCCGCCGGATCGGACCGTCCCCCCGCGCCTCGACCGCCGCTCGCTGTTGCGCTCGGCCGGCGGCGGCGTGGTCGCGCTCGTCGCCGTGAGCGCGGTCGCGGCCTGTTCGGACGACAAGCCGTCCGCACCGGATGTGCTTGTGTCGCAGGAGGAATCGGCGCGTACCGACGCCGTGTGGGCGAAGGCGGCGATCGCCGCCGCGCCGGAACACACCGCCGCGCTGACCGTCGTCGCCGCACAGCGCGCCCAGCACGCCGATGCGCTGCGCACCGAGATCGACCGCGCGGTAGGGGTGTACGGCGACGGCACGAAACCGAAATCCGCGACGCCACCCGTCACCGAACCGCCCGCTCCGACCCCGCCGCCGACCGTCGCCGCGCTGCGGGCCCGGCTCACCGACTCCCAGCACTCAGCGGCCGAATTGGCCGCGGCCCAGACCGGATACCGCGCCGGCCTGCTCGCCTCGATCAGCGCCTGCTGCGGCGCCCACGTGGCGGTGGTGCTGGCGTGAGCGGTCAGGCGCGGAGGCGGCAGCGCAGCGTCACCACGCAGCGCCCCGCACACGCCAGAAAGGACACCGCGTGAGTACCGATCAGCAGGCGCTGCTGGACGCGCTGAACGCCGAATACACCGCGGTCTACGCCTACGGCCTCATCGCGGCCTACGCGTCCCCGGAGCGGGCGAAGATCGTCGCCGAATTCACCGCGACCCACCGTGCCCGCCGCGATGCCACCGCCGATGCGCTGAAGGCGGCCGGCGCGAGCGTCCCGGCCCCCGCCGCGGCCTACACCCCGCCCTTCCCGGTCGACGATCCCATCCCCGCGGCCAAACTCGCCGTCACCGTGGAAACCGACACCGCGGTCGCCTGGCGTGCGGTCGTGGAACACTCCACGACCCCGGATCGCCGCCGCACCGGCACCGAGGCCCTCACCGAATGCACCATCCGCCTGGCCACCTGGCAGTCGATCCTCGGCGTGAATCCCGCGACCACACCGTTCCCGGGCCAGCCCTGAGCCTCGGGCGGCCCCTCGACGACTGTCCCGCCGCACACATCGCGCCCGGTGTCCGCGCATCACTCGTGGAGCCGAAACACCGGTAGCGTGCTCCGGTATGCGGCCGGTGCCGCGCGGATACGTCGAAGGAGAACGGGGATGGCCGTGGGAATGCGACGGATCGGTGCGGCGGCGGCCGCGGGGGCACTCGGATCGCTGCTCGCCGTGAGCGTAGCGGGCGCCGACGTCACGGGCGTGCGTGTCGACGTCGGGGCGAGTGGGCTGCGCACCGGATGTTCCGCCACGCTGACCGCGACGGTCGACACCCCGGTGCCGGACGGCGGCACGGTGACGTTCATCAACAGTGGCGGGTCGGTCCCGGGTAACGGCGAACCCATCGCCGGCACTCCGGTCTATCACCCCGAGAACGGCACGGTGACCGTGGCGTGGACGCCGAAATACACCGGGCGGCAGAACATCACGGCGCAGCAGTTCAAGCCCGGAAGTTACACGTCGAGCAGCTATATCACCGTCGACGTCGTGGGCAGCGGCCTGAACACCGGCAGCTCCTGCCTTCCGCTGCGGTAGCGCGCGTCGCCGGCACCGGGACCGCGCGGGTGCACCCGGTCCGGACGACCGGGTGCCCGCGAGCGATCAGCCGCGAATCTTCGCGAGCACGGTGTCGACGGCCGCGGCCGCCGCAATGTCCTCGGATTCCCCGGTGAAACGGTTCCGCAGTTCCACCTTGCCGTCGGCCCAGCCCCGCCCGATGACGAGAACCCAAGGCATGCCGAGCAATTCGGCATCCTTGAACTTGACGCCGGGCGAGGCGGTCCGGTCGTCGAACAGCACCTCGAGGCCCTGGGCGTCCAGACCGGCGACGACCTCCTCGGCGCCGGCGCGGGCCGCCTCGTCCTTGTTGGCGATGACGACGTGCACATCGAAGGGGGCGACCTCGGCGGGCCAGCGCAGGCCCTTCTCGTCGTGCATCTGCTCGGCGATCACCGCGACCATCCGGGAGACGCCGACCCCGTAGGAACCCTGGACGAGCCGGACCGGTTTGCCGTTCTCACCGAGCACGTCCACCTCGAACGCATCGGTGTACTTGTAGCCGAGCTGGAAGATGTGGGCGATCTCGATACCGCGCGCCGAGTGCAGCACCCCGCGGCCGTCGGGTGAGGGGTCGCCGTCGCGGACCTCGGCGGCCTCGATCGTGCCGTCGGGGGTGAAATCGCGGCCCGCGACGAGTCCGACGACATGCTTGCCGGAGGCGTCGGCGCCGGTGATCCACGACGTGCCGGTCACCACGCGCGGGTCGACCAGATAGCGAACGCCGTTGTCCAGCAGCGCCTTCGGACCGATGTACCCCTTCACCAGGAACGGGTTGGCGGCGAAGTCCTCGTCGGTGAGCAACTCCACCTCGGCGGGCTCGAGGCTCGCGCCGAGCCGCTTGGCGTCGACCTCGCGATCACCGGGCACGCCGATGCCGACGATCTCGGACTTGCCGTCGGGGTGGCGCAACTTCACCATGACGTTCTTCAACGTGTCGGCGGCGGTCACCGGGCGGCCGAACTGTTCGGCGATCCCGGCGTCGTTGGCCCAGTCGACGAGCGACGCGATGGTCGGCGTGCCCGGGGTGTCGTGCACGACGGCGGCCGGCTGCCCCTCGATCGGGATCTCCGGCGGCGCGGGGGTCACCACGGCCTCCACATTGGCCGCGTACCCCGACTCGCGGCAGGTCACATAGGTGTCCTCGCCGATCGGGCTGCTGGCCAGGAATTCCTCGGAGGCGCTGCCGCCCATCGCGCCGGAGGTGGCGGCGACGATCACGTATTCGACCCCGAGCCGGGCGAAGATGCGCTGATATGCCTGGCGGTGGGCGGCATAGCTGGCCTTCAGGCCGTCCTCGTCGAGATCGAAGGAATAGGAGTCCTTCATGACGAATTCGCGCCCGCGCAGAATTCCGGCACGCGGCCGTTCCTCGTCGCGGTACTTGGTCTGAATCTGGTACAGCGTGACCGGCAGATCTTTGTAGGAGTTGTATTCACCCTTGACCGTCAGGGCGAACAATTCCTCGTGGGTGGGTCCGAGCAGCATGTCGGTGCCCTTGCGGTCCTGCAGGCGGAAAAGGCTGTCGCCGTATTCGGTCCAGCGATTGGTGGTTTCGTACG
Source organism: Nocardia violaceofusca NBRC 14427 (assembly GCF_963869435.1). Lineage (NCBI taxonomy): Bacteria > Bacillati > Actinomycetota > Actinomycetes > Mycobacteriales > Nocardiaceae > Nocardia > Nocardia violaceofusca. The sequence continues at coordinate 6,154 of NZ_CAWMPM010000023.1, forward strand.
GCTCGCGCGGCAGCAGCGCGGGCAGCGAAATCTCCTGGCCGCCGATCGCGTCCATCTCCTGACGCACCACGTCCTCGACCTTGCGCAGCACCTTCAAACCCAGCGGCAACCACGAATAGACGCCCGGCGCGATCCGGCGCACATATCCGGCACGGACCAGAAGTTTGTGGCTGGGCACCTCGGCGTCGGCGGGATCGTCGCGCAGGGTGCGCAGGAACAGGTGCGAGAGACGGGTGATCACGGATGCACAGACTAGCCGCTGCTGCGTGGATGCCTGCAGGGCATTACCGTATCGGCTCGTGCTGGTGATTCTGCCTCCTTCCGAAACCAAGTCCGACGGCGGAACTCTCGGTCCGCTCGATCTGGATTCCCTGTGGTTACCGCAGCTCACCGCCGTGCGGGACAAACTGATCACCGAGCTGATCGAATTGGCCGCGGACCCGGAGGCGGCGCGGGTGGCATTGGGGCTGGGGAAGGCGACCGGCGCGGGCGCGGAGGGTTTGCAGACCGCGCTCGCCCGCAACGCGTCACTGCGGACCGCCGCGACCGCACCCGCGCTGCGGCGCTACACCGGTGTGCTCTACGACGCACTCGACGCCGGTTCGCTGACCAAGCCACAGCGCGCTCGCGCCGAGGAGCGGCTGGCGATAGGTTCGGCGCTGTTCGGGGTCGTCCGCGCGGGAGACGCGATTCCGGGATATCGGCTCTCCGGCGGTTCGAAACTGCCGGGCCTGCCGACGCTGGCTTCGCTGTGGAAACCGGTGCTGGCCCCGGCATTGCGGGAAGCGACGGCCGGTCAGCTGGTCGTCGACCTGCGTTCGGGGACCTATCAGCAATTGGGGCGGTTGCCCGGCGCGGTGACCGCGACCGTACTGACCGAACGCCCGGACGGCAGCCGCACGGTGGTGAGCCATTTCAACAAACATCACAAGGGGCTGCTGGCGCGGGCCCTGGTATCGACCCGCGCCGAACCCGGCGATATCCGGGCGCTGGCTCGGATAGCCGAAAAGGCCGGGCTGCGTGTGGAAATCGCGTCGTCGAGCGAACTGCTGGTCCTCACGTGAGTGAATTCTCGGTGACCGCCGACGTAATTCGAGCCGAATGCGACCTGCCCAACCACGGGAACAATCGCCGAAAAATGCGTCTCCACCAGCATATTTCAAGGCGTCCGGGCCCAAACATGGCCGCACGGAACGGGTATTCCGGCTCGCTATCGTAACTTCGGCGCGGCCGGCCGACCGCTGCCGTTGGGATGCGATTGGGCGAGGAGTTCGGCGTGGGTGACGCCACCGACCGTGAAGAAAAGGCACTGCGTCAGTTGACCGATCGACTGGTCGGCCATTACGGCAGCAGCCATTCCCCGGAATTGGTACAGGAATTGGTCGGCCAGGTGCGCCGGCGCTTCGACGGCCACGCCGTGCGCGATTTCGTGCCGATTCTGGTGGAACGCATCGTGCGCCGCGAATTGCAGCACACCCCACCGCCACCCAAGGCCGAGGACCCCTCGCACGAGCTCGAATACGCTGCCGCGCCGGTTGTTCCGGAACGGGTCACGGCGCCCTCGATCGAGGAGGACACCGCCGAAAGCACTGCACCTCAACGTAATTCGATTATCGACTCTGCCGCCGAGGCCCCCGTCGAGACCACGGCGGACGAGCGGCAACACCTCGAATCGCCGGCGGTTTCCGCGGCATCCACCGTCGCGGTCTCGTCCGGCCACTCCCCCGCCGAACCGACGAAACCGGAGACCGTGGCGGAGATTTCGCCCACCAGTGACGCTCCGCCGGAACCGGACCGCGAGACCGCGCCGAGCCCGGCCTCCGCGACTACGTCCACACCGAGCCTCGTGACCGCGCTGCGACAGCCGCGGATCCTGGCCGTAGCGGCCGCGGTGGTCGTCGTGGTCGTGGCACTGGTGGTGGCCTTCGGCTTCCGCGGCGGCGACGGCGCCGCCCCGGCCCCGGCTCCCGCGCTGACCGTCGCGCACGGCGTGGTCGGGTCGGAGAAGATGGGCTTCTTCACCGACCAGCGCGTAGTGGATGCCCTGGCGCGTAAGGGGATTCGACTGGAGGTCGATCCGGCCGGATCTCGGCAGATCGCGACGTCGGTGAAGCTGGACGGTGACGACTTCGCCTTCCCGTCGAGCAGCCTCGCCGCCGAACGGATTCAGCGCGAGCGCGGGATCACCGCGAAATACACGCCGTTCTCCTCGCCGATGGTGGTCGCGAGTTTCCGGCCGATCGTGGATCTGCTCACCCGCGCGGGAATCGTCCGGCAGGGGCCGGTGCCGGCGTTCGATATGCGGCGGTATCTCGATCTCACGCAGCAGGGCACGCAGTGGGATCAGCTGGAGGGCAACACCGCGTATCCGGTGCGCAAGAACGTGTTGATCTCGACCACCGACCCGCGGACCTCCAATTCGGCGGCGATGTATCTGGCGGTGGCCGCCTACGTCGCCAACGACGATGCGATCGTGCAGGGCCCGGCCGCCGAGAATTTCGTCCTCTCGAAGGTGTCGCGACTGTTCACCAGACAGGGGTACACCGAGAACTCCAGCGCGGGACCGTTCGGCGAATATCTCGCCGCCGGAATGGGTCCCACGCCCATGGTGTGGGGATACGAATCTCAGTTCGTGGAGGCCGCCGTCGCCGGCAAGCTGCCCGCCGACGCGGTGATGCTGTACCCGTCCCCGACGGTGCTGTCCCGGCACACGCTGGTCCCGCTGACCGCCACCGGCGATCGGGTCGGGCAGTTGCTGAGCACCGATCCCGAATTGCAGCGTCTGGCCGCCGAACACGGCTTCCGCACCGCCGATCCTTCCCAGTTCACCGCGGTGACCGCCGAACACCACATTCCGGTCGCCCCGGATGTGGTCGACATCGTCGACCCGCCGACCTACGACACCCTGGAACACCTTCTCGACGGGGTCGCGCGTTCCTACAACTGATCGAGCACAGGTCGACGGACAGGTCGACGGTTCCCCGGCTCCCCGCCCCGCCGTGGTAGTAATGGCCCGTGGCTACCGACGGCGTGGATCCGGACCTGGTCGAACTGGCGACCAAGGTCTTCGAGCTGGCCCGCACGGGCGAGGCCGCGACGCTCGCGGCGTATATCGACGCGGGCGTTCCGGTGAATCTGACCAACGACAACGGCGACACGCTGCTGATGCTGGCCGCCTACCACGGGCATCGGGCGGCCGTGACCGCACTGCTCGAGCGCGGCGCCGATCCCGATAGAGCGAACGATCGCGGCCAGACGCCGGCCGCGGGAGCGGTATTCAAGGGTGAGGACGACATTCTGAAGGCCCTGCTGGCGGCCGGGGCCGACCCGGACGCCGGCACCCCGTCGGCTCGGGAATCGGCGACCGTCTTCGGCAGAACGGAGCTGCTGGAACTGTTCGATCGCCGCTGAGCCGCTCGATCGGCCGCAGGCGTTACACCTGCTGCGCTTCCTCCTGCGCGTGCTGGGCCTCGGCGAGTTGCTGGGGGGTGTAGCGCAGCGTGAGCACCAGCAGTCCGATGATCACGGCACCGATCGCGCAGATGAGCAGGACGAACGTGTAACCGCTGGACAGCGCCGCGACCTCGGTGGGCGTCAGATTCGACGTCCGGTCGGTCCGGCCGCCGAGCGAGAGCGTGCGCGAGGCCGCCAGCGGGGTCAGCAGGCCGACCGCGAAGGGGGTGCCGAGGGTGAGAATCATCTGGCCGATCGCCGACAGCGGACCGACCTCGTTCACCGGCACGCCCACCAGCAGGCACAGCGGCCCGACCACGATCACGAAACCGATCGCCATACCGACCACCGCCAGCAGCACCAGCAGGGTCGGCAGATATTCGACGGAGCGGTCCAGCGTGGAGCCGAAGAACAGCGCCCCCGCCAGGACGGCCGCGGCACCCGCGAGCAGCCAGCGCGGCCGGATCATCAGCGCGGCCTTGGACGCCACGCCGGTACCGATGCCGGCGCCGATCGTGAACGGGATCGAGGCCAGACCGGCGACGAGGGGGCTGTAGCCGACGACGTTCTGCAGGAACTGCGCGACGAAGTAGGTCATCGCACCGAGGACACCGGAGCCCAGCAGCAGCGCGATGAACGTGATCGAGCGGTCGCGATCGCGGAAGAGTGTGAGCGGCAGCAGCGGATTGACGGCGGACCGTTCGGCCAGCACGAACGCCACCAGCAGCAGCAAACCGGCGATCAGCGCGCCGATGACATACGGGCTGGTCCAGCCGAGATCGGGGCCCTCGGTCGCACCGAACACCACTCCCACACAGCCGAGGGTGCCGAGGAAGGCGCCGCGCACGTCCAGGGGCAGCCGGTGGTGGGTCGAATCGTGCAGCTGGAAGGCCGCGCCGAGGATGATCAGGAGCCCGATCGGGACATTGATCAGGAAGATCAGCCGCCAGTTCCATTCGGCCAGAGCGCCGCCGACGACGAGTCCGCCGACCGAGCCCACACCCATCATCGAACCGAAGATGGCGATCGCCTGGTTGCGCGGCGGCCCGGGTGCGAAGGTGCTGACCACCAGCGCCATCGCCACGGGTGCGGCGATGGCCGCGCCGGTGCCCTGCAGGGCCCGCGCGAAGATCAACATGGCCTCGTTCTGCGCCAGCCCACACAGCAGTGAGGCCAGCGTGAAGAACGAAACACCAAGCAGCAGCATCTTTTTGCGCCCGAACGAGTCGCCGAGACGGCCACCCAGCAGCATCAGCCCGCCGTAGGTGAGACCGTAGGCGGTCACCGTCCACGCACTGCCCGAACTGGTCAGGCCCAGGTGACGTTGCAGGGCGGGCAGCGCCAGGATCACGACCGTGCCGTCCAGTACGACCATCAACTGCAGGCCGGACAGGACCAGGATCGGCAACCCGAAGGCCCGCTTCGTCACCGGATATTGCATCGTCGCAGCGGGGTTATCGAGCACAGTGACTCACTGTAACGGATATCGGCACCGGCCAGCCGAATGCGTACTCGCGCTGTCCACGCGACACTCGACACGGCTGTACCCCTGTCCCGGGCACGCACCGCGGACCTAACCGGCCTGCTCGTCGGCATCCGGCGCGCCCGCGGTGAAACCGGCGGTCGGGCCGATGACGATGATCGCCGGGGGCCGGATGCCCTCGGCGCGCACACGTTCGGCGACCGTGGACAGATCCGCGCGCACGATCCGCTGGGTGCGCAGGCTGCCTTCCTGAACGACGGTGACTGGCGTGGCGGCGGCGCGGCCACCGTCGACGAGCGCGGCGGCGAACTTCTCGATGCGTTCCACCCCCATGAGCAGCACCAGGGTGCCGCGCAGCCGGGCCAGTGCGGGCCAGTCCACCAGCGAATCCGGGTGATCGGGCGGGATGTGCCCGCTCACCACCACGAATTCGTGGGTGACGCCGCGGTGGGTCACCGGAATACCGGCCAGGGCGGGCACCGAGATCGCGGAGGTGACGCCCGGAACCACGGTCACCGGTACGCCGGCGTCCACGCACGCCTCGAGTTCCTCGTAGCCGCGGCCGAAGACGTACGGATCGCCGCCCTTGAGCCGGACCACGAATTTGCCGGCCTTGGCACCCTCGACGAGGGCGGTGTTGATCGCCTCCTGCGCCATCGCGCGGCCGTACGGGATCTTCGCCGCGTCGACGACCTCCACATGCGGTCCGAGTTCGGCGAGCAGCTCCGGCGGCGCCAGCCGGTCGGCGACGACCAGATCGGCGCGGGCGAGCAGCCGGCGGCCCCGCACGGTGATCAGATCGGGGTCGCCCGGCCCGCCGCCGACCAGCGCGACACCGGGTGTCACGGGTTCGGAGTCGTCGGCGATCACACCCGATTGCAGCGCCTCCAGCAGTGCGGTGCGCACCGCGGCCGATCGGCGGTGCCGCCCACTGGCCAGCACCGCGAGCGTCAGCCCGTCGTAGCGGGCGCTGGCGGGCGTGACGGCGGTGCCGAGGCGGGCGTTGTCGGCGCGCACGCAGAAGATGCGGCGGCGGGTGGCCTCCTCGACCACGGCGGCATTGGTCTCGGGCTCGTCGGTGCAAGCGATCGCGTACCAGGCGCCGTCGAGATCACCGTCGGCGTAGGCCCGCTGGGAGATGCGCAGTTGACCGGAGGCGGCCATCCCCTCCACCGCGGGGGTGACCGTCCGGCTGATCACCTCGATATCGGCCCCGCTGGCGATGAGCAGTCCGAGTCGGCGCTGGGCTACCGAGCCGCCACCCACGACGACGACGCGGCGGCCGGCCAGATCGAGCCCGACGACATAGTTCGGGTCACCGGATTGCTGGTCGTCTGTCGTATTCGGCACAAGGTTTCAGCCTACGGCGTGGCCGGGCGAACTCCGCAATCACCCGTCGCGACGCCGCAGGCTGGGATTATCAGGGCTTCCAGGTGATCCGGCCGCCCTGGAAATCCTGGGCCTTGCCGCCGTTGTAGTCGTATTCGTCGCTGGTCGGCAGGCCGTAGCGGCCGCCGTCGGCGTTGCTGCCTTCCCACATGCCGAGAATCGATCCCCACACCGGGTGCGCGCCGGTGTTCGCCGACCACACGATGACGCCGCCGGGGAATCGGGTGAAGCGGCCCTTGCCGTCCTTGCCGGCCTTGGCCTCGTCGGTGAGCGGGAAGCCCAGCGGGCTGTTCTCCCAGCCCATCGAGCCCCACTTGTCGCGGATCAGGCCGCAGATCGCATGGGCGTCGGTGCCCACGGACCAGTAGATCGAGCAGCCGCGGTCGAAGACCTGAAATTTGCCGCCGTTCGCGTCGGACTCCGGTCCGGTCGGGTTGCCGAGGACCGCGGTACCGCCGGCGCGGTCGTATTCCTTCTCGATCGCCCCGCCGACGTCGAACGCGCCGACCGGTCGGGCGGCCGCGATTCCGGCGCCCGTGCCGGTGAGCGCGGCCAGTGCGGCGGCGGCCGCGGCTGCCGTGCGCAGCCCGGTCCGGCGCGTGCTGCGTCTACTCTGTCTGCGACCTGACGAAGCCAAGTGAAACTCCCTTTACCTGCGAAGTTGGTGCGACGGAAGCTGCCGCCCCCGTCATCCTGCAGGGGTTACACCGGCTCTGCAACGCTCGCCGTATCACAGTCGAGACTCATCTCACAGAATTACACGAGGTGAATTCGGTCGCATCGGAAGTCGGCTCAGAGGCGGCCGTTGACCCGTTCCGGGGTCACCCGCACGATCACTCGCTCGGCGTCGGCGACGGAGGCGGGATTGAATTCCACGTACGGCAGGCCGGTGTATTTCGCCGACAGCCGGTCGGGCAGGGCCTTGTCGGGGTCGGGCGTGACGGTGGCGGTACCGCGGATCTCCGCGTAGACGTACGGATTGTCCGGCGGGTTGATCATGATCGTCACCCGCGGGTCGCGCACCACGTTCTTGTACTGCTGACGCGAGACGGTGGTGGAGTACAGCAGGTCCTCGCCCTCGCGCAGGAGCCAGGTGACGGTCAGATGCGGCTGCCCGTCGCGGCCGATCGTCGCCAGCGTGGCGAAAACCTTTGTGTCGTCGAGGATCTTCTTCAGGTCGTCGGAGAGTTCAGCACCCATGCCACGACACAACCGGGTGCCGCGCACGCTCATTCCCGCTCGCCGCCGGTACGTCACGGTGCGCTCGGCGCGTTCTATGCTGCGAACATGCGCCGAGCGGTGTTGCAGGTTCTGACCGTGCTGGTGACGGTGGCGGTCGCCGCCGCGGTGGCCGCCACCGCGTATGCCCAGGACCCCTATCGCGCGAGCGGCCCGACCGAGGCCCGCTACTCGGAGCCGGGGCCGTGGCAGGTCACCGAGCACTACGGATTCGGCTGCTGCGACAGCACCGGCGCCGCCTACGACATCTGGTATCCGACCGATGTGGCCGCGCGCGGTCCTCGCCATCCGATCATCACCTGGGGCGACGGCACGAACGCGCAACCCCGGCAGTACGCCCATCTGCTGCGGCATCTGGCGTCCTGGGGTTTCGTGGTGATCGCGACCGAGAATCGCAGTACCGGCTCCGGCGTCGACATCGCCGGAGCGGCACGGTATCTCATCGATCGAGCCGCCGATCCGGCGAGTGTCTTCCACGATCGGCTCGACACCTCGGCGATCGGCGCCGTCGGACATTCCCAGGGCGCCACCGGGGCGCTCAACGCGATGATCGAATCCGGCGGGCTGATTCGCACCGCCGTGCCGATCGAATTGCCCGCCCAGTCGTTCTGCTCGAACCGGTTGAGCTGCACCGACACTCGTCGCCTGGCGGGCGGTTCGGTGTTCTTCGTCAACGGCTCCGACGACGCGCTGATCTCCCCCTCGCAGAAGCTGTGGGCGCTTCCGGGACTGCAGTCCAACCAGGATTACTACGAGGCCACGCCGGCATCGGTGACGAAGGCGTGGGGCACACTGGTCGGCCCCAACCACAACGACGTCCAAGGTCAGCCCGACTGCGCCCGGGCCTCGTCGCCGTGCACCGACGGCGTGTACGGCTACCTCGGCTATCCGACCGCGTGGCTGGCGGCCCGGCTGTGGAGATGTGCCGCGGCGGCGGCCGCCTTCGCCCCCGGCACCGGGGAGTTCTATGCTCCGAATCCACACTGGGGCAACCAGATCGGTGCGACGGCCGGCTGACCTCACCCCTCGGGTGCGTCCTGGATCCAGTGGAAGCCGCGGCTGCGTTGCGGGAAGGCGTCCGGATCCTGGCGCCGGAAGGTCACCGTCACCGGATGCCCGTCCAGGTCGCCGGTGAACCGCAGCCGGTCCGGTCCCTGCTGTTCGTAGGCGAAGCCGCCGGCGGTCACGGATTGCCCCTCGGCACCGGGCACGGCGTGCAGGTCCAGGCGATGGGCGCCGGTATCGACCCGCACCTGTACGGGCACGAACGTCCCGTCCATCCGCTGATACTGCATGACCCCGTCGACGTCGAATACCGCGCGCTGCCAGCGGTCCCGGTCCGTGAGCAGCGGCGCGACCGGCTGCCCGTCGCGGCTGAATTCGTCGACCTGCCAGATCCCGTACAGCGGCGGTTTCGTCCGGCCCGGGCCCTCGTCCCACAACTGCAGGCTCACGTGGGTCAGAGCCACCGCCACCCAGACCCCGATTCCGATCTGCACCAGCGCCGCGAACCGGCGGGCCCGGCGGGTGCGGAACGGGTACGGCGCCGTCGAGCGTCCGACCGGGCGATCGAGCACCAGCACGTCCAGCAGCCGTCGCGCCTGCGGAGCGAGCAGCACCATCGACATCAGCATCAGGTGGCCGGACAGGATCTTGACCGGCACGTCGAAGGTCATGTTCAGGATGAAGACCTGCGCCATGCTCACCAGCGTCAGCATCGCGCCCACCGTCGCCGTGCGCGGAATGAACAGCAGGATCCCGGCCAGCAGTTCCGCGGCGCCGAGCAGGATCTCGTAGGCCGGGCTCATCCCGACCTGATTCCACAGCACCCCCATCGGCGTCAGGTTGCCGTAGGGCTCCAACAGCGTCGACAGCATCGGTTCGGGCATCTGGGTGGGGATGACCTTGGCGAAACCGTAGTTGAGCATCTGACCGGCCACACACAGCCGGAGCAACAGCAGAAACCACCCGGCCGGCCGCCGGTAATCGGCGCGACGGCGGTCGAACAGGGTCCAGATCAGCGTGCCGACGACGGCGACGACCAGGATGCAGAACACCAGCACCCACAGAATCGTCTGGTCGCCGCTGCCGTTGGGACTGAGCACCGGATGCACGCCGAAGACCGTGCGCCCGACCCACTCCAGCACCGGGCGCAGCAACCGCGGTTGCCACAGCACCGCGTCGGCGTCGAGCCAGCGGCCGAACCAGCCGGTGAAGGCGAACACGATCTGCGGATAGATCAGACAGAACAACCCGAAATACAGGAACGTGAACCGGAAGGCCACGCGGGTCAGGGGGTTCCAGCCCACCGCTGTCTCGGATTCGGGTTCCAGCCGCGGCGTTTCGGCCTGCGCCACCATGACACTCACTACCCACTCCTCTCCCCGACGGATCCGGCGCACGGCTGCGTCGCCGAACGCCGAGGCGAACGGGGTGCGCGGATCGGTGCACGACGTTACGAGGGCCCGCGGCGAAAGTCCTCAGGGCCGGACCCCGATTCCGCGCTACTCCGCGCGGCGTACGTGGCAGCACGAATCTCGCGGGCAAACCGGATCCCGGTGAGCGGAACGGCGGAAAATTCGCCGCCGATTCCGTGCCACCGCGCACTAGAACGCGTTACATTTCATCCACACGCCACCCGCGCCGGGCCGGATACCGCCGTGCCCGAGCGTAATGAGTTGGCGCACAGACGTTTTCATCCCGTCAGGAGGTCCGATATGTCGGGCGAATCCGATACCGACCCCGGGCAGCGGCGGCAACTGACCACCAGCGCTCGCGATCTCGGCGAACTCGCCGAGCGACTCACCCAGTGGCTGGCCGGCAAGCTCACCGGCACCACCGCGCCGGTGATCACGGGGCTGTCGCGGCCACAGGCAGGTGGTATGTCCAGTTCCTCGGTGATGTTCGAGGCGAGCTGGGAGCGCGACGGCCGCACGGAGGGCGGCTCGTATGTGGCACGCATGCCGCCCGAGGAGGGCTCGTTCCCGGTCTTCGAGAACTACGACCTCGACACCCAGTACGCGGTGATGGCCGGCGTCGGCGCGCACAGCGATGTGCCGGTGCCGCGGCTGTGCTGGTTCGAGCCGGACGAATCCGTCCTCGGCACACCGTTTTTCGTGATGGAACGGATCCACGGCCGGATCCCGGAGGACAATCCGCCGTACGTCTTCGTCGGCTGGGTATTCGACGCCACGCCACAGCAGCGCATGCGGATCACCCGCGCCACTGTCGACATCATCGCGACAGTCCACGCCATCGCCGACCCGGCGGCGAAATTCCCCGCCCTGGCCGGCGAAGGATCGTCACTGCGCCGCCACTTCGACGCCCAGCGCCACTGGTACCGGTGGGCGCTCGCCGACGACGGCTACCGAATCCCGTTGCTGGAGCGCGGTTTCGACTGGCTCGAACGGCACTGGCCCGCCGATCCGGGACCCGACGTACTGAACTGGGGCGACGCCCGGCCCGGCAACATCATCTTCGACGAATTCGACCCGGTCGCGGTGCTGGACTGGGAGATGGCCACCCTCGGCCCGCGCGAACTCGACGTGGCCTGGCTGATCTTCATCCACCGCTTCTTCCAGGACATCGCCACCCGTTTCGATCAGCCCGGCCTGCCGGACTATCTGCGCCGCGACGACGTGGTCGCGCGCTACGAAGAGCTCACCGGCCATCGGCCGCGCGATCTGGAGTGGTATCTCGTCTACGCCGCGCTGCGCCACGGCATCGTGATGGCGCGCATCAAGCGGCGGATGATCCACTTCGGTGAGGACACCGACACCGACGACCGCGACGACTACGTGATGCACCGGGCGGCCCTCGAGGCCCTGCTCGACGGCACCTACCAGTGGGATTGAGGAGATTGATGGCAGGCATCGACGGACATCCGGCCCACCAGGCGCCGGTTCCGCTGGACGAATATCCGGTGCACCAGACGCCGCTGTCGCTGGCGCGCGCGGCCACCACCGACCGAAACTTCTACGACCGCAGCTACTTCAACGCGCACGACCGCAGCGGCGGAACGATGCTGGTCACCGGCTTCGGCGTCTATCCGAATCTCGGCGTGATCGACGCCTACGCCGCGGTCCGGCGCGGCGATATCCAGCGCACGGTCCGATTCTCGGACGCGCTGCCACCACGCGATCTGAATATGAGCGTCGGCGGCTATCGCATCGAGGTGATCGAACCGCTGCGGCGCGTCCGGGTGATCTGCGAGCACGACGATCTGTCGTTCGACCTCACCTGGGACGGGTCGTTTCCCGCCGTCCAGGAGCAGCCGCATCTCATCCACACCGGCAGCCGGCCGATCATCGACGCGTCCCGGTTCGCCCAGGTCGGCTCCTGGTCGGGGACCCTGCACGTCGACGGTGACGACATCGCCGTCGATCCGGACATCTGGATGGGGACCCGAGACCGGTCCTGGGGTATCCGGCCGGTCGGCGAGACCGAACCACCCGGCCGCGACGCGAGCGAACCGGCGGCGGGATTCTGGTGGCTCTACGTGCCGCTGCGGTTCGACGACTTCGCGATCGTGGTCATCGTGCAGGAGAATCCGGACGGCTTCCGCACCCTCAACGACGCCGTGCGGGTGTGGCCGGACGGGCGCGTCGAACAGCTCGGCTGGCCGCGCATTCACCTCGACTATCGTTCCGGCACGCGGATTCCCGTCTCCGCGCGGCTGGAGATGACCGCCGGTGACGGCTCCCCGCTGACCGTCGAGGTGCGTGCGCACACCTGCATTCCGCTGCATATCGGCTGTGGTTACGGCGGCGATCCGGATTGGCTGCACGGGCAGTGGAAGGGGCGCGACTGGTCGTCGAGCAGCAGCTACGACCTGACGGATCCGGCGGTGGCCGGGCGAATTCCGTGGGGCGTGATCGACCACGTCGGACAGGCGCGGTGCGGCGACGCCGAGGGCTGGGGGTTGTTCGAACACGGCAGCCTCGGTCGTCACGACCCGACCGGCTTCGCCGATTGGACCTCGGTCGCACCGTAACCCGAGCCCGCTCCGCGAGCAGCATTGCCGGGGCCGCTCCGCGAGCAGCATTGCCGGGGCCGCTCCGCGAGCCGTGCCCGATGTGAGCTGGATCTCGGGTAGCCTGCGACGGGATCGACGCCGGGCCGCCGGCCCGGGACGGCACAGCGAGAGGCAGGCACGATGAGCGGTTTCCGTGTTTCGCGTGGTACCTCCCAGGTTCTCCCAAGCCCGGCGCTGTCGTCCGGGCGGGCGTGGCGCGGCCGCACCCGGGCCGGGTTCGTCCTTGCGGCCGGGACGCTGGCGGGCGCAATCCTCCCGATCGTCGGGGCGGCTCCGGCCGAAGCGACGGTGGCCCCCACGATCGCGGTCTCGATGTCCGGTTCGGCACTGAGCCCGGTCAGCGGGGCGCTGGTCGGCTGTGCACAGAACGCGGTGGCGACGGTGCGCAACCCGGACGGCAGCCCCGTCACCCACGGCACGGTCGACTTCTTCAGTCACCTCTCGGGGATCAGCGGCAATATCGTCGGCACCGCGCCCGTGGTCAACGGGGTCGCCAGCATCGGATGGATGCCCGACCGGGCGGGCGAACACGTCGTCAGCGCGGTGTACTACGACGGACTCCCGGAACTCTCACCGGTCGCCGGATACACCATCGTGACGACCGCGAGCCTCGGCGGTGCCTGCGTATAAGGCGGTGCGGGGAAACAACTTTCATATCCGACCGGCCGAGTCCGCACCACCGCGGATCCGGCCGGGTTTCGTTCGGGCCGCCTATCCGCCGGGTTCGTCACGGCGGCCGGACCACGATTCGATCAGAGACGGGCGCTCGTGGCACCGCCTGCGAAACAGAGCCGGCGAGTATGGCGGGCGTCCCGCGTCATTCCTCCTCCGCGACGGCGACCGTGATGGTGCCGAACGCCCTCTTCGGCACGATCAACCGCCCGCGCCGACCCCAGCGCGCCCAGGCGAGCAGCGCGGCCGCTTCGGCGACACTCGGCGTGCCGACCGCGACGGCCGCACGGTCGCCCGGATGAGGAACGTCGACGTGAGCCAGTTCGTCCGCACCGAACCCGGTCACCGGCACCTCGAACGCGGCCGCAGCCGCCACCACTCCCGGCTCCTGTGCCCGCCGATCGATCGTCGCCAAACACCGGATCACGCCCTCCCCCACCACTTTCCGCACAGCCGCCACGATGGCTTCCGGCGCGGGATCCGGCCGCGCCCCCAGTCCCACGATCACCGCCCCGCTCATCGGGGTCTCCTCGTCCGGCTACGGTAAAGGTGTCTGTCGATCGGCCCCGAAGACGAAACATTCATCACCGTCATACGCTGGAGCATGCCGCGGCGAATCGTCTGCCTACCTCGACGAAACGCACTGCGGCCATGGGGTTTCCGGCAGGGTGGGTGTGCAGGTAGGACGCATGCACCTGACGTGCCACCGCACCTTCCCGGACCGCGGCATCGTCGTTGCGCCATCCCCAGGCGGGTAGGTGCGATCCCGTGGTGACCAAGCGGGTGCGGTGGAATTCGTGGCCGCGCACACGTTCTCCCGTGCGCCACAGCACCGAGTTGGCCAGCGCCACCGCATCCCGGTAGCCGAGGGTCAGGCGCGGTCCGAATTCGGCGGTGGCATCGAGGACTCCGGCCATGCGGTGCCCGTCCAGCGAGCGGGTCAGATAGAGCAGGCCCGCGCATTCGGCGTGAATCGGCATGCCTCGGGCCGCGGCCTCGGCGACCGCGATCAGCAGTGGCGTATTCGCGGCCAGATCGGCCGCATGCTCCTCCGGGAAGCCACCGGGCAGGATCAAACCGGCTGTCCCCGGGGGCAATTGCTCGTGCAACGGATCGAAGACCGCCACCCGCGCTCCGGCCGCCATCAGCAGTTCCCGATGTTCGGCGTAACCGAAGGTGAACGCCGGACCGCCCGCCATCGCGATGATCGGCGCCGACTCTCGCACCCCACTACCCGAGGCGGAAGTGGTTGCAAGCGTCTCCGGCCCGCCGTTCTGTTGCTGCCCCACCGTCTCCGCCGGGATCCGCGACCTGCCGATCGTAGGCGCCGTGCTGTCGAGAGGCAGCGCTCCGGGACCCCGCCACCGCAAATGCGGGGCCGCTGCCGCGACCTCACCGATCGGATCCCACGCGGGCCCGTCCACGTCGGCGGCCGCCAGTCGCGCGACCGCACCCACATCGACGTGCGCGCCGACGAGTTCGGTCATGGCCTCGACCGCCGCATGCGCCGCGGAACCGTGCTCGACCGCCGGAACGAGGCCGAGATGCCGTGCCGGAACCGATAATTCGTCCATCCGAGGTAGCGCGCCGAGCACCGGAAGGCCGACCCGGGCGCAGGCGGCGCGCAGCACCTGTTCGTGGCGCGGGCTGCCGACACGGTTGAGGATCACGCCGCCCAGCCGGATCCCGCTGTCGAAGGTCGCGAAGCCGTGCAGCAGGGCGGCCAGGCTCTGGCTGTGGCCGCGCGCGTCGACGACCAGCAGCACCGGGGCGCCGAGCAGCGCGGCGACCTGTGCGGTCGACCCCTCGGCGATCGGGGCGGGATTCGCGGCGTCGATCCGGCCGTCGAACAGGCCCATCACGCCCTCGACCACGGCCACATCGCAGCCCGCGCTGCCGTGCCGGTACAGCGGCACCACTTGCTCGGTACCGACCAGCACCGGATCCAGATTGCGTCCCGGCCGCTCGGCGGCCAGACCGTGATACCCGGGATCGATGTAGTCGGGTCCCACCTTGAACGGCGCGACCCGGTGTCCGGCGCGGCGCAGGGCTCCGATCAAACCGGTTGCCAGCGTGGTCTTTCCGCTGCCCGAGGCGGGCGCGGCGATCACCACGGCCGGAGTGCTCATCGGCCGCCCGCCGTCACCACTCGATACCTCGCTGACCCTTGCGCCCGGCGTCCATCGGATGTTTCACCTTGCTCATCTCGGTGACCAGATCCGCCGCATCGACCAGTGCCTGCGGGGCGTCGCGGCCGGTGATCACCACATGCTGGTTGCCGGGCCGGTTCCGCAGCGTCTCGACCACCTCGTCGACGTCCACCCAGCCCCATTTCAGCGGGTAGGTGAACTCGTCGAGGACGTAGAAGCGGTGCTGTTCGGCGGTCAGCCGGCGCGCGATCTCCCGCCATCCGGCCAGGGCGGCGGCGGCGTGATCGTCCTCGCTGCCCTGTTTGCGGGTCCACGACCAGCCCTCGCCCATCTTGTGCCATTCCACCGGGCCGCCGGTTCCGGTCTCCTCGTGCAGCCGGCCCAGGGTGCGGAAGGCGGCTTCCTCGCCGACCTTCCATTTCGCGCTCTTCACGAACTGGAAGACCGCGATATCGAATCCCTGATTCCAGGCCCGCAACGCCATCCCGAACGCGGCGGTCGACTTGCCCTTGCCGGGACCGGTGTGCACCGCCAGCACCGGCTGATTACGCCGCTGGCGAGTGGTCAGTCCGTCGTCGGGAATCGTCTCCGGAACGCCCTTCGGCATCGCTGCATCCTCCTGGTCGAGCACCTACGCATCACATTCCCACATCCGCGCCCTCGGCTTGCCGCGCGGGTCCGGCCGTCGCATGGTCCGACCGGTCGCGGGCGGTGTGGCGCGATCGCTCACGCCGCCAGGTGATGCGGCAGCCCGGACTTGACCGCGGCGGCGACCGAATCGCCGGTGAGCTCGCCGAGGCGCAGGTAGGTGGCGCGCAGTTCCCGGGCGAATTCGGCGGCCAGACCCAGCCGGACCATGCCGCGCTCGCAGTCCACGACCACACCGGCCACACCGTCGCGGGCGAGCAGGCGGGCGGCGGCGCGGGCACGCGGAATCGGATCGACACCGCCGGTGGCGCGGCCGTCGGTGAGCAGTACGACCATCGCGCGGCGCTGCGGATCGCGGACGTGTTCGCGCGCCACCACCTCGCGCGCCTTGAGCAATCCTTGTGCCAGTGGGGTTTTGCCGCCGGTGCGCAGATCGGCGAGGCGGCGGACCGCGATATCCACCGAGGAGGTCGGCGGCAGCACCAGTTCGGCCTCGCTGCCGCGCACGGTGATCACGGCGACCTTGTCGCGGCGCTGATAGGCATCGCGCAGCAGGGCCACCACCGCCCCGGTGACCGCCGACAGACGATCGCGGGCGGCCATCGACCCGGAGGCGTCGACCACGAACACCACCAGATTGCCTTCGCGCCCTTCGCGATACGCGCCCCGCAGATCGGTCGCCTCCAATGCCAGCGGGCCGTCGACGCGGCCGCGGGCATGCTGATGGGGCGCTGCGGCGAACAGGGTGCCCAGCAGATGCAGGCCGGTGGAGGTATCGGTGACCGACCGCACCACCCGGCCGTGCCGGGTGTGGGCGCGGGATCGGCGCCCGGGAGCACCCTCCCCGACCCCCGGGATCTCCCAGTGGGGCGGGCGGGCAACGGAATTCGCCGGGGTCGCCGCACTGCCCTCGCGGGCGCCGCCGCGCGGGCCGCCGCCCGGTGAGCCGGGACCGTCGTCGTCGGGGCCCTCGTCGCCGGGACCGCCGTCGGAGCCGTTGTTCTCGGCAGCTCCGGCGTCCGTATCCGGCTCGCGCTGGTCGTGATCGAACTCGCGCTGCGGATCGGACTCCGATTCCGCGGCGTCGCTTCGTGTTTCGTCTTCCGCGGCTCGACTCTGCTCGGCGCGGGCCCGTTCGGCCTCCTGTTCGGCATCGCGCATGGCATCGTCGAGTTGTTCGTCGGTGATGCCCGGTTCGTCGAACGGGTCGCGCCGACGGCGGTGCGGCAGTGCCAGTTCCGCGGCGATACGCACGTCGTCGGCAGTGACGCGGTCACTTCCGCGCCACGCCGCGTGCGCGGTCGCGGTCCGCGCCACCACCAGATCCGCGCGCATGCCGTCGACGTCGAAGGATGCGCACAGCGCCGCGATCCGGCGCAGTTCGATATCGTCGAGCGCCACCTCGACGAGGCGTTCGCGTGCGGCCAGAATGCGCTCGGCGACGTCGCGATCGGCGGCGGCGTAGGCGGTCGCGAAGCCGGCCGGATCGGCCTCGTAGTCGAGGCGGCGGCGCACCACGGCCATCCGCACGTCCACATCGCGGGAGGCCGCGACGTCGACGGTGAGGCCGAAGCGGTCCAGCAGCTGCGGGCGGAGTTCACCCTCCTCCGGGTTCATGGTGCCGACCAGGACGAATCGAGCCGGATGCGAATGCGACACCCCGTCGCGTTCGATGTGCACCCGCCCCATGGCCGCCGCGTCGAGCAGAACGTCGACCAGATGGTCGTGCAGCAGATTCACTTCGTCGACGTACAGCACACCGTGATGGGCGGCCGCCAGCAGCCCCGGCCGGAACGCCTGCTCCCCGTCGCGCAGCACCCGCTCCAGATCCAGCGATCCCACGACCCGGTCCTCGGTGGCACCGACCGGCAATTCCACCAGCCGGGCGGGCCGCTGCCCACTCTCGTCGGCCACCGGCGGCAACAACTGCGCAAGCGCCCGCACCACGGTCGATTTCGCGGTGCCCTTCTCCCCGCGCACCAGTACCCCGCCGATCCCCGGATGCACCGCACACAGAATCAGCGCCAGCTGCAGCTGCTCCTGCCCCACCACCGCCGAGAACGGAAACCCCGCCTCACCGTCGTGATGCGGGGACACAGCCGATGCGGATTCACCTCGGAAATCGGACACGCCCCCACTGTATGCGCGCCCCGTTCCGCCCCCGCACCGGGCTGCCCTGTCCGCTAGAGCCGCTCCCCCGCAGCGATCCGCCGCACCACCAGTGGCAACACCACATGTTCGGCCTCCAGCACCCGCGCGGCCAGGGTTTCGACGGTGTCGTCCGCGCGCACCGGAACCTCGCGATGCGCGATCACCCGGCCGGTGTCGTAGTCGCCGGCCACCAGATGCACCGTGGGCCCGGTGACCGCGACGCCGGACGCCAGCACCGCGTCGTGCACGCGATGGCCGAACATGCCGGCGCCGCCGAATCGCGGCAGGGGCGCCGGGTGGATGTTCAGTATTCGGGAATCGAAGTGCCGGCGCGTTCGTGGTCCGAGTTTCTTCATATAGCCCGCCGTCACCACCCAGTCGGTCGCGTGCTCGGCCAGAGCGGCGCGGATCGCCTCGTCCAATGCGTCGGGGTCCGGATGTGTCGCGCCCGAGAGATGCCGGGTCGGAATGCGATTCTCGCGGGCGTAGGCCAGACCCGCGGCGTCGCTGTTGTTGCCTATGACGACCGCGATCTCGAAGCGCGCGCCGGGTTCGACGGAGGACCGGTGGAGGGCGCGAAGATTCGAGCCGTGGTGTGAGACGAGCACGCCGACTCGCAGATTGCCCACACCTCGCAGTTTCCCACAGCTGTACGAGGGATTCGGCGCGCGTCCCACCCGCTGAATACGCTGGGCGGGTGCGGGATGTGGTGCGGGGCTTCGGGTATCTGATGCGGGGGCAGCGGTGGGCCGTGGCGCATCGCCGGGAGCTGGGGCTGGGGTTGCTGCCGGGCGTGGTCTCGATGGTGCTGTATCTGGGGCTGCTGGTGGCGCTGGTGTGGTTCGCGGGGGATCTGGTGGCGTGGGCGACGCCGTTCGCGGCGCACTGGTCGTCGCCGTGGCCCGGACTGGTGCGCGGCGGCCTGGCCGTGCTGCTGGTCCTGCTGGGGCTGTTCCTGGCAGTGATCACGTTCACCGCGGTGACGCTGGTGATCGGCCAGCCGTTCTACGAGGCCCTGTCGGAACGGGTGGACCGGTCGCTGTCGGCCGACGGCCGTGCGCCGGAATCGGGACTGCCGCTGTGGCGGGAGGTGTGGATCGGGGTCCGCGACGGGGTGCGCATTCTGATCCGGGCCGCGGTGTGGGGTGTGGCGCTGTTCTGCGCCGGATTCCTGCCGCTCGTCGGGCAGACCGTCGTCCCGGTGCTCGGGGTCTGCGTGGCCGGGTTCTTCCTGGCGCAGGAACTGACCGCGGTCGCGATGCTGCGCCGCGGAATCGAGTTGCGCGAACATCTGATTATGCTGCGTTCGCATCGAATGCTGGTGTGGGGCTTCGGCATTCCGCTGGCGGCCGCGTTCCTCGTGCCGTTCGTGGCGATCGTCCTGATGCCGGGTGCGGTCGCCGGCGCCACGATGCTCGCCCGCGAATTGTGCGGTGCGGACAGCGATCCGGCACCGGATCCGTTGCGGGACTGACAACCGGCACCCCGGCACGAGAGGGCCCCGCACCCGGGAACGGGATACGGGGCCGGCATCTCCGTGGTGGACCCGCCACTCAGCCCCTGCGCATGGGGATGTGCGCGATCCCGTCTTCCTCGTACTCCTCACCGTCGGGTTTGAACCCGTGCTTGGTGTAGAGGTCGACCAGATAGGTCTGGGCGTTCAAACGCACTGTCGCCGAACCGGCTTCGGCGATGGCCGCCTGCAGTACGCGGGTGGTGTAGCCGTGACCGCGCGCCTCGGGGGTGGTGCACAACCGGCCGATGCGGAACGACTTCACCCCGTTGTTGTGCTCCTCGAGCAGCCGCAGGGTGCAGATGATCTCACCCTCGTCGTCGAGCCAGAAGTGGCGTGTCTCGGGGAGCAGATCGAGCCCGTCCAGTTCCGGATAAGCGCATTTCTGCTCCACGACGAACACTTCGACGCGCAGTTTCAACAGCTTGTACAGCGTCGCGGTATCGAGATCCGCGGCCCACGACCGTTTGAGCGCAACCGTTGACATCATCGCGTCTTGCTATCACATGATTCAGCTGTGCGCGACCCCAGCGGCGATCGGCGTGTTGTCGACACGGCCGCTGCCGTTGAGATTGAGGGCCTTGGTCGACCAGTCCCACACCTCGTGGAACAGCGCCTGATTCTCCGAGAGCTTCACACCCAGCGACGGCACCATTTCCTTGAGCTTCGGTGTCCAGTCGGCGTATTCGCTCGGGAAGCACCGCTGCAGCACATCGATCATCGCGCTGACACAGGTGGAGGCGCCGGGCGAGGCGCCGAGCAGTCCGGCGATGGAACCGTCACCGGCGGCGATCACCGCGGTGCCGAGTTCCAGGACGCCGCCCGCACCCTTGCGCCGGATGATCTGCACGCGCTGACCGGCGGTGATCAGCTCCCAGTCGTGGCCGTCGGCGCGCGGGATGAACTCCTCCATGGTGTTCACCTTGCCCGCCGGCGACTTCAGCAGTTCGCTGACGAGGTACTTGACCAGGCCGAGTTCGGTGACGCCGACCCCCAGCATCGGGGTGACGTTGCCGGCCCGCACCGACTTGAACAGGTCGCTGAACTTGCCGTCCTTGAGGAACTTCGGGGTCCAGCCGGCATAGGGGCCGAACAGCAGGCCCGGCTTGCCGTTGATGACGCGAGTGTCCAAGTGCGGCACCGACATCGGCGGCGCACCGACGGCGGCCTTGCCGTACACCTTGGCGTTGTGCTTGGCGATCAGCTCGGGGTTGGTGCAGCGCAGGAACTGGCCGCTGACCGGGAATCCGGCGAAACCCTGGATTTCCTTGATGCCGGCCTTCTGCAGCAGCGGCAGCGCGTACCCACCCGCGCCGACGAAGACGAATTTGGCGTCGATCGTGCGCGTGGTGCGGGTGCGGGTGTTGCGAACCTTGACCGTCCAGCTGCCGTCGGACTTCTTGGACAGGTTGCGCACCTCGTTGCCGAACGCGATCTCCACGCCCGAGGAACCGAGGTAGGCCAGCAACTGCTTGGTCAGCGCGCCGAAGTCGATATCGGTGCCGGTCTGGGTCCAGTTCAGCGCGACCGGCTCGGAGAAGTCGCGGCCCCGGGCCATCAGCGGCAGGCGGCGGGTGAATTCGTCCGGGCTGTCGATGAACTCCATGCCCTCGAACAACGGGTGCCGCGACAGCGCCGCGTGGCGCTTGCGCAGATAGTCCACACCGTCGGCACCGTGGCAGAAGCTCACGTGCGGAATGGGATTGATGAAGCCCGACGGGTCGGCGAGCACGCCGTTCTCGGCGCCGTAGGCCCAGAACTGGCGCGACACCTGGAAGCGCTCGTTGATATCGATCGCCTTGGTGATGTCGACCGAACCGTCGGCGGCCTGCGGCGTGTAGTTCAGCTCGCACAGCGCCGAGTGGCCGGTGCCCGCGTTGTTCCACGGGTCGCTGCTCTCGGGCGCGGCCGCGTCCAGCCGCTCGAACATGGTGATCGACCAGTCGGGCTGCAACTGGCGAAGCAGTGCGCCCAGGGTGGCACTCATGATGCCGGCACCGATGAGGACTACATCGGTCTTTTCAGTCATCGCAGCGTTCGGCACGGGGTGATCGACTTCCTTGTCCAGCGCGGGCACTTGGTGAGCGGGTAATGAGGTTACCCGCCGTTCACTTCAACTTGATTCTGCCCCTCACCATGCCCGTTTCCGAAACCGTCACACATGCGCGTTCGCCACGGCTCGCCGTGCACGCCCCTGAGCGGGTCGAATATCGTGAAGCTGTGACGAACGAGACGCCCCTGGCCCCGTCGACCACCCACGCCTGGCAGCCCGATGTTCTGGGCGAGGGATATCGGCAGCTGACCATTCCGCTCGGGCCCGATCCCGACGGTGAGGGCGTCGTCGACGCCACCCTGGTCCGCCACGAGCCCGATATCGCCGAGCCGGCCACCAGCGCCGTGCTGTACGTGCACGGCTTCACCGACTACTTCTTCCAGAAGCATCTCGCCGAGCACATGAGTGCGCGCGGCTATCGCTTCTACGCTCTGGACCTGCGCAAGTGCGGGCGTTCGCGCCGGCCCGGCCAGACCGCGCACTACGCCAGCGACCTGCGGCTCTACGACGCGGAACTGGATCGCGCGGTGCAGATCGTGCGCGAGGAGACCGGATTGCCGGTGTTGCTGATGGCGCACTCCACCGGCGGTCTGGTGTTGCCGCTGTGGCTCAACCGCCGCGACGCCGCCGCCGAGGGCATCACCGGACTCGTGCTCAACAGCCCCTGGTTCGATCTGCAGGGCCCGGCCTACTACCGCCACGTCGGCACCGCCGTGATCGGCGGTGTGGGCCGGTTGCGCGCGATGACTCGCCTGCCCGGCGGCGAGCTGAGCACCTACGGCGACAGCCTGCACACCAGCGTCTCCGGCGAGTGGGACTACAACCTGGATTGGAAGCCGCTGGCCGGGTTCCCGGTGCATCTGGGCTGGCTGCGCGCCATCCGCAGGGGCCATGCGGAGCTGCATCGCGGGCTCGACGTCGGCGTTCCGGCGCTGATCCTGCGGTCGAAGGTGACGAAGTTCATGCGCAAGTACGGCCCGGCCGCCGATGTGTCGGATGTGGTGCTCGATGTGCGCCAGATTCAGCGCTGGTCGGGATGTCTGGGCGGGCGCACCAACATCGTGCCGATCGAGGGCGCTCGCCACGACGTGTTCCTCTCGGCGCCGGAGGTGCGCTCGCATGCGTTCACCGAGCTGGACGCGTGGCTGAGCTGGTTGCGCGACTTCCGCGACGCACACTGAATCACGTTGCCGCGCAGAGTGTTCGCCGCAGTTCTATCGGGAGCTCGCGCTCACCACAGACCCGAGCGCAGCACGATCTCGGTGGCGAATTCGTGATCGGCCTTGATCGGCACCTCGGCGGTGTCGACCTGGGTGACACGGAATTCGCCGAAGACGTGGCGACCGCAGGAATCGGCGACCCCGCGCGGCAGGTCCTCGGTGGCGATGACGGTGGTGGGCAACTCCACGGCCGGGCAGGTGGCATCGGCGGCGGTTCCGTCCACGGCCACGGCCGGATGCGGTCGCCCGGCCACCACCAGTCCGACGAATCGGCCGAAGCCGCGCGCGCCCAGCTGCCAGGCCAGTTCCGCGCCCGCGCCGTAACCAGCCAGGTTGGCCCAGGCCACGCCGAGATCGTCGAGGATGGCGTAGACCGCGGCCTTGTCCAGGCCGTCGATCGACTCCACCGTGATGGTGCGCAGATCGGAATTGTGCAGTCGCTCGCACACCTGGTCGTAGACGTCGGCCGGAGCTCCGGCGTCGGGTAGCAGCAGCACCGTATGCCTGGACTCCGGCCCGCCGACTCGTACGGTCCAGGCGCGGTCACCGACCGCGATTCGCCGGGTCTCCATGCCGATCAACGCTACACGGGAGCGGACGGGCGCACGCCATGTCCTCGGCCACGTTCCTCGCCCGGTGATGACGCGGATCGCACCGCTGTGAGGTGGGTGGCCCCGGCACCGGAAACTCGATCGCGGCACATCGAGCGAGTACGGCATCGGTCCGCGAACGGTTCCGGAGCGCCGCGCGCGACCGGACCAGCACTCACCGGCCGACGGTGAGAGTGGGCAACCCCGCGGGTGCGCCGTCGCTGATCAGGCGCTCGAGCGCCGCGATGTCGAGGTGTTTCTCGATCAGGTCGGCGAGCAGATCCAATTGAGCGGTACGCACCGCCTCCACACAGGTATCGGAGGCGACCGCGAAGCCGGTGCGACCGGCCTGCCGCGCGGCCTCCCGCAGCCAGGCGCGGCGGAACTCGTCGGATTCCAGCAGCCCGTGCAGATGTGTGCCGCGAACGGCCCCGCGCACGCTGCCTTCGCGCCTCTCCGGATCCGTCTCGACACCGCTGGTCTCGACCCAGGCCGGATCACCGCTGCGCCGCACCCGGCCGTGGTGAATCTCATAGCCGGACAAGGGGATTCCGGCGACGGCTCCCCCGCTCGCCGCGCCGTGGCCGGCAGTGCGTCGCAGCACCTTCGGATCGGCGAATTCGATCTCGAGGTCCAGCAGGCCGAGACCGGCGACCTCGCCCGCCCCGGATTCGACGTCGTCGTGGATGCGGCGGCCGAGCATCTGATAACCACCGCAGATGCCCAGCACCGGTTTTCCGGCGCCGGCGTGGGCCACGATCGCGTCCGCGATTCCGGTGCGGCGCAACCAGTTCAGATCCGAGACGGTGGATTTGCTCCCCGGAACGACGACCACGTCGGCGCCGGCCAGCCGCGATGGGTCGCTCACCCAGCGCACCGAAACCCCCGGCTCGCACGCCAGCGCCTCGATATCGGTGGAGTTGGAGATGCGTGGCAGCCGGATCGCGCCGACGCTCAGCCATTCGGTGCCCACCGGCGGGCGCGGGCGGCCGACCGGGGCGTCGGCGACCGTGCCGAGCGAATCCTCCGCGTCGATCCACAACTCGTCGCTGTAGGGCAGGACCCCGAGCGTCGGGCGGCCGGTGAGCGCGGTCAGCTGGTCCAGCCCCGGCCGCAGCAATTCCACGTCGCCGCGGAACTTGTTGACGATGTAGCCCGAGATCAACTGCTGATCCTCGGGATCGAGAATGGCGACGGTGCCGAACAGGTGCGCCAGCACCCCGCCGCGATCGATATCGCCCACCAGCAGGACCGGCAACCGCGCGGCCCGCGCGAGACCCATATTCGCCAGATCGGTCGCGCGCAGGTTGATCTCGGCGGGTGAGCCGGCGCCCTCGCAGATCACCACGTCGAATTCGGCACGCAGGGCGGCGAGTTCACCGGCCACCACCTCTCGCAACCGCCGCCGGTGCCGGAAATAGTCGCGGGCGCCCACGGTGTCGACGGCGATACCGCGCACCACCAGCTGCGAGCGGCGATCGCTGCCGGGTTTGAGCAGTACCGGATTGAACCGCACGCTGGGTTCGAGGCCGCAGGCGCGCGCCTGCAACGCCTGTGCCCGTCCGATCTCACCCCCGTCCAGGGTTACGACCGAATTGTTGGACATGTTCTGCGCCTTGAACGGCGCCACCCGCACGCCGCGCCGCGCCAGCATCCGGCAGATGCCGGCCACCACCACGCTTTTGCCGGCATCGGAGGTGGTGCCGGCGATCAACAGCGCGCCGTTCACCGCGTCACCGCGCCGGTCGCAGCGGCGAACCTCATGGGAGCGTGAGGATTTCGGCGCCTTCCTCGGTCACGACCAGCGTGTGCTCGAATTGCGCGGTCCACTTGCGGTCCTTGGTGACCACGGTCCAGCCGTCGTCCCAGATCTCGTAATCGATACCGCCGAGGTTGATCATCGGCTCGATGGTGAAGGTCATACCCGGCTCGATGACCGATTCGATGGCGGGCTGGTCGTAGTGCAGGATCACCAGGCCGCTGTGGAAGGTCGGGCCGACACCGTGGCCGGTGAAGTCGCGGACCACGCCGTAGCCGAAACGGTTCGCATACGACTCGATGACCCGCCCGATCACGTTCAGCGCACGACCGGGCCGGACCGCCTTGATGGCCCGCATGGTGGCCTCGTGGGTGCGCTCCACCAGCAGCCGGGCCTCCTCGTCGACGTCACCGGCGAGGAAGGTGGCGTTCGTATCGCCGTGCACGCCGTTGATGTAGGCCGTGACGTCGATATTGACGATGTCACCGTCCTCGATCACCGTGGAGTCCGGAATGCCGTGGCAGATCACCTCGTTCAGCGAGGTGCAGCAGGATTTGGGGAAACCCTTGTAACCCAGGGTCGACGGGTAGGCCCCGTGATCGCAGAGATAGTCGTGCACGACGGCGTCGAGGTGATCGGTGGTGACGCCCGGGGCGACGGCTTTACCGGCCTCCTGCAGCGCCTGGGCGGCCAGTTTGCTCGCCAGCCGCATCTTCTCGATGGTCTCCGGCGTCTGCACCCACGGTTCGCGGCCCTCGTTCACGGTCTTCTTCCACGCGTACTCCGGCCGCTCGATCGAGCGCGGCACCTCGCGCACGGGCGAGAGCGTTCCGGGGGCGAGTGGCTTGCGGGTGCGCACAGACATGTATCCAGACTATCCGCCCCGGGACGGGGCCACGGCGGCGACGCCGCTGTGCGCTGGGGTTACCGGGCGGGCGGCGCGGTGACGCCGCTGACGAGGTCGGTATAGCCGTCGACCAGTTCGGCGAGGTGATACCAGTGCTTGTGGGTGGTGTCGCTGCGGGCGCCGTCGCGGTCGATGGCACGGTTGGCGGCGACCCAGCTGCCGGCCATGCGGTCCACCATCGGCCCGAGGACATCGGTGCGCAGCGCGACACCGGTGCGATAACCCGGCAATTCGCGTTCGACCCATTCGTTGATGTCGTCGATGAGTTCACCGCGGCGGCAGTCGATTTCCGCGATGAGAATCGGGTCGGCGATCTGCGCGCGCCGGGTGTGCAGTTCGGCCAGCGCCCGGGCGGACCGCAACAGTTCGCGGTCCGGGAATCGCCGACCTTGGAAGGCGCACAACAATTGCGGGGCTGCGGGTAACGCACTGGCAATCGAAGTCGTCATCGTCGCACCGTCATCACTGATCTCCGGATTTCGCTCGTCCGTCGTTCGGATCGAATGTGGCGAATTCAAGGGTAGATCGGATTCTGCTCTTGCATATGCAAGAACGCAAGATTGCGTCCGCATTGCTGGAATCACGGTGTGGTCACAGTCTTCCCAGCGTCGGAGTATGCCCGCGACGTGCGGTGATACCTCGAGAACGACTGCGCTGGTAATCATTTCACGGGCCGTCCATCCATGGCCGGAACCCGCGACGGCGCGTCGGCAGTGATCATGCGATGCGCTCAGTGTGGCGACAAACCACGCAAAACGATCTCCATACCGCCGCGAAACTCCTCCTCGGCGGAGATGTCGCGGGCCTGCGCGGCGGTTTCGATGAGGTACGGATAGTCGGTCGGCGGCAGCGTAGTGATCGCCGCGGTGCCCGCACCGCCGATCGCGGCGTGGTGTTCGTTCTCCAGACAGCCGAGCAGGAAGGCCACCAGCGTCCGCTGAGCTATCACTCGCTCCCGCCCCGTGAAACCGCCCGCGGTGAGCGCGGCGAGGGTGGCATCCATCCATCGCAGTGCGGCCGGACTGACGTGCCGATGCCGCGGCACCAGCGGCGCCGCCGCCGGATGGGCCGCGACCGCCGCCCGCATGCGCTCGAGCAATACCGCGATCGCCGCCCGCCAGTCGGCGTCGACGGGGGTGGACACATCGACGTCGCCGAGCAGCCGGTCGACGATCAGCACTTCGAGAGCCTCCCGGTCGGCCACATAGCGATACAGCGCCATGGTGGCCATACCCAGTTCGGCGGCCACCGCGCGCATGGTCAGACCGGGCAGGCCCGCGCGGTCGATCACGGCGAGGGCCGCCGTCGACAGGTCCGCGGTGGTCAGCGAGCGAGGGCGGGGCACGGATTGACAGCGTACAAGATACGCGCATACTGGTCCGTAGGCGTACGAGGTACACCTACCTACCGAGGAGCATGCATGTCGGCACCCACCACCGTCGCGAGCCGGACCCTGACCGCGGTCACCGGCGAACCGATTCCCGTCCCCGATCCCGATCGCCTGATTCATCTGCAATTCCGCCGGTTCGCCGGATGCCCCGTCTGTCATCGCCATCTGCGCACCTTCGTCACCCGGCATGCCGAGATCGAGGCCGCCGGAATCCGCGAAGTCGCCGTCTTCCATTCCGCGGCAGCCGAATTGACCGACTATGCCGCCGATATCCCGTTCGACCTGATCGCCGATCCGGACAAGACGCTGTATCGCGAATTCGGCGTGGAATCCGCACCTCGCGCACTGCTGCATCCGCGGGCGTGGCCAGGCATCGCACTGGCGATCGGCAGCGCCGTCGGACCGATGGCGCGCGGCGAACAACCCACCCCCCGCGGCACCCCGCAGGGCGGCCGCCTCGGCCTGCCCGCCGATTTCCTCATCGCCTCCGACGGTTCCCTCGCCGCCTCCCACTACGGCACACACGCCGACGACCAGTGGACGGTCGACGACGTGCTCTCCCGCGCACGGAAAGCCGGCTGACGAAGGCCGAGCCGGTCAGGCGGTGCTCGCGTGCATCTCCCAGATCAGCACCTCGCTCGGCGCCACGGCCGTGATGCGTTGCCCGCCGGTGGCCGTGGTGCGAACCGCGTCACCGGCGGACAAGCTCGTCCGCCCGTCGGCCGTGCCCTCGAAGACGACGGATCCGCGGGCGAGGAAGATGTGGCCGAACGGCGCCTCCGGCACCAGGACCGAACGGCCCGGGTCCAGCCGTGCGACATGGAAGGCCGCGTAGCGGTTGCCGAGGGTGATCGCCGTCTCGCCGCGGTGCCGGGACATTCCGGATGCGACGGTGACCAACTCGTTGTGCGACAGGCCGGCCTCGACATCGGCTTCCTGATAGCTCGGCGTCCGACCGGCCTCGTCCGGCGGAATCCACATCTGCACCACGTGCAGGTTCGCGCGCTCGCCGTACACCGCGCCGTTGCGCTCGGAATGCAGGATGCCGGTTCCCGCGCTCATGCGCTGCGCCAGACCGGGACGGATCAGGCCCGAGTGGCCTGCCGAATCCTGGTGCACCACAGTGCCTTCCAGGACCCACGTGACGATCTCGGTATTCAGATGCTGATGCGTGTCGAAACCGGCACCGGCCTCGACGACATCCTCGTTGTGCACCAGCAACATTCCGTGCGCGTTGGCGGCGAGATCGAAATTGCCGGTCGCGGGAAACGACTGCCGGGAATCGAGCCATTCGTTCTTCCAGCCGTATCGCTGCCCGGACCGTACGACCCGCACCGCCCCCACTGCCGTCGGCGCCATGGCGATCGACCTCCGTTCCACCGTATTTCTCCTGCTGCAATCCGCGGGCAATCGCGGATATTCCCAGCGGGCAGGATCGCGCCGGGACCTGCGCGGCGGGCGGTATGCTCGCCCGACCGTTCCCATATCCGTGGAACGTGCTCGAGCGTCCCGAATCTCACAAGGAGTACGCGCGCGATGGCAGGTAAACGCACGGTGCTGACGGTTCAGCTGCGGCGGCTCGCCGCACTGCTGTCGGAGATGCGTGAGCAGGCGGGGATCAGCAAGGAGGTGGTCAGCGCGCGCACCGGCATCAACGTCACCACGCTCTACCGGATCGAAACCGCGCAGGCGCGCCCGCAGCGACGCACCCTCACCGCGATGCTCGACCTGTACGGCATCGGCGAACCGCAACGCTCCGACGCGGTGCAGTTGCTGATGGAGGCGCAGAAGCCGGGTATGTCACGCCCGTTCGAGGCGGCTGTCTCGGAGGTCTACGCCGCCTACATCAACTTCGAGACCGAGGCGCTGTCGGCGCGTCTGTTCCAGACCTCGTTCATCCCCGGCCTGCTGCAGACCGAGCGCTACGCGTGGGCGGTCCTGGATACCGCGATGCCCAAGGTCGAGACCTCGGTGATCGAACAGCGCCTGCGGGCCCGGGTGGAGCGCTCCAAGGTGCTGACCCGCGACGGGAATCCGCTGGAATTGTGGGTGGTCCTCGACGAGGCCGCGATCCGCCGGGTCGTCGGCGGGCCGGAGGTGATGCGCGAGCAGTTGCTGCGCCTCACCGAGGACACCGACAAGCGCAATGTCATCCTGCAGGTGCTGCCGTTCGGCGCCGGTGCCCATCCGGCGATGGTCGGCTCCTTCGTCGTCCTCGACTTCCCCGATCCGGCCGACCCCGAACTGGTCTACGTCGAAGGCATCGCCGGCGACGATATCGTCGAGGGCCACAACGAGATTCGGCGCTTCGGCGTGATGTTCGACCAGTTGCGCGCGATGGCGTTGAGCCCGCGTGATTCCGCGGAGATGATCAACGAGATCGCCGACGGACTGCGCTGAGCGACCCCGTCCCGGCCCCGCTCACTGCCGGCTGGCACGCCGGAATCCGACCGCCGCCGGCACCGCGAACACGACCATCGCACCGACCGACCATCCCACCGTCGCCCACAGCGGCCCGCGGGCCGACTCGCCGAGCGCCAGCGCGCTCATCGAGTCGATCGCCGTGGACAGCGGCTGATGGGCCACGATCGGCTGCGCCCAGTCGGGATAGGCGGGCAGCGGGACGAATCCGGTGCTGAAGAACATCAGCAGCGAGGACCCGAGCGAGATGGCCTCCACCACGAACGTTTTGGCCGAATACACCGCCACCGCCGTCACCATGGTGGCGAATCCGATTCCGTAGAGCAGCGGCACCCCGAGCACCGCGAGTGCGGCGGCGGGACGGTGGAACCGGAAACCGAGCGCCATGCCCACCGCGAAGAGCACCACCGTGCAGAGCACGATCCGGGCGACCTCGGCGAGCAGCCGCGACAGCAATCCCGAGGCGCGGTGTACCGGCAGCGCCCAGAACCGGCCCAGCAGACCCGCGTCGCGTTCGCGGCCCAGCGTCACCGCCCCGGCCAGCGATCCCGACATCACCGACACCATGGTCACCATCGGCACCGAACCGTAGAGCGCGTCGACGCCGGAGAACGACGAGATCTGCCGGCCGAGCACCGTATTCAGCATCACCAGCAGCAGCGCCGGGAAGACCAGGATTTGCGCCGTCGTGAGCGGATCGCGGCGCCACCGCCGCAGCAGCCGGCCGGTCTGCACCAGGGTCTGCGGCAGCAGATACCGCCAGCGCTCGGTATCCACCTGCACGGTGGCCAATTCGCGCACTGCGGTGTCCGCCCCCGTCATCGCTGCCTCCGTACGGCCAGCACCACCGACCCGGCGCCGAAGACCAGCAGCCCGGCCACCGTCCACACCACACCCGGCCCGATCGTCGACCGGTCCACCGCCGTCGCGAAACCCGGCTTGTCACCCGCGAGCGCCCGCATCGCGTCGACGAACTGCGACACCGGCTGGTTCCGTGCGAAACCCTGAATCCACGGCGGGAATTGAGAGGCCGGCGCGAACCCGGTGGACACCATGCCGAGAATCAACTGCGGCAGGATCAGCACCTGGGTGGTGGCCTCCGGCGACTTCGACAGCGCCCCCAGCAGATCACCGAACAGACCCAGCATCACCCCGACCGACACCGCGAACAAGACGAAACCCAGGGTTTCCCAGTTACTTCCGCCGAATCGAAAACCGATCACGTGCGCGGCCAGCAGCGCCGCCGCCAATGCGACCACGACGCGGTATCCGGTGGCGGCGGTGCGGGCCGTCAACGGTGCGATCGACGGAATGGGCATGGTCGCCAGCCGGGCATCGAGACCGTCGCGGGCATCGACCGCCGCGCGCAGCGCGGCCGCGGACGCGCAGAACGACACCGCCTGCATGACGATCATCGGCATCAGGAACTGGGCGTAGCTGCTCGCCCCGTGCCCGGCGAAACTCATCACCCGATTCAGCGGTACGTAGAACCCCAGGGTGAACACCGTCGGCGCCAGCACCGCCGTCAGCACCTCGCCGTTGCGCAGCGACGGCCGGATCTGGCGCCGGGTGAGCACCCAGCACGGCAGCCACCAGCCGCGCAGCACGGCATGCGCGCCCCGCCGCGGCATCGCCTGGATTCGCACGGTCATCGCCTGCTCCGTTCGCACCCGGTCGGCATCCGTCCATCACACCAGACCCGGGGCCGCCGCGGCGCGATCTCCGCGCAAAGCGCGGTCCGATTCGCGATGTATGTCGCGACCTACCGGCTCTCGTCCCGGACGAACCGGACCAGGCCGCGTGGTCCTCCCACCCTCTGCGGCGCGGGGAACTAAGCTGTGCGCCGTGCTCGAACCCCAACCCGCCGTCGCCCCCCATCCGGATATCGCCCATCTGGCTCCGCTGCTGGGCACCTGGCGGGGCTCCGGCCACGGGGAGTACCCGACCATCGAGCCGTTCGACTATCACGAGGAAATCCGGTTCGGCCACGTCGGCCGGCCGTTCCTCACCTACCGGCAGCGCACCCGCCACGCCGGCGACGGCCGCTCGCTGCACGCCGAGACCGGCTATCTGCGCTCGATCGGCGCGGACCGGGTCGAACTGATCCTCGCCCATCCCACCGGGATCACCGAGATCTGCGAAGGGCGGATCGCCGTCGCCGAGGACGGGCTGCGGCTCGAACTCGATTCCACTCATATCGGCAACTCCAGTACGGCGAAGTCGGTCACCGCGCTGGGCCGCTCGATCCATCTGTCCGGGGACACGATCGATTACAAGCTGCGGATGGCGGCCGTCGGGCAACCGAAGCAACACCATCTGTCGGCCAGCTTGCACCGCGCTGAACAGAATGAGAAATTGACGGGGTAACCAGGCTTTTCATGGCCTTTTCCGCTGCGCATTCCGGCGCAGGGGGTTGTCGGCGCGCGGTTCGCCGGTTTACGGTTTTCCAGGTCGGCTAATAGTCGGCGAACCCGATGGTTCGATGCCAGTGGCTCTCACTCACCGACAAGGGAGAAGACCATGAAGCGTTCGACGCTCACGCTGATCACCGCGGGGATGATCCTCGCCGGGACCGGGGCCGTGGAGATTCTGGGAGATGGTTCGGCCGGGGCGTCACCCCCGACCGAGCACGCGACCTCGGCATCCGTCGGTGGAACGGAGGTGCAGGGACAATAAACGGCACCCGAACTACCCAGCTTTCACCCCGTGACCGGACGCGCCGAGCGTCCGGTCACGATCGTTTCAGGCACTCCCCGGCGGCAGAGCCGCCAGCATATCCCTGGTCACCGCGACCGCGTTGTCGGAACTTCCGCCGCGCACCAGCAGGGTGGCCCACGCCAGATCGCCGCGATAGCCGATGAACCACGAATGCGATCCGCCGTCGACCTCCGCCTCACCGGTCTTGCCGAACACCTCACCCTGGTCGGCGATCCGCTCCGCCGTACCGCCGGTGACCACCTTGCGCATCATCGCCTGCAACCCCTCCACCACCTGCGGCGACAGGTTCGGCCGATCGCCGTGCACGGCGGTCTCGTGCCCGGAGATCAGATACGGCGTCGGCGCCGAGCCGTGCGCGACCGTCGCCGCCACCAGCGCCATGCCGAACGGACTGACCACCACCTTGCCCTGGCCGATACCGTCCTCGGTGCGGACCACCTCGTCGTCGGCGTGCGGCACCGAGCCCGATACGGTCGGCAACCCGGCCACGGTGTAGTCCGGGCCGACTCCCATCCGCGCCGCCGCGTCGGTCAGTGCCGTCCCCGGCAGTTCGCTGGCCAATTTCGCGAAGGCCGTATTGCAGGAACGTTCGTACGCCGTCGACATCGGCACATCGCCGAGGGAGAACTCGTCGTAGTTCGGAATCGTGCGCTCCCCCACCACGATTCGGCTCGGGCATGGGACGACGGTGTCCGGGTTCGCGATGTCGGCGGTCATCGCGGCGGCGGCGGTGACGGTTTTGAAGGTGGAGCCGGGCGGATACAGCCCGGTCGTCGCGACCGGACCGTCGGTGTCGGCGGCCTCGTTCTGCGCCACCGCGAGGATCGCTCCGGTCGAGGGCTGGATCACCACCATCATGGTCTGCTCGCGGCGCGGGTCGACGGCCCGCTGCGCGGCGTTCTGCACGGTGCGGTCGATACTCAGCGAGAACGACGGTGCCGGTTGCGGCGCAACCTCTTTCAGCACATCGGTGTCGACACCGTCGGCATTCACGGTGACCACGCTCCAGCCGGCCTTGCCGTCGACCTCGTCGATGACGGTCTTGCGGATCTGGGTCATCAGATCGGGCGCGAAATGCCGGTCGGTCGGGATGAGGTCCCATTGCCGGTCGGTGGTCACCCCGGGCAGGCCCAGCAACTGTCCGCTGACCTGATCGAATTCCCAGTCGCTCAGGCCCAGCACGAGTGCGGGGCCGCGTTGTTTGCGGGCGGCGGCCAGGATCGCGTCGGTGGTCACGGTGTCGTCGAACTGCTTGAGCGCGGCCGACAGCGCACCGGCCACATAACCCGGGTCCGGGGCGTCGGACACCGTGAACGATATCCGGTGCACCACACCCGGAACCAGGACGTCGCTGCCGGATCGTTCGTTGACCCGGGCGCGGGGCGCCGGGGTGGTGCGCAGGTGCAGATTCTGGGTGTCACCCAATTTCGGGTGTATGTCGGAAGCGCTCCAGCGCACCTTCCACTGCCCGCCGCTGCGGCCCATCTGCAACTGTCCGGAGTAGGTCCAGACGCGGTCCTTCGGCAGTGTCCACTCGTAGGTGTAGTCGACGGTGGCGGTATCGCCGGTGACGCGCGCGGAGCCGGTGTGCGCGGTCAGGTGCTGTGCCTGCAGGTTCTGCCACGCCGAAGCCAGTGCCGCCGAGGCCTTCTCGGGCTGCGTGGTCAGATCGGCGGCGTCCGCCGGATCCTGCCGGGCGAAGGCCGCCAGGAAGGAGTCGGCGGCGGCGACCGGCCCCCGCGGTCCGGACGAACACGCGCCCGCCGTCATCACCACGGCGGCGGCCGCACTCAGCACCAGCGCGCGGGGCGCCCACGCGCGCGGCGCACATCTCGACTTCGACATCGCCACCGATGGTAGCCAGCCGGTCGCTGGTAAACGTTGCGACACACTGGCTTTGCCCGGTGCGCGGCGGAACCGGGCGTTCAGTCCACGAGGATCGTCGCGAATGTCGCGACCTGATGGAAGCCGACCTTGGCGTAGGCGCGGCGGGCGACCTCGTTGTAGGAGTTCACGTACAGGCTCGCGGTCCGCCCCGCCGCGACCACCGCATCGGCGACCGCGGCCGTCCCGGCGGTGCCCAGGCCTCGCCCGCGCCACTGCGGATGCACCCAGACGCCCTGGATCTGGCCGGTCCGCCGGGACATGGCTCCCACCTCGGCCTTGTAGACGACCTCACCGTCCTCGAAGCGCGCCCAGGCGCGGCCCGCTTCGATGAGGCTCGCGACGCGACGCCGGTATCCGCGACCACCGTCACCGGCCCGCGGATCGACGCCGATCTCCTCGGTGAACATGGCGACCGCGGCGACCAGATACCGTTCCAGCTCGTCACCGCGCACGCGGCGCACCTTCGGATCGGGGACGGCCTGGGCGCGGCCGTCGAGGGCCAGCAGCGGCTGATCGGCGCGGATCTCGCGCGGCGGACCCCACCGCTGCTCCAGCGTCTCCCACAGCGGCAACGCCAATTCCTGGCGGCCCACCACCGAGGAGCACACCCGCGGCCAGCGGGCCGCCCGGTCGGCGAAGGCGCGCATATCGTCGGTCGTCCCACGCAGCGGCACCAGATTGGCGCCGGAGAAACACAGCGAATCCGTCGGGGTGCCCCGCGTCCACAGTTCCCCGCCGCCGCGATTGTCCAGACCGTATTCCTGCAGGCGCGCGGCGACCATGCACCCGGCCACCGGATCGGTGTCCAGCACTTCCAGCACCTGCGCCAGATCGCGATCCGCGAGCTGACGAGCACCGGAAATCCGTGACCGGCGCGACGGTTCCAGCACACTCCGCACGCTCCCAGCCTGCCATGAACGTCGCCTGCGTGCGGGGGCTTTGCTCGGCTCCAGGGACAGAATGCGGCCGGCGCGCGACACGCCCACTCCCCTATCCGCGTCCGGCGATCATCCGACGGTGACGACGGGCTCGCCGGTTTCGGCGTCGGTACCCATCTCGTCGGCGATGCGCATGGCCTCTTCGATCAGAGTCTCCACGATCTGATGTTCGGGCACGGTCTTGACGACCTCGCCCTTCACGAAGATCTGGCCCTTGCCGTTGCCGGAGGCGACACCCAGATCGGCCTCGCGCGCCTCACCCGGACCGTTGACCACACAACCCATCACCGCCACCCGCAGCGGCACCTCGAGACCTTCCAGCCCCGCGGTGACCTCGTTGGCGAGGGTGTAGACATCGACCTGCGCACGTCCGCAGGAGGGGCAGGACACGATCTCGAGTTTGCGCGGCCGCAGATTCAGCGACTGCAGGATCTGCCCACCGACCTTGACCTCCTCGGCGGGCGGCGCGGACAGCGAGACCCGGATGGTGTCGCCGATGCCCTCGCTGAGCAGGGCGCCGAAGGCCACCGCCGATTTGATCGTGCCCTGGAAGGCCGGTCCGGCCTCGGTGACGCCCAAGTGCAGCGGGTAGTCGCACTGCGCGGCCAGCTGCCGGTAGGCCTCGACCATGACCACCGGATCGTTGTGCTTGACCGAGATCTTGATGTCGCCGAAGCCGTGCTCCTCGAACAGGCTCGCCTCCCACAGCGCCGACTCCACCAGCGCCTCGGGGGTGGCCTTGCCGTACTTCTCGAGCATGCGCTTGTCCAGGGAGCCGGCGTTCACGCCGATCCGGATCGGGATTCCGGCCGCACCGGCGGCCTTGGCGACCTCCTTGACCCGGCCGTCGAACTCCTTGATGTTGCCCGGATTGACGCGCACGGCGGCACAGCCGGCATCGATCGCGGCGAAGATGTAGCGCGGCTGGAAGTGGATGTCCGCGATCACCGGGATCTGCGACTTCTTCGCGATCATCGGCAGCGCGTCGGCATCCTCCTGCCGCGGGCAGGCCACGCGCACGATGTCACAGCCCGATGCGGTCAACTCCGCGATCTGCTGCAGCGTGGCGTTCACGTCGTGGGTCTTGGTCGTGGTCATCGACTGGACGGAGATGGGGTGATCACTGCCCACTCCCACCGTGCCCACCATCAGCTGTCGCGTCTTACGCCGCGGTGCGAGGACCGCCGCCGGTGCGGCCGGCATCCCCAGGGTGATGGCTGTGCTCACGTTCGGCTGCCTACTTTCGTCTGCGTCTGGTGCACCCGTTCGTTGCCGAGTCTAGTGCGGGCGGTATGGGAGCGACCTGTGAGAGCACCGACACCCCGGCCGGTGGCCGGCGCGTCCGGGGTCCTCGACCGCCCGGAACGACTGTGACCAGGACCGCACCGCTGCGCGGCCGGGCTGCTCGCGGCCCTCTGGTGTGCCCGGTCATCCGGGGTTTTCCGCTCGGAGGCCGATGTGGTTACCGTGGACCGGCCGAAGGCCCGCACCCCCACCGGCGCGTTCAGGAGGATTCACCGGATGTACATCCCACGACCACGTGTCGGGCGGCGCTGACCGTGCGCCTGGCGATGACTCCGGAACTGCCCGCCGACCCGGAAGCGGCTGCGGCACTGCAGGAGCGATTGCGCGATTCGGTGCTCACCCACGACCCGCGGCCGCCGCGATTCGGCACCGTCGCGGGCCTGGATTCGGCCTACGACGAGTCCGGCGCGGTGGTCGCCGCCGTCGTGGTCCTCGATATCGCCACGATGGAGACCGTCGACACCGCCGTCGCCCACGGCACGACACGGTTTCCCTACGTCCCCGGCCTGCTCGCGTTCCGGGAGCTGCCGACCACCCTGGCCGCGCTGGAACGCCTCGGCACCACGCCCGATCTGCTGGTGTGCGACGGCCAGGGCATCGCCCACCCGCGGCGCTTCGGGCTGGCATGCCACCTGGGCGTGCTGACCGGGCTGCCGTCGATCGGCGTCGCCAAGACGGTGTGGGGTGACTGCGGCGAGCCCGACGCCGCGCGTGGTTCGGTCGCCGACATCACCGTGGACGGTGCGGTGGTCGGGCGGGCGCTGCGCACCCAGCCCGGGATCAAACCGGTGTACGTATCGGTGGGCCATCGCATCTCCCTCGACACCGCCTGCGCCCAGGTTCTCGCGCTGGCGCCGAAGTACCGCCAGCCCGAAACCACCCGTCGCGCCGATCAGCTGTGCCGGACCCTGTTGCGCGACACCGCCGCTCGCGGCTGAGCGCGAATCCGGCGACCAGCGCCGCGCGGCAGCATCGAAACAATGCCGGAGACGAGCTTCGGCAATCTCATCGCTAATGGGAGTTCTCGACGTGCTCACCGGCGAGATCCGCGAAGCGTCAACGCCACCCGAGGCGACGGGCGATCATCGTCCGGGAGGCGCCGGAGTCGAATGCCACCTCCTTCCGAATATTGGTTGTCGAATTACCGGCACGATCAACCCGATCGATTTGTTTATCTGTTCCTCGAACACAATCGAAGCAGCTGGAAACCGAAAATCAATTCGTCCTGTCTCCGTGCGATCCGACTCCTTTCCTCCGATCCGCGACGCCGCCGGAGGCCCACCGCCGCCACCGCTTCCGCGCTGAATATCGCAGATCAAGCCGTGTAATCGCAGAGCGGATGCCGGCGACGGACAGGGCGAAACACGAAAAGGCAAGCCGCGGTCGAAATTCGCGTCCAATTCGTGCCTTGACGAGTTCCGTCGCCGGGCAGACGATGGACCGATGACCGGCGATGAGGAATTGATTCAGGTCGAACAAGTCATCGAGCGGCTGATCGCCAGCCACCCGGCCGTCCCGCCCGGGGACATAGAACTCATCGTGCGCGGCATCCACAAGCGGTTCTCCGATGCACGAGTACACGACTTCGTCCCTCTTCTGGTCGAGAAGGCGGCGCGGCAAGCGATCAGCATCCGCCCGGCCGGTACAGCGGCGCCCTCGTCTCGCACCCGTGCGCGCGGCACCCACCCGGTGACGGTCATCTGAGGAGACGAGTTCTTGGGAAAGAAGTCCCACCACGGCAAGGGCCGGGCCGACAGACCGGGGAACACGGTCACCGAGCGTTCCCACCGTCCGCGCCGGCCGGCCGAACTGGTCGCGCTGCGGGAGTGGGTGAAAGCCTCCGGCGCGCCGCTCGACCGGCCGGAGGTCGCGCTACCGGATAGGCAGAGCGCCAACAGCTATCGCGTCCCCCCGCAGCCGCTGCACTGGAGTCCGACGCCGTACTGAGGATTCGCGCGCCGAGGGAAAGGACGAGCGTTATGGCGGCCACACACGCGGTGCCCCAGAGTTCGTCGGCGGGTCCGCCGGCTCCCGAACCGGCCGAGTGGCACGCCCGCGACGCCGACGCCGTGGTGGCGGCGCTGTCCTCGGACCGGCACGCCGGACTCACCTCCGCCTCGGCCGAGGAGCGGCGTCAACGCTACGGCCCCAACGAGATAGCCGCCGAACCCGCACCGGCGCCGTGGACCGTCGCGCTGCGCCAGCTCCGCGATCCGATGAACCTGATGTTGATCGCGGTGGTGGTGGTCAGCGTCGTCATCGGCGAGATTCCGACCGCCGTCGTGGTGGCGGTGCTGGTCGTACTCAACGTGGTGCTCGGCACGCGGCAGGAACTCGTGGCGCGCGCGAGCGTGGACGCCCTGGCGAAGATGCAGTCGCCGCAGGCGCGGGTGCTGCGCGACGGAGTGCTGATCCAGCTCGACGCGCTCGAGCTGGTGCCCGGCGATATCGTCCAGCTCGAAGCCGGCGATATCGTCCCCGCCGACGGCCGGCTCGTCACCTCCGCCACTCTGGAAACCCAGGAGGCGGCGCTCACCGGGGAAAGCGCCCCCGTCGCCAAGGATCCCGGCACCCTCGCCGCTGCGGACGTGCCGCTCGGCGACCGCGCCGACATGGTCTATCAGAACACCTCGATCACTCGGGGAACCGCGACCATGGTGGTGACCGAAACCGGGATGAACACCGAGATGGGCCGGATCGCGTCCATGCTGTCCGCGGTCGCCCCGTCGCGGTCACCGCTGCAGCGGGAGCTGGATTCGCTGACGAAACTGCTGGGTGTGATCGCGTGGACGGCGGTGGCGATCATCGTGGTGATCGGCGCGCTGCGCGGTCAGGATGTGACAGCGGTACTGCTGCTGGGCATTTCGATGGGCGTCTCCGCGATTCCCACCGGGCTGCCGACCTTCGTCCAGGCGATGCTCGCCTACGGCGCCCGCCGCCTCGCCGACGCCAAGGCCGTGGTCAAGAACCTCACCGATGTCGAGACGCTGGGTGCGACCAGCGCCATCAACTCGGACAAGACCGGCACCCTGACCATGAACCAGATGACGGTGCGCTCGCTGTTCTTCCACTGCCGGTGGTACGGCGTGACCGGAGAGGGCTACAGCAAGAACGGAACCGTCACCGAGGCCGCCGGTGCGGGCGTCCCGGATTTCACCCTGCTCGCCTACGGGCTGTGCCTGGACAGCGATGCCACCGTGGCCGACACCGGGGAGGTGGTCGGCGATCCGACCGAGGCCGCCCTGGTGGTCCTGGCGGCCAAGCTCGGCATCGACGCTCCGCTCACCCGCCGCGACTACCCGCGCGTCGCCGCGGTGCCCTTCGACTCGGCCTACAAATTCATGGCGACCTTCCACCATCTGCGCGTCGACGGTGAGACTCGATTCGTCGAATTGGTCAAGGGCGCACCCGATATGGTCCTGGCCCGCTGCGCGAGCGCCTACCGCCCGGGCCGCACCGAGGTGCCGATCGACGAGGTGCGCGCCGAGATCACCGCCGCGATGCGCACCATGTCGGAGCAGGGGCTTCGCGTCCTGGCCTTCGCTGCCCGGATCCTCGACGGTCAGGAGGACGCCGCGCGGGCCGACCCCATGTCGATGGTCGAGGATCTCACCTTCGTCGGCATGGCGGGCATCATCGACCCGCTGCGGCCCGAGGCGGTCGAATCGGTGCGCATCGCCCACGAGGCGGGCATCGACGTGCGCATGATCACCGGCGACCACGCGATCACCGCCGCCGCGATCGGAGCCGAGCTCGGGCTGGGGCCGGGGGCGGTCGGCGGCGCCGAACTGCAAGCCATGACCGACGAGCAACTGGCCGAGGCGCTGCCGAATCTGCACGTCTTCGGCCGGGTGACCCCACAGGACAAGTTGCGGCTGGCCGGCGTGATGCAACGTGGCGGCGCGGTGGTGGCGATGACCGGTGACGCGGTCAACGATGCCGCCGCGTTGAAGAAGGCCGATATCGGCGTCGCGATGGGTTCGGGCAGCGAGGTCACCAAACAGGCGGGCAAGATGGTGCTCACCGACGACAACTTCGGGACCTTGATCACCGCGATCCGCCTGGGCCGCAGCATCTACGACAAGATCGTGTCCTACATCCGGTACCAGATGTCGAAACTGTTCTCCCTGGTCCTGCTGTTCCTGGTGGCCAGCATCTTCGACATCAACCACGGCGTCGCGCTGACCCCGCTGATGGTGCTGTTCCAGCACTTCTTCATCACGCTGTTCCCGGTCGCGGTCATCATGACCGATCCCCCGCCACCGAATCTGATGAACAAACCGCCCCGCGATCCGGCGATGCCGATCGCCAACCGGACCGCGTTCACGCAGTGGCTGATCTACGGTGTGCTGCAGTTCGCGGTCGCCCTCGCCGCCATGCTGCTGGCGCCCGGCGAGATGAGCACGGACACCGCCTCGGTGCCGATGACGACGACCTTCGTGGTGTTGTCGCTGGGGTCGGTCCTCGCCGGGCTGGCGATGCGCCGCGACCCCGAATCCGGTTTCACCGCACCGATTCTCGGCGCCCTGAAGATTCTGTCGATACCGGTCGTGGTCACCGTTCTGGCCGTGCAGCTGGGTTTCCTGCAGGACCTGCTGATGACGACCGCGCTGACGGGCGGGCAGTGGCTGGCCTGTCTCGGCTGGTCGCTGCTGATCCCGATCGCCGTCGAGGCGGAGAAGGCGCTGCGGCGCAACCACATTCGCCGCAGTACACCGCCGGAGCCGTTGAACGCTGCGGTCGCGGTGGCGCCGCTGCGAGCCCGGACCTACTGAGGCCGGTCGTCGCGCGATCGCCCCGCCGGCACCTGAACTCCGGGACGAGGCACGCCATGGATCACACCCCCGACCGGCCGGATACACACCGTGCAGCGACCGGCACCGCGAACGGTCGTCACGACCTGCGCGGCCGAACCCGCTGGGCGCGAACGGCATTCGCCTGCGCCGCGGTGACGGTCGTGGTACCGGTGGTGTTCGCCGGACTCCTGGGCACTCTCGTGGTGCTGATCGTCGGCGCCGGCGGCATGGTGGTGACCGTGGCGGCGCTGTACTGGTTCGTGAGCGCGCGGGGCGTCCTGCGCTGGGTGTCGGCGGCGGTGGCGGTCGCGACGCCGATCGTGGTGCTCGTGATGTTCGTGCGCGCCGGCCTGCTGTGGGTGATATTGCTGACGGGCGCGGCAGCCCTGGCCGCCGTGGTGTCCGCCCACCGTGCGCTGCGCCCCCTCGTCACGCACACAACCGCAGTCGAATACGCCGCACCGCCACCGCGGCGACCGTTCCTGATCATGAATCCGCGATCCGGCGGCGGGAAGGTCGCGAAATTCGATCTCCGGCGCCGGGCCGAGGAACTCGGCGCGGAGGTCGTCCTGCTGGAGGGCAGCGTCGATGTGGCCGCCCTGGCCCGCGAGGCCGTCGAACGCGGCGCGGATCTGCTGGGCGTCGCGGGCGGCGACGGAACCCAAGCCCTCGTGGCGGATGTCGCGGCGGCGCACGACCTGCCGTTCCTGGTGCTCAGCGCGGGCACCCGCAACCATTTCGCGCTGGACCTCGGGCTCGGCGGCGCCGATCCGGCGACCGGGCTCGACGCCTTACGCGACGGTGTGGAGATGCGCGTCGACCTGGGCCGCGTCAACGGCCGACCGTTCGTCAACAACGCCTCGTTCGGCGTCTACGCCGAAATCGTGCGCAGCCCCGCCTACCGCGACGACAAGACCGCGACCGTCCTGCGCCTGCTCCCCGATCTGCTCGCCGGCCACAGCGGGACCCGGCTGATCGCTCATATCGGCGCCACCACGGTGATCGGCCCGCAAGCGGTGCTGGTGAGCAACAACCCTTACGGCACCAGCGATCTCGCCGGGCTGAGCCGCCGCGGCCGCCTCGACCGCGGCGTGCTCGGGGCGGTCACGGTCTCGGTCTCCGATACCCGCGCGGCCGTGGGTCTGATCCGCCGCACGCACAGCCGCGGCCTGACGCAGCAGACCGCGTCCGCGGTCGTCGTCGAGGCCGGTGGCGCATCGATCCCCGTGGGCGTCGACGGAGAATCGCTACTGCTCGACACACCGGTGCGATGCGTCGTCGAACCGGGCGCCCTGCGCGTGCGTGTGCCGCGTAATCGCCCCGGAATACGCCCAGCCGCACCGGCTCTGGATTGGATGCGCCTGCGCGATCTGGCGATCGGCCGCGCGCACGCCGGATTCGCTACGGGAACAGCTTGATCGGGTTCACGATGTCGGCGACCAGGGTGAGGATCATGTACGCACCGCCGATCACCACCACGATGTAGGTGGCTGGTAGCAGCTTCATGTAGTCGACCGGAGCGCCGTTGGGCAGGCCCTTGCGGTTGCGCCACATGTTGCGCAGCTTCTCGAAGATCACCACCGCGATATGGCCGCCGTCCAGCGGCAGCAGCGGCAGCAGGTTGAACGCGCCGAGGAAGAAGTTCAGGCTGGCCAGCACCAGCACGAACGCACCCCACAGCCCGTGTTCGGCGGTTTCGCCGCCGATCTTGCTGGCGCCGTACACGCTGACCGGAGTGTCGGCATCGCGCTGACCGCCGGTGACCGCATGCCACAGGCTGACCACCTTGCTCGGCATCTGCGCCAGCGAGGCGAAGGTGCGGCCGAACATGTCCCCGGTGAAGGCCACCGAGGCCGGCACCGCGGAGACGATGTTGTGTTTGACCGGCAGGTAGAAGTCCTGTGCCACACCGACTTTGCTCACGTACACCGGCGTGGTGACTCGCTCGGAACTGTCCGTGGACTTCAGCGGATAGGTCGCCACGCGCTCCGGGGTCACCGGAATCTGCAGCGTCTGATCGTCGCGCTTGACCGTGTAGACGACCGGGCCGTTCGCCTTCTCGGTGATCGAGCGGAAGTCGTCCCAGGTCTTGACGGGCTTGCCGTCGATCGCGGTCACCAGGTCGCCGCGCTGCAGTCCGGCGCGTTCGGCCGGGCCGGGGCCGGTGCACTTCTGGGTCGACCCGTCGGGGTTCTGCGCGGGCACACAACCGGCCGGGTAGATCTGGGTGGCCGGCGGCGAATCCAGCCGCGGCAGCCCCCAGGCCACCGCGAGGAGCATGATCAGCAGGAAGCCGAGGATGAAGTTCATCGCGATGCCGCCGAACATCACCACCAGGCGCTTCCAGGTGGCCTGCCGGTACATCGCGCGATGCAGGTCCTCGGGTGGTACCTCGTCCAGCGCGGTCATGCCCGCGATATCGCAGAAACCGCCCAGCGGCAGCGCCTTGAGGCCGTATTCGGTCTCACCGCGGCGGAAGGAGAACACCTTCGGCCCGAAGCCGACGAAGTAGCGGCGCACCTGCATGCCGGTGGCCTGCGCCGCCCACATGTGGCCACATTCGTGTAGCGCCACCGATACCGTGATGCCGAGGGCGAACAGCACGAATCCGATCGCGAAGCCCATGCGGTATCGAACCCTCCTGAATCAGTTGCTCACGAGCGTGCGCGCACGCTGTCGCGCCCACGCATCCGCCGCGAGCACCTCGTCCAAGGTACTGGGTTCGGCGGCCCAGCGGTCGGCCGACTCGACCACCCGCGCGACCGTGCGCACGATATCCGGGAATCGGAGCGCACCGTCGAGGAACGCCTGCACCGCGATCTCGTTGGCCGCGTTGTAGACCGCGGTCACGCTGCCGCCGGCCTTACCCGCCGCGCGAG
The DNA here is from genome assembly GCF_963869435.1 of Nocardia violaceofusca NBRC 14427. Taxonomy (NCBI): domain Bacteria; kingdom Bacillati; phylum Actinomycetota; class Actinomycetes; order Mycobacteriales; family Nocardiaceae; genus Nocardia; species Nocardia violaceofusca. The sequence goes on from NZ_CAWMPM010000023.1 coordinate 50,750, forward strand.
CCAGTTCGACCGCGGGGAAGACCTCGGTGTCGACCGGTTCGAATTCCCAGGTGAACGCCGTGCCGAAGTCGATCGGGGCGAGGGTGCCGGGGACCCGGTCCGGCCAGCCCAGCGCCAGCGCGATCGGCAGTTTCATATCCGGCGGGCTGGCCTGGGCGAGGGTGGAGCCGTCGGTGAAGGTCGCCATCGAGTGCACGATCGACTGCGGATGCACCGTGACGTCGATCTTGTCGTAGTCGATGCCGAACAGCATGTGCGCCTCGATCAGTTCGAGGCCCTTGTTCACCAGCGTGGCCGAATTGAGGGTGTTCATCAGACCCATCGACCAGGTGGGATGGGCCTTGGCCTCCTCGGGGCGCACCGATTCCAGCATCTGCGCGGTCCAGCCCCGGAACGGGCCGCCGGAGGCGGTGAGCACCAGCCGCGCGACCTCGTCGGCGCGCCCGCCACGCAGGCATTGCGCCATCGCGGAGTGTTCGGAGTCGACCGGGACGATCTGCCCGGGAGTGGCGGCCCGCGTCACCAGGCTGCCGCCCGCGACCAGCGATTCCTTGTTGGCCAGTGCCAGGCGCCGTCCCGATTCCAGGGTCGCGAGCGTCGGCCGCAGCCCCAGCGCGCCGACCAGGGCGTTGAGCACCACGTCGGCGTCGGTGCGGCGCACGAGTTCGGTCGCCGCGTCCGGACCGGCCAGGGCCACACCGAGTTTCGCGGCCGCGGCCGGATCGGCGACGGCCACGTTGTCGGTGCCGGTGGCGCGGATCTGCTCGGCCAGCAGGTCGGTATTGCCGCCGCGCGCGGCCAGTCCGACCACCTGGAATCGGTCCGGATTGGCGGCGACGACCTCCAATGCCTGGGTGCCGATGGAGCCGGTGCTGCCCAGCAGCAGAACTTTCACGATGTCGGACACGCACTCATTGTCCACGGTGAATCGCCGCGGACGTCACCCCGCTGGCTACGACGGCCGGTCGTATGCAAACATATTCTCGACAGACACCTTCACGACCTGCGGACCTCACGGCGTACTCCGCGCCCGCGAGCCGCAGCGCACACGGAAATGATGGGAGCGAACGTGGCCGCCACGGAACTGGAACCCGCCAAGAGCGCCGGCGTCGTCACCAAGGTCGATCCCGCCGAGGTTCCCTCCGCCGCCTGGGGCTGGAGTGGTGAATCGCGGCGCACCTTCCGTATCGCCGGATGGGTCGTCGTCGTGATCCTGCTGGCCATGCTGTTCGAGAACCAGCAGGGCCACACCTCCGGCACCGGTTACACCGGATACATCTTCCTGATCGGTTTCGCCGTCGCGCTGGCGGCCGTGCTGATCCGCGATTCGATCATCCAGCGCAAGCCGCGCTGAATCCGCTTCGCGCACAGCCTGTTTCGACCGGCCGCTGAGGTTCCGCCTCAGCGGCCGCGTCGTTTCCGGGGGCCGCCGGCCTTACCCGCCCGCCCCGGTTTCGCCGCGCCACCCCGGCGCGCGGCCGGTTTCGCACCGCTCTCGCCCCGGCTCCTACCGCGCTGTGCCGCACCGCCTTCGGCACGCGTGCCGGACTCCTGGCGGCCGCGCCGATCCCGTTCACCGGTGGTCCGGGAACTGCGCGCGGTGCGGCCCCGCACGACACCGATGAATTCCTCGGCGAGTTCGACCGCGTCCTCGATCGGCCAGGACAGGGCGATCTGCGTCGGATCGACATCGGTGAGCGGACGATAGATCAGGTCGCGGCGATGATGCAGCCGCGCGAGCGACTGCGGCACCACCGCCGCCCCGCCGACCGCGGCCACCAACTCGACGGTGTCGCCCACGGCGTCGAGATCGGTCGCGTCCTGCATCCGCTCGCCGTCCAGATCGGCCAGGCTCACCTCGTCGAACAGCCCGATCGGATGATCCTTGGGCACCACCGCCACGGCGACCTCGTGGTAGAGCGGAATCGCGTGCAGCCCTTCGCGTTCGATCGGCAACCGGACGAAGCACATGTCGACCCGTCCCTGCGTCAGGGCCTCGCGCTGCTGGGCCTGCGGCACCGCGATCACGTCGAGCGGGACGTCGGGGAAGCGTTCGGCCCACACCCGCGCCCACTTGGCGACGGTGACGCCCGGGACGTAGCCGATGCGCAGCGCGGTGGGAGCAGACTCGGTCATGCGGCCAGCGTATGGCACCGGGCGGGGCGGCCCGGCATCCGCCGCGAACCACAGCGGCCCGGTACGCGATCGAGGTGACACGGAGGTCGACGGCAGTGGTCGAAACCGTGCCCACCGGGCGAACACGGTAGAAATGATCGCAGTACGTTTCCCATCCTCCCCCGGCATCCCGGGCAGACCAGATCGGATATGCGTTGACGACCCCCTCCCCGGCCCCGATGGCATCCGGCGGCCCCGGATTCGATCGGCCGCTGTTCACCACCATCACCGATTTCGCCGACCACACCCGGTGGCTCAACGACACGATGCTGTGGTTGACCGATGCCGGCCTGGCGGTGTTCGCGGTGCTGATGGTGATCGGCTGGTGGCAGGCCCGCCGCCGCGACGACCGGTCGATGGCGCTGGCGCTGCTGGCTCCGGTGAGCGTGGTGATCGCCTATCTGGTCGCCGAGGTGGTGAAGGTGATCGTCGCCGAACCGCGCCCGTGCCGGGGCGTGCCCACCGCCTACATCATCGAGACGTGCCCGGTGCCTAGCGACTATTCGTTCCCCAGCGGCCACACCACCACCGCCGCGGCGACCGTCGCGGCGCTGTATCTGCTGAATCGGCGGCTGGGCTGGATCACGGCGGTGTTCGCGGTCGTCCTGGCCTTCAGCCGGGTCTACGTCGGCGGTCATTACCCGCACGACGTCGTGGCCTCGGCGATCCTGGCCATTCCGGTCGCCGCGGCCGTCAGTCTGCTGCTGGCCCGCCCGGCCACCGCGGTGGTGACGCGGATGCGGTCCTCCGCACTGGCGCCGCTGGTCGCCGACACCGGAAGTACGCCGGTATCGCGGGTGTGAGCGAGTCCGGCCGGGTTCGCTATTCTGTCCGACGTGGCGGTGGGGCTCGCCACTTCGGCGCAGCGGCCGGAGCAACCGTGATCGGACGATCGCCAACAGTCCCTACTCGAGGTACCGCCATGTTCGTGTTCGAGTAGGAGTCCGTCGTTGACCGAACTACGCCGCGAGGAGCCCCGGCCCGGCGCATCCGCCGACCGGCCGGTCGATCCGGATATCGATCTGCATGTCCCGTCCCAGCGCCGCGAACTACTGCGCGAACACGGCGCCGTACTGGCGGTGATCGGGCTGGGTGGCGGATTGGGCGGTCTCGCCCGCTACGGCCTGACCCAGCTGCTGCCGACCCGCCCCGGGCAGTTCCCGTGGGGCACCTTCACCGAGAACGTCCTCGGCTGCCTGGCCATCGGCGTGCTGATGGTGCTGATCACCGAGGTGTGGTCGGCGCATCGACTGGTGCGGCCGTTCCTCGGGGTCGGATTTCTGGGCGGGTTCACCACCTTCTCCACCTACGCCGTCGAGATCCGCAATCTGCTGCAGCCCGGTTCGGCCGTGACGGCGTTCGTCTATCTGGCCGCGACGTTGCTGAGCGCGCTGCTCGCGGTGCTCGCCGGGGTGACGGTGACGCGAATGACGGTGCTTCGCAAGGTGATTCGAGGGGAGGCGCGGTGACCGTCGTCCTGGTATTCGCCGGTGCGGTGCTCGGCGCCCCGGCCCGCTATCTCACCGATCGGTTCGTGCAGGCACGCCACGACAGCCTGTTTCCGTGGGGCACGCTGACGGTCAACATCGTCGGCTGCCTCATCCTGGGCGCGCTCACCGGTGGTGCGGCCGGCAGTCCGGTGCTGGCGTTCGCCGGCACCGGATTCTGCGGGGCGCTCACCACCTACAGCACCTTCGGCTATGAGACGGTCCGGCTACTCGAACAGCGCGCCGTGTTCTACGCCGCGATGAACGTGGTGATCAGCGTGATCGCCGGACTCGGTGCCGCACTGCTCGGCTATGCCGTCGCGCACGCGCTGAGCGGCTGAGGACTCGCGTACTCAACCGGCTCGTCCGTGCGGCTGGTCCCAGACCAGCGCCAGATACATGCGGGCCCGCTCGCGCGGCGAATCCAGGCGTTCTCCGAGCAGATCGTGCAGCCGGTCCATGCGGTAACGCACGGTCTGCGGGTGGATGTGCAGATCGTCGGCGACCGCGTGCCGGTCGCCCATGTTCCACAGCCAGCTGCGCAGCGTTTCGACCAGCCGGTCGCGCTTCCCGTCGGGCAGCTCCCGAAGTGGTTGCAGCACTTGGGCTCGCAGCGTTTCCAGCAGCCATTCGTCGCGATTGGCGATGATGGTGTCGAGTTCCTCGGCGACCACGACCGGCGATCCGGACAGCACCCCGGCCTTGCGCAACCGCAGCGCGGTGCGAGCGATCCGCATACCGGTCGGCAGCAGGTCCAGCGTGAGCGGATGACCGATCACCGCGTCGCAGCCCCGCAGCGCGGCGACGAGCCGGGTGATCCGCCCGCCCAGCATCGGACTGGGCACGATCGCCCCGACCGCGTCGTCGCGCCGGATCGGCAGGCAGTGACCGCCGAGATGTTCCACCACCCCGCAGGAGCGCGCATCGGCCGGATCGGCGAGCACCACCGCGACCTCGGGGGGCAGTTGCCAGCCCGCGCGCTCGGCGGCCAGCCGGATTCCGATGGTGTCGGAACGCCCGGAGAGCAACATTTCCGCCAATTCCTCGCGATGGCGTTCCCGGGCCGCGCTGGACGCGGATTGTTCGAGCACATAACCGTGTGCGGAGGCCGCGGAGAATTCGTCGACGAAGGCGAAAACGGCCTCCGCCAGCACCGCGAGGACCTCCGGCCCCAGGTCGAGTTTCAGCGCCGTTTCCGCGACGTGATGCCAAGCCGCGCGGGCGCCGACCTGGTACGCGCCGAGCAGATCGGACAGGTCCGCGCCGTCCTGCAGTTGCTGGCGGCCGACCTGTTCGAAAACCAGCTGCGTCGGCGGCGGAACGCCCTCACCAGCGGAATCGCCTGTGCGCGGCCCGTGTTCGGCCAGGTCCAGCAGCCGATGGACGAACAGCACGCCGACCTCGGCCACCTCGGGGCGATGGTCGTCGAGATAGCGCGCGTAGTCGGGCCACTCGGCGGCGAGCAGATCACGGACCTCGTCCAGAAGATCGGGCATCCTAGCGTCGAGTTCCTCCGAAAGCTGCTCCAATGCCTCCGGTGTTATCGGAATTTCATTATGGGAATCGCTCATTCGAGTCCTCTCCGACTCGATTATCTTCCGGATACAAAAAACGCCAACCGGAATCACTTCAACGGTTGAAGATTTGAGCCCTGTGTTGCGTTCACCATCGAATCATGGACGCAGCGACAGCCCCGGCCCGCTGGCTGCGGGCCCGTGAAAAGGAAGAGAACTTTCCCGTCGCGCTGCGGTGGTTGCCGCGCGAACCACGCCGGCACCTGCACGCGGTCTACGCAGCCACCAGGTTAATCGACCAGGTCGGCGACGCGGCCCCCGGCGATCGTGTGTCGCACCTGCTGACGCTGCGCGCCGACCTCGCCGGTCTCTACCAGGGTCGCACACCCGACGATCCGGTGCTGCAGATGCTGGCCCCCACCGTGGCGGCGTGCGATCTGCCGCAGGAGGCGTTCCAGGAATTGATCGAGGCGAATCTGCTCGATCAGCGCGTCGGCCGCTACGCCACCTTCGAGGATCTGCTCGGCTACTGCCGGCTGTCGGCGAATCCGGTGGGCCGCTTGGTGCTGGCGGTCTTCGACCAGTCCACCCCGGACACGGTGGCGCTGTCGGATCGGGTGTGTTCGGCCCTGCAGGTGCTCGAGCACTGCCAGGACGTGGCCGAGGACTACGCGGCCGGGCGCATCTATCTGCCGCAGGACGATCTGACCGCGGCCGGGGTCGCGGAAGCGGCGCTGGCCACCGGCGGACCGGGCGATCCGGCGTGCCGGACGGTGGTGCTCACCCAGGTCGAACGCTGCGAATCGATGCTCGGCGAAGGCGCTCCGCTGGTCGCCCGGCTCACCGGATGGGCCCGGCTCGCGGTCTCGGGATATCTCGCGGGCGGCTGCGCGACCGCGCGGGCGCTGCGCGTGGCCGAGGGCGATGTGTGGAGCCAACCGGTGCGGCCCCGGCACGTCGACACCGTGGCCTCGATGGTCACGCTGCTCGGCAAGGCCACGGTGGTGCCGCAGTGAGCAGTATCGCGACCGGGCCGACCACGGCGGCGGCCTATGACACCTGTGAACGGATCACCCGCACCGAGGCCAAGAACTTCTACTACGGCATCCGGCTGCTGCCCCCGGAGAAGCGCTCGGCGCTGTGCGCTCTCTACGCGCTGGCACGGCGCATCGACGATATCGGCGACGAGCAGGGCGAACCGGCCGCCAAAACCGAGGCGCTGACCCTGTTGCGCAAGGAATTGGACAAGGTCACCGGCGGCGCCGGAACCGATGATCCGGTGCTGTTCGCCGTCGCCGACACCGCTCGGCGCTATCCGGTGCCACTGGGCGCGTTCGGCGAACTGATCGACGGGGTGCAGGCCGATGTCGACGGCGTCACCTACACCGATTTCGGCGAGCTCACCCACTACTGCCGCTGCGTGGCCGGGGCGGTGGGCCGCTTGTGCCTGTCGATCTTCGGCTCCGGCGGTGATCCGTGCGCGCCGCTGTACGCCGATCAGCTCGGGATCGCGTTGCAGCAGACCAACATTCTGCGCGATATCCGCGAGGATCTCGGCAACGGCCGCGTCTATCTGCCCCGCGACGAACTGCGGCGCTTCGGCGTCCAACTGGAACTCGACGCAGGTGGGGCGCTCGACGATCCCAACGGCGGACTGGCCGCGCTGATCCGCACCGGCGCCGAGCGCGCCGAGAACTGGTACTGCCTGGGGTTGCGTCTGATTCCGCATCTGGACGGCCGCAGTGCCGCCTGCTGCGCGGCGATGGCGGGTATCTACCGGCGGCTCAACGAGCGCATCCGCGCCAATCCGGTGGCCGTCTACGACCGGCGGCTGTCGTTGAGCGGACGGGAGAAGACACGCGTCGCCTCCGGCGCGCTACTGCAGTATTCGATGACCACATTCGGGTGGAGCCCGCGATGACGGCGCGGGTGGCCGTGGTGGGCGGCGGGCTCGCGGGGATGACCGCGGCCCTGCGCTGCGCGGACGCCGGATATGCGGTGCGTCTGTTCGAATCCCGGCCCTGGCTGGGCGGGCTGACGCATTCGTTCCCCCGTGGTGAGCTGTGGATCGACAACGGCCAGCACGTATTCCTGCGCTGCTGCGACCGCTATCTCGCGCTGCTGGATCGGCTCGGCATGCGCGATGCGGTCCGGCTGCAACCGCGCCTCGACATCCCGGTATCCGGCGGCGGACGGGTGGGCCGGTTGCGGCGGTTGCCGCTGCCGGCGCCGCTGCATCTGAGTTGGGCGCTGCTGCGCTATCCCTGGTTGTCGCCGGGCGCGCGGCTACGCTTCGTCCGGGCCGCGCTGGCACTGCGGGCGGTCGACACCACCGATCCACGCACGGACGCAACGAGTTTCGGTGACTGGTTGCGTGCGCACGGTCAGGATCGCGATGCCGTCGACAGCCTGTGGGATCTGGTCGGCATCGCCACCCTCAACGCCCGGGCCGACGACGTATCGCTGGCATTGGCCGCCACCGTATTCCAGGTCGGCTTGCTCACCGACTCGGACGCGGCGGATATCGGCTGGTCGCGTATCCCGTTGCGCCATGTGCACGGCGACGCCGGACAGGCGGCACTCACCGCGGCGGGTGCGACGGTGATCCACGAGAAGGTCACAGCCGTCCGGCGGGCCGAGGCCGGCTGGTCGGTGCACACCGGCGACAGCGAATATGCCGCCGACGCGGTCGTCTCGGCGGTGCCCCCGACGGCGGCGCAGGCGCTGCTGCCCGCCGACGCGGTGGACCTGCCCGCGAATTGGGCTGCGGCCCTGGGCAGTTCGCCGATCGTCAACATTCATGTGCTCTACGACCGGCAGGTGATGGACGAACCGCTGCGAGCCGGCGTCGGCACGGTCGTGCAGTGGGTGTTCGACCGGACCGATGCATCCGGGGCGCGCACCGAGGCAGGCCCCCGCGGCGCGTCTGCGACCGACGGCCCCGGCGCGGCGGGAGCAGCGGGCCCGCTTCCCGCCGGCGCGCAGTATCTGGCCGTCTCCGTCTCCGCCGCCGACGCATTCATCGATCGCCCGGTCGCCGAGCTGCGCCGGGAATTCCTGCCCGCCCTCGAACAGCTACTGCCCGAGGCCCGTACAGCACAGGTGGCCGACTTCTTCGTCACTCGCGAACGCCATGCGACGTTCCGGCCCGCGCCGGGCAGCGCGCGGCTGCGTCCGCCCGCGGCCACCGCATCGCCCGGTCTGGCGCTGGCCGGGGCGTGGACCGACACCGGCTGGCCCGCGACCATGGAGGGCGCCGTGCGCAGCGGGGAAGCCGCCGCGGCGGAGGTCATTTCGTATCTGGCGGGGTTCCGTCCCCGCGCCGGTGCCGCCGAGCGCACCGGTACGCCCGAACCCCGCACGCGGATATCGGAGGTGATCAGATGACGGTGACAACCCTGTCCACGGTCGATGCCGACGGTCATGCCGTCCGGTCGGCGCTGTCCGACGCCGTCGGACGGCTCGACGACGCGATCCGCCCGATGGTCGCCTATCACCTCGGCTTCTGCGACGAACACGGCCGCCCGGTCGTCGCCGACAGCGGCAAATCGGTGCGGTCGCGGCTGACCATGCTCGCCGCCCACGCCGCCGGCGGCGACGGACTCTGCGGAGTCCCCGGTGCGGTGGCGGTCGAACTCGTGCACAACTTCTCGCTCGTGCACGACGACCTGATGGATCGCGACGCCACCCGCCGGCATCGCCCGACGGTGTGGGCGGTGTGGGGAGATCCGGTCGCGGTGCTGGCCGGTGACGCGATGCTCTCGCTGTCGCACGAGGTGCTGCTCGATTCCGGCTCCCCGCATGCGATGGCGGCGGCCCGGCTGGTCGGGAAGGCGACTCAGGAGCTGATCATCGGCCAGGCCGCCGACGTCGACTTCGAACATCGCAACGACGTGGGCCTGGCCGAATGTATCCGCATGGCCATGGGCAAGACCGCGGCGCTGCTCTCGGCGAGTGCCGCGGTCGGCGGCGTCCTGGCCGGGGCGCCACCGGCGACGGTCGCGGCGCTGCAGGCCTACGGCGACAACATCGGCCTCGCCTTCCAGCTCGTCGACGATCTGCTCGGCATCTGGGGCGATCCGGCGGTGACCGGCAAACCGGTGTTCTCGGATCTGCGCTCGCGCAAGAAGTCGCTGCCGGTCACCTGGTGCCTGGAATCCGGCCGCCCGGCCGGGCAAGCGCTGGCGCAGTGGCTGGCGCAATCGGGCGAACCGAGCGAGCACGATCTGCGGGCCGCCGCCGACATGGTCGAGACCGCCGGTGGCCGGCGCTGGGCACGGGCCGAGGCCCGGCGGCGGGTGCGCACCGCCCAGCAGGCCCTCACCACGGCCACCCTCACCCCCGAATACCGCCGGGAGCTCTGTGACCTGGCGGATTTCATCGTGGAACGGAGTGCATAGGAATGACAGTCACCCACACCGGCAATTCGGCAGCGAACCGGCGGACCGCGTTCGATCCGGCGCCTGGCGCCGGCGAACTGAGCGCGGTCCGCGCCGCCACCGACGCGGCGGTGCGGCTGCTGCGCTCTTCCCAGCACGAACAGGGCTGGTGGAAGGGCGAATTGGCGACCAATGTGACGATGGACGCCGAAGATCTGCTGCTGCGGGAGTTCCTCGGCATCTCCACCCCGGACGTGACCGAGCCGGCGGCGCGCTGGATCCGATCACAGCAGCGCGCCGACGGGACGTGGGCGACCTTCCACGGCGGACCCGGCGACCTGTCGACCACCGCCGAGGCGTGGGTGGCCCTGCGGCTGGCCGGTGACGACCCCGCCGCACCGCATATGCGCGCCGCCGCCGACTTCGTGCGCGCCGAAGGCGGGATCGAGGCCTCGCGGGTCTTCACCCGAATCTGGTTGGCGCTGTTCGGGTTGTGGTCCTGGGACGATCTGCCGAATCTGCCACCGGAGCTGGTGCTGTTCCCGTCCTGGTTTCCGCTCAACATCTACGACTGGGGATGCTGGGCCCGCCAGACCGTGGTGCCGTTGACCGTGGTGGCCACACTGCGGCCGTGCCGCCCGCTGCCGTTCGGCATCGACGAATTGCGGACCGGCGCGCCCCGGGCCCGCCGCGCGCCGCTCACCTCCCTGGCCGGAGTGTTCCAGCGTGTCGACACGGTACTGCACACCTACGCGCGACTGCCGCTGAATCCGCTGCGCGATGTGGCGATGCGGCACGCCGCGGAGTGGATTCTGGCCCGCCAGGAGGCCGACGGCGGCTGGGGCGGAATCCAGCCGCCGTGGGTGTATTCGCTACTGGCCCTGCACCTTCTGGGCTATCCGCTCGATCATCCGGCGATGCGGGCGGGCATCGCGGGCCTGGACGGCTTCGTCGTCCGCGAACAGACACCGGAGGGCGAGGTACGGCGACTCGAAGCCTGCCAGTCACCGGTGTGGGATACCGCGTTGGCGACGGCCGCGCTGCTGGACGGCGGAGTGGCGCCGGACGATCCGGCGGTGCTGCGGGCCACCGACTGGCTGCTGGGTGAGCAGATCACCGCCGGCGGCGACTGGCAGGTGCGCCGGCCGCATCTGGAACCCGGCGGCTGGGCGTTCGAATTCGCCAACGACGTCTACCCCGACACCGACGACACCGCCGAGATCGTCATTGCGCTGCATCAGGTTTCGCATCCGGACCGCCGTGTACTGGATACCGCGATCGAACGCGCGGTGCGCTGGACGGTCGGCATGCAGTCCGCCGACGGCGGGTGGGGCGCCTTCGACGCCGACAACACCTCGATCCTGCCGACGAAACTGCCGTTCTGCGATTTCGGCGCCGTCACCGATCCGCCCTCGGCCGATGTGACCGCGCACGTGGTGGAGATGCTGGCGGTACTCGGCCGCAGCGGTGATCGCGCATGCCGGCGCGGCGTGCGCTGGCTGCTCGATCATCAGGAGTCCGACGGCTCCTGGTTCGGGCGCTGGGGCGCCAACCACGTCTACGGCACGGGCGCGGCGGTACCGGCGCTGGTCGCGGCGGGCACGAGCCCGCGGTCGACGACGATCCGCGCGGCGGTGCGCTGGCTGGAAGCCCATCAGAACGCCGACGGCGGATGGGGTGAGGATCTGCGCTCCTATCGGGAGCCGGAATGGGTCGGCCGCGGCGAATCCACCGCCTCGCAGACCGCGTGGGCGCTGCTGGCCCTGCTGGCCGCCGAGGAACACGACTCTCCCGCCGTACGCCGCGGCATCGACTGGCTGGTGCGCACACAGCGACCCGACGGCGGCTGGGACGAGGACCTGTTCACCGGCACCGGATTCCCCGGCGATTTCTACATCAACTACCACCTGTACCGGCTGGTGTTCCCGATCTGGGCACTGGGGCGGTATGTGCGGCGACAGACCGCATCGGGCGGCGAGGACCTCAGCGCCGGCACCGCGCGCTCGAACGGAACCGGCACTGCCGGTCGGGACGGGAGCTGACCGTATGACCCGGCCCGGAACCGTCTGCGCCCCGCTCCTATCGGAGTGGGCAGCACTGCGGGGCGCCGCCACGGCGCCCGTGGTACACACCGGGCGGGGTCCGCGGCGGCTCTACGACGCCGCCGCGGCGGGCCCGGTCGCGGTGGCGGGAGTCGCGGGTGCGCTGACCACAGAGCTGCGTCCCGGCGATCTCGTGGTGGCCAGCGAGATTCGGCGCAACGGTACCGAATTACCCAGTCCCGCAGCGATTCTGCTGCACAGAGAATTGCTGCGACTCGGGCTGCCGGCACGGCTCGGGCCGGTGTATTCCGCCGAACGCGTCGTCACCGGCCGGGCGCGAGCCGCGCTGGCGGAGTCCGGCGCGCTCGCCGTCGATACCGAAACGGCGTTCCTCGCCGCCGACGCCCCCGACGGACAGGCCGTCGCGATCCGGGCGATCGTCGACACCCCGGCCGCGCCGCTGCTCCGCCCGGGCACGATATGGCGTGGGGTGCGGGCACTGCGTTCACTGCGCGCGGCGGCGCCGGCGCTGGACCGGTGGTCGGCGGCGACCGGTGATCGCGAGATCCTGCTCGCCGGTCCGCGTTCGTTCTGCGCCGGGGTCGAGCGGGCGATCGAGATCGTCGAGCAGGCCCTGGACCGCTTCGGCGCACCGGTGTACGTGCGGCGTCAGATCGTGCACAACAGCCAGGTGGTGCGCGAACTGGCCGGGCGGGGAGCGGTTTTCGTCGAGGAGCTCGATCATGTGCCCGAAGGCGCGGTGGTCGTGCTCGCCGCGCACGGGGTGGCCCCGGAGGTCCGCCGCCAGGCCGAACGCCGCCGCCTGCGCGTGATCGACGGCACCTGCCCGCTGGTGTCGAAGGTGCATGCGGAGGTGCGCGCCTTCGCCGCCGCGGACAAGACGGTCTTCCTGATCGGTCACGCCGAGCACGAGGAGGTGGTGGGCACCCGCGGCGAGGCGCCCGAGAACGTCGTCGTGGTCGCCGATCCGGAAGCGGCCGCCCGGGTGTCGCCACCGGACCCGGATCGGGTCGCCTACGTCACGCAGACCACCCTGGCCGTCGCGGAAGCCGAGGCCACGGCCGCCGTACTGCGGCAACGGTTTCCGGCATTGAGCGGGCCGCGCAAGGACGACATCTGTTACGCCACCACCAATCGCCAGCAGGCGGTGCGCGCGGTGGCCCGCGAATCGGACCTGGTGCTGGTGCTGGGTTCGCGCAACTCCTCCAATTCGCTGCGGCTGGCCGAGGTCGCCGCGGCCGAGGGTGTGGCGGCGCATCTGGTGGAGGACGCCGGTGAGGTCGAATTGAACTGGCTGGCCGGCACCCGCCGCATCGGCGTCACCGCCGGCGCGTCGGCACCGCCGTATCTGGTGGACGACCTGGTCGAGGCCCTGTCCGGGCTCGGCGCCCTCCGGGTCCGCCACACCACCGTGACCGAAGAGAGTGTTCGATTCAACCTGCCTCGGGAGGTGAGCTGAATGGCCATGCCATTCCGTCAATCCGTACGTCTGGGAGCGTATCTCGCCAAGCAGAAGCTGCTGCGGCGCGAGAAGTTCCCCATCCTGGTCGAATTGGAGCCGCTGTTCGCCTGCAATCTGAAATGCGCGGGCTGCGGCAAGATTCAGCATCCGCATACGCTGCTCAAACAGCGGATGCCGGTCGAACAGGCCGTCGGCGCGATCGAGGAATGCGGCGCTCCGATGGTGTCGATCGCCGGTGGCGAACCGCTGATGCATCCGCAGATCGACGAGATCGTGCGGCAGCTGCTCGACCGCAACAAGATCGTCTTCCTGTGCACGAACGCGGTGCTGCTGCCCAAACATCTGCACAAGTTCGCACCGCACCGCAATTTCGCGTGGATGGTGCACCTGGACGGATTGCGCGAACGCCACGACGCCTCGGTGTGCAAGGACGGTGTCTTCGATCAGGCCGTGGCCGCGATCCGCGAGGCCAAGGCCGCGGGATTCCGGGTGATGACGAATACCACGTTCTTCGACGTGGATTCGCCGCAGGACGTGATCGACGTCCTGGATTATCTCAACGACGAGCTCGAGATCGACCATATGCAGATCGCGCCGGGCTACGCCTACGAGAAGGCGCCCGATCAGGAGCATTGGCTCGGCGTGAAGGAGACCCATCAGCTGTTCGCCAAGGCCTTCGCCGACGGGCGCCGCAAGAAGTGGCGGCTCAACCACTCCCCGCTGTATCTGGATTTCCTGGAGGGCAAGGTCGACTTCGACTGCACCGCCTGGGCGATTCCGTCGTATTCGCTCAAGGGGTGGCAGCGGCCGTGTTATCTGCTGGACGACGGTTATGTGGCCACCTATCGGGAATTGATCGACGACACCGACTGGAACGCCTTCGGCCGCGGCAACGATCCGCGCTGCTCCAATTGCATGGCGCACTGCGGATACGAGCCGACCGCGGTGGTCGCGACCCTGGGTTCGTTGAAGGAGACGATCCGCGCCGCCGTCAGCTGAGTCGAATCGACACCGGGTCGAATTCCCCCACCGGAAGGTGAGCCACGCATGAACCCCTCGCCGCGCGGGCCGGACCCGCTCGCCGCCCTCACCGGACCCGACGCGCTGGCCGCGTTGTCCGACGACGAACTGCCCGCGCTGGCGCAGCGGTTACGCGATCGCCTCGTCGAGACCGTCACCGGAACCGGCGGCCATCTCGGCGCCAGCCTGGGGACGGTGGAACTGACCATCGCGCTGCATCGCGTATTCCGTTCGCCCACCGATGTTCTCGTCTTCGACACCGGACATCAGAGTTATGCGCACAAGTTGCTCACGGGGCGGGCATCCACCTTCGACACACTGCGGCAGGCCGGCGGGGTCGCGGGCTATCCGAACCGCACCGAATCCGCGCACGACTGGGTGGAGAACTCGCACGCCTCGGTCAGTCTCGCCTGGGCCGACGGCATCGCCAAGGCCTTCCACCTGCGCGGCGAACACGATCGCCGGGTGGTGGCGGTGATCGGCGACGGGGCGCTGACCGGCGGTGTGGCGTGGGAAGGTCTGAACAATCTGGGTGCGGGCGGGCGGCCGGTCGTGGTGGTGCTCAACGACAACGGGCGCTCCTACGATCCGACCGTCGGTGCGCTGGCCGGCCATCTCACCGGGCTGCGCGAGGGTGACATCGTCTCCGGAAATCTGTTCGACGCCTTGGGTTTCAGCTATCTGGGCCCGGTGGACGGCCACGATATCGGCGCCTTGTGCACGGCCCTGCACAAGGCGGTCGCACTGGCCAAACCCGTTGTGGTGCATGCGGTGACGGTCAAAGGCCGCGGCTTCGGCCCGGCCGAGGCGGACGAGGCCGACCGCATGCACGCGTGCGGGGTGATCGATCCGGTCACCGGTGCGCCGCGTAAACAACCCGCCCCCACCTGGACCGATATCGTCGAATCCGAACTGGCCGATATCGCCCGCGACCATCCGGAGGTGATCGCCCTGACCGCGGCGATGCGGCTGCCCACCGGACTCGGCGAATTCTCCCGGAGCGCACCGGAGCGGGTTTTCGATTCCGGGATCGCCGAACAGCACCTGCTGGCGTCCGCGGCGGGATTGGCCGCGGCCGGTATGCATCCCGTGGCTGCGGTGTACTCGACCTTCCTCAACCGTGCCATCGACCAGGTACTGCTCGATATCGCCCTGCACGAACTGCCCGTCACCCTCGCGCTGGACCGCGCCGGCGTGACCGGCCCGGACGGGCCCAGCCATCACGGGATGTGGGATCTGGCGCTGCTCACCTGCGTGCCGGGGATGCGGATCGCCTGTCCGCGCGATCCCGGCCGGATCCGCGAACTACTGCGCGAAGCCGTCACCACAGCCGGCCCCACCACGGTGCGCTATCCGAAAGCTACTGCCGGAGCGGATATTTCGCCGCTGGCGCGAATGGACGGGATGGATATCCTGTACCGCGGGCCGCGCAGTCCGCTCGACATCCTGCTGGTGGCGGTCGGCCCGATGGCCGGGCCGTGTCTGCGCGCGGCGGAACTGCTGGCCGACCGCGGTTTCGGCGCCACCGTCGTCGATCCGCGCTGGGTGTGGCCGATCAATCCGGGACTGCCGGCGATCGCGGCACGACATCGGCTCACCGTCTGCGTGGAGGACGGTATCGCCGCCGGCGGGATCGGCACCCACCTGATGCACGCGGTCGCCCGCGACACGGGCGCCACCCCGGTCCGCGCCCTCGGCCTGCCCACCGAATTCATCGCCCACGCCTCCCGCGACAGCATCCTGACCGAGTACGGCCTCACCGGCGAAGGCATCGCCGCCGCCTGCACACAGTGGTTACCCGCGACCGAGAGGATCCGATGACGGCCGTATTCCTGTCCGAGCCCTCGGCTCCGCCCCTGCGACCACGCCGGGAGAGCCGGCGCATCGACGTCGGTTCGGTGCCCGTCGGCGGCGGCGCACCCATCTCGGTCCAGTCGATGACCACCACCGTCACCGCCGACGTCGAGGCGACGCTGCGCCAGATCGCCGAATTGACCGCTGCCGGTTGCGATATCGTCCGCGTCGCCGTGCCCACCCAGGACGACTGCGCGGCACTGCCGACGATCGCCCGCCGCTCGGCCATCCCCGTGATCGCCGACATCCATTTCAATCCGCGCTACGTCTTCGCCGCCATCGACGCCGGCTGCGCCGGGGTGCGGGTCAATCCGGGCAACATCCGCACCTTCGACGACAAGGTTCGCGAGATCGCCGCGGCGGCCGGTGCGGCGGGGGTGCCGATCCGCATCGGGGTCAACGCCGGTTCCCTCGATCGGCGCATCCTGGACCGGCACGGCGGTCGCGCCACGGCCTCCGCCCTGGTCGAATCGGCGTTGTGGGAGGCCGGGCTGTTCGAGGAGCACGGATTCACCGCACTGAAGATCTCGGTGAAACACAACGATCCGCTGACGATGATCCAGGCCTACCGGTTGCTCGCCCAGCGCTGCGACTATCCGCTACACCTGGGGGTCACCGAGGCGGGTCCGCCGCTGCAGGGCACCGCGAAATCGGCCACCGCGTTCGGGATCCTGCTGTCCGAGGGAATCGGCGACACGATCCGGGTCTCGCTGTCGGCGCCGCCGGTCGAGGAGGTCAAGGTCGGGCACCACATCCTGGCGGGACTCGGGCTGCGCCCCCGCACCCTCGACATAGTGTCCTGTCCGACCTGCGGTCGCTGCCAGGTCGACGTCTTCGAGCTCACGAAGAAGGTCGAGGCGGCCTTCCGGGATTTTCCGGCGCCGCTGCGCGTCGCGGTGATGGGCTGCATCGTCAACGGCCCGGGTGAGTCACGGGAGGCCGATATCGGGGTCTCGGCGGGCAATCACAAGGGTCAGATCTTCGTCCGGGGCGAGGTGGTGCGGACGGTGCCGGAATCGATGATCGTGGAGGCGTTGCTCGAGGAAGCGGTGACGCTGATCTACGACGCGCCGGAGAACCGGTCCAGCTAATACGGACATACCTCGCATACCACCCCATCTGCGGCAATGAGTACTCGCTACAGGCGTGCAGGATTGGACCTGTGGTATAGGTATGCCTTACCTTTGGACGGTGAGCTGGGCCGAGGCTGTACCGAATCTACTGATCTGCCTGCGGGAGGGCCTCGAGGCGGGACTCGTGGTGACGATCCTGCTGGCTGCCGTGCGCAAGACGTCGACCCCGCAGCGCCCGGTCTCCGCGACTCCCGTCTGGCTCGGCCTGCTCGGCGCGGTATCGGTGGCGGCCAGCTTCGCGGCCGTGCTCACCTACTCCACGAGCGTGCTCTCGAATTCCGGCCAGGAAATCGTCGGCGGCACCCTGAGCGTGATCGCGGTCGGACTGGTGACGGCGATGGTGTTCTGGATGCGGCGCACCGCCGCGTCGCTGTCCGGTCAGCTTCGCGGTGAGGTCGCCCGCGCCACCGCGATCGGGGCGGGTGCGCTGGCTATCACGGCCTTCATGGCCGTCGGGCGCGAGGGCCTGGAATCGACGCTGTTCGTCTGGACCGCCGTGAAGGCATCCGGCACCACGGTCGCACCGCTGGTCGGCGCCGCGCTCGGTTTCGCCGCCGCGGTGGTGCTGTGCTGGTTGCTGTACCGGCAGTCGGTGAAACTCAACCTCGGCGTGTTCTTCAACCGCACCGCGCTCGCGCTGATCGTGATCGCCGCCGGTGTGCTGTCCTACGGTCTCGGTGATCTGCAGGACGCGAACATCCTGCCCGGACGACACTGGGTGGCCTTCGACCTGTCGGCCCATATCGACCCGAATTCGTGGTGGGTCTCGATCATCACCGGCATCACCGAGCTCACGCCGCGCATGACGGTGCTGCAGGTTGTCGCCTGGGTGGTCTACCTGGCCGTGGTGATCCCGCTGTTCATCCGCGCGGGACGCCAGGCGCCCGCGAAGGCCCCGGCGAAGGCGGCGCCCGCCACGACGGCAGGCACCGCAGCCGCGGCGGCCCCCCTGGCGGTGCCGACCGCGGCGCACGACGGCTCCGAGCAGACGCCCGACTGGTGGGAGCGAATCGCCGGGCCGCGGCCGTTGCTGGTCGGTGCGGTGCTGGTGGCCGTTCCCGCCGTGGCCGCCGGGGCGGCGATCGCGCTGCTGCCGTCGAGCGGCTCCGGTAAGGCGCAGGCGGTGTCGGTCACCGACAGCTCGTGTGCCTCGGAATGGAAGTCCGGGCGGGCCGGGACGCAGACGTTCGAGGTGCAGAACAAGACGTCCAAGGCCGGGGAGATCAACCTGGTGAACTCCGGCGGTGCGGTCGTCGGCGAGATCGAGACGATCGGCCCGGCCACCACCGCCAACCTGACCGCGACCTTGAGCAGCGGCACCTACACCATGCAATGCCTGATGTCCGGTAAGCCGGTGACCTCGTCGGCGGCGGTGCAGGTCAGTGGCGAGGCGGGCGACACCCCGCCGGCCGTCAAACGCGTCACCGAGGACGATCTGCGCGGCCCCAACGACGCCTATCAGGCCTACGCCGCCGGTGTGCTGACCCGGCTCTCCGGCGCCGTCACCGCGATCGGCAACGATCTGCGTGGCGGCAATATCGCTGCCGCACAAGCGGATTGGCTCAGTGCCCAGCTGGAATGGGAGCGCGTCGGCGCCTCCTACAACAGTTTCGGCGACGCCGGCACCGCGGTCTCGGGTCTGCCCGACGGCCTGCCCGGTGGTGCGAACGATCCCGGATTCACCGGTCTGCACCGGCTGGAATACGGCCTGTGGCACGGACAGCGGCCCGATCAGCTGCTGCCGGTGGTCGATCGGCTCGGCGGCGATATCGCGAACATCCGGAAGAATCTCGGCAGCGACGACCTCGCCGGCGATCCGAAGAATCTGCCGCTGCGCGCCCACGAAATCCTGGAAGACGCTCTGCGCGACCATATTTCGGGCATCGACGACCAGGGCGCGGGCGCGGCGTATCCGATGACGCTCGCCGACATCGACGTGACTCGCGCGGTCCTCGATCAGCTCGGCCCGCTGATCGATCCGCGGGCGCCGCAACTGCGCGCCACCCTGCGCACCCGCCTCGACGAGTTGCAGGCGGCCCTGCTCGCCACCCAGAACCACGGACAGTGGCAGTCGCCGGATCGGACCCCGCCGGGCGCGCGGCAAGCCGTCAACGCACGCCTCGGCGCCGCTCTCGAGGAACTCGCCAAGGTGCCGCGGTTGCTCGAAGTGCCGATCTCCCACTGACCATGCCGAACCACCGACCGACCAGTAAGGCTTCACGATGAACGTCAGCCGCCGCCGCTTCCTCTCCGGCGCCGCCGCCGGTGCCGCCGGAACCGCGCTGACCGCGGGCATTCTCGCCGAGGGTGCCCGCCAGGATGCCGACGCCGCCACGGTGGGCACCCCGAAGGCCGAGGCGAGTTATCCCTTCCACGGCGAACATCAGGCCGGCATCCTCACGCCGGGCCCGTCGGCGAAACAGAACGCCGCCTGCTTCGCCGCCTTCGACGTCACCACCACCCACCGCGCGGAATTGGTGGAGGCGATGAAGACCCTCACCGCGCGTGCCCGCTTCCTCACCGCCGGCGGCGCCCCCACCGACCTCGGCCTCGGTCAGCCGCCGTCCGACAGTGCGGTGCTCGGGCCGGAGGTGATCGCCGACGGGCTCACCGTCACCACCGGAGTGGGCGCGAGCCTGTTCGACGGCCGCTTCGGGCTGGCCGCGGCCAAACCCGCCAAACTCACGCCGATGCGAACCTTCCCCAACGACACCCCGGATCCGGCCTGGATGCACGGCGATCTGCTGATCCAGCTGTGCGCCCACCACCCCGACACGGTCCATCACGCGCTGCGCGACATCACCCGCCAGACCCGCGGCGCACTGCAACTGCGCTGGAAGATCGACGGCTACAACTCTCCGCCGCGTCCCTCCGGCACCGGCCGGAACCTGCTGGGCTTCAAGGACGGAACGGCCAACCCGACCGGCGCCGACGCCGAATCGCTCATCTGGACCGACGGCGGCGGCGAACCGGAATGGACCCGCGGCGGCACCTACCAGGTGGTCCGGCTGATCCGCATGCTCGTCGAATTCTGGGACCGGGTCTCGATCAACGAGCAGGAGAACATGTTCGGGCGCCGCCGCGACTCCGGCGCCCCGCTCGACGGCAATCAGGAATTCGACACCCCCGACTACGCCGCCGACCCGGAGGGCTCGGTCATTCCGCTGGATTCCCATATCCGGCTGGCCAATCCGCGCACCCCCGAAACCGCGCGCCAGCAACTGGTCCGCCGCTCCTACAACTACGACCTCGGCGTGGAGCGCAACGGCAACATGGCCTCGGGGCACATCTTCACCTGCTTCCAGCAGGACGTCGCCCGCCAGTTCGAGGCCATCCAGACCCGGCTGATCAACGAACCCCTCACCGACTACGTCCAGCCCTTCGGCGGCGGCTACTTCTTCGCGCTGCCGGGAGTGCGTGACGAGAAAGATTGGTACGCAAGGGCTTTGCTCAGCTGAGCGGACCTCCGGCCGGGAGCGCCGCGCGGCACTCCCGGCCCGGGACACCCTAGGAGCCTGCCGGTGTCGGCTGCGCCCCGGATGACTCCGGCGCCGCCACCGCGCTCCCGCGGCCGAGCAGCAGCGTCACCACCGGGAAGACCAGCAGACTGCACACCCCGCACAGCAGCCCGACCGACCAGAACGCGGAACCGCCGTCGAGCAGTGCGGCGGCCGCCGCGGTGCCCGCCATCATCCCGCCGTACTGCACCGAATAGTTCAGTGCCAGAACGGTTCCGCGCGCATCCGGGCTGAGTTCACTGGCGAGGGTGGTCAGTGCGGACTGGCCGAAACCGACCGCGCCACCCCAGACGACCTGCACCACGATCGCCAGCGCCAGCGAGCCGGTCGAGAGCGAGAAGGCCAGCACCGACGCCGCGGCCACCAGCGCCGCCACCGCGATGACCCGGCGCCGGCCGACGGCATCGGCAAGGCGGCCACCGTAGATGTTGCCCACGACGCTCATCGCCCCGCCACCGGCCAGCGCCAGCCCGACCCATCCGGTCGTGAGCCCGAAGTTGCTCGAGTAGAACAGTCCGCCGTTGGCGAACATGCCCTGCAGTCCGGCGGTCCACAGGAAGGTGCACAGCAACGTGAACAGCACCGCCGGATTGCCGAGTGCGGCACGGAACTGCCGCGCGAAGATGGCCAACGGCCCCGCGGGTGCGGCGGCGGCCGCCGCGGTGTGGGGGACGAATCTGGTCAGCGGCACGAGCAACAGCGCCGCGGCGACGCCGATGCCCCAGAATGTCCACTCCCAGGACACGATTCCGGCCAGGAAGGCACCCGCGGGCACCCCGAGCACCGAGGCGCCCATCATCGCGCCCACGATCACCCCGATCGCGGCGCCCCGGCGTTCGGCCGCCACCGCACCGGAGACGAAGGCGAGGATGGCCGGCACCAGGATCGCGGCGCCGAGTCCGGAGATCGCGCGGAACACGATGATCGCCGCGAAGCCGGAGGAGAATCCGGTCAGTACCGTGCCGACGGCGAAGACGGTGAGTCCCGCGGTCATCAGTCGCTTGCGTCCCCAGCGGTCCGAGAGCGGACCGAAGATCGGCGCGGCGATCATGTAGGCCAGCGCGTAGGCGGTGACGAGCAGACCGCCGAGCCGGGGCGAGACGTGGACGGAGTGGGTGATCTGCGGCGCCAGCGGCGAGACGACCAGCGCGTCCAGGCCGACGAAACATCCGCAGATCGCCAGCACGGTGAGCCAGCGCCGCTCGGACACGGCGGAGGAACGAGGTTCGGTCACGCTCACCACTCCACTGGAAAGGTGTTGGGCCGCAGCGTGAGCAGGCCACTGGACCAGTCGATGTTCTCCGGGTCGACCGCCAGGTGCAGATTCGGCAGCCGCCGCGCGAGTGTCGCCAGCCCGATCTCGAGTTCCAGCCGTGCGAGCCCGGCGCCGGGGCAGAAGTGACTGCCGTGGCCGAAGGCGACGTGTTTGACGTCCTCGCGGGTGAGGTCGAGGCGGTCGGGATCGGCGACGTGGCGGGTGTCGCGACCGGCGGCGTGCATGATCGGGATGACACCTTCGCCCTGGCGCACGACCACGTCACCGATTTCGAGTTCCTCGGTGGCGACCCGGATGAAACCGATTTCCGACGGCGGGGCGTAGCGCAGCAGTTCCTCCACGGCGTGCCGCACGACCTGGCGGTCGCCGACCTGATCGACCAGCAGTCGCCACTGGTCCGGGTGCCGCAACACCATGAACGCGGCGCGGCTGAGCGCACTGACCGTGGTGTCGTGCCCGGCGACGAGCAGATTGATCGTCAGCCAGACCAGTTCCTGTTCGGAGAGGCGGTCGCCGTCGTCGCGGGCGGTGATCAGATCCGAGAGCAGGTCCTCACCGAGCGCCTCTCGCCGCTGCGCGAGCAGGGAGACGACGTAGGCGGCGGATTCCTCACGGGCGGTAAGTCTTTCGTCGGCGGTGTGCGCGGTGATGCTGACCAGATGGTCGGTCCAGCGCTGGATGTCGGCGCGCCGTTCCCGCGAGGCGCCCAGCAGATCGGTGATCACCCAGATGGGCAGCAGGGCGGCGAAGTCGTGGTGCAGGTCGGCCGGGCGCGGCCCCGCCTCGAGCGCGTCGACCAGTTCGTCGGCGATCTCCTGGATGCGCGGGCGGATCTGCTCGGCGCGTTTGGGCGTGAACGCGGGCGAGATCAGCCGCCGCAGGCGCCGGTGGTCGGCACCGTCCTGACTGAGCAGATTGAAGGGGTTGTCGGCGAAGTCGGGACCGTTGATCACCCGCGGCGCGCCCGGTTCCCGCAGGGCGGCGCGCGACAGCCGGGAATCGGACATCGCGGCGACCACCTCGTCGTAACCGGTAACCGCCCACGCGGTGTCGCCGCTGGGTAACCGCACCTTGGTGACCGGGCACTGGGCGCGCAGTTCCGAGAATCGCTCCGGTGGTTCGCCGAGCGGTCCCAACGGAAACGGATAGTAGTCGAGCGTCTCGTCGATGGAATTCGACATTGGGGATTCCCCCTCCTGGATCGGAAAATGCGACGACGAATGGGAAGCTGCCTCGAATGATGAATGAAGAGATTCAAGTTCGACACTTGGCAAACTTTCGAATACCAAGATAACAGCCGATCTTCGACGAGCACAAGAGATCGGCCCCGCCGGGAGACTCAGCCGGCGCGCGAGGCGATGGTCACCGTCGGCCGCAGGTACACGATCGCCTGCGCCCGGGTGCGCACGGACAGTTTGCGCAGGATGTTGGAGACGTGGAACTTCACCGTCTTGTAGCTGACGTGCAGCACCTGGGCGATCTCGCTGTTGGACAGCCCGTCGGCGACCAGGATCAGGATCTCGTGCTCGCGCTGGGTCAGGCTGTCGAGGGCGGTAACCGGTTTGTGCGCTACCGCGGGGAGGTAGGGAGCGGTGGCGTCGAGGACCAGGCGGGTGATCGACGGCGACAACATGGCCTGGCCGCGCACCACCGCATCCACCGCGCTGACCAGGTCGACCGCACTCGAGCGCCGCGAAACCAGCCCCCGCGCACCCGCCTGCAGATACCGCAGCAGCAGTTCGCTGTCGGTGCCCTCGGACACCACGACGACCCCGACCTCGCCGCCGGGGCGCACCGCGGTCAGGCGCTGTGTCAGGCCGGGTCCGTCCCAGCGCGGCGAGGGGCAGTGATCGAGCACCACCACATCCGCCTTGTCGGCGGCGACCATCTTCAGTGCCGCTTCGCTGTTGACCGCCGGTCCGACCCAGCCGACATCCGGCATTCCGCGCAGTACGGAGATCAGTCCGCTGCGCATGATCTGCTCGCCGCACACCACGAGAACCCGGGCACGACCCGAATCGCGCCCATGGGCGTCGCCGAATTCTCTGGCCGTATTCGGTAGTTCGGTCACGGTCATCGAGGCCCCCAAATTTTCATGGGCCATGAATACAGTTGCAGGCCCGGCAGGTGACGAGAGGTATCGGGATGCTCCTATCACAACTCGGGAACAAACCCGACAAATAACGCTAACACCTGGAGACCATTGCGGCAATGCGAGCTGGATTCACGCGGAGTGAAATTCGGGCGCAAACAATTCGCGAACCGGAAAAACCGGATTCGAACAGTAACCGGCGAAATACTTGACAAATCCGCAGCGGCGGGAAACCGCACGTAGAATCAATTGTTCGTCACTTGTGGAAGTACCCGACGGCACGCCACTCACTGCCGCGGCGCCAGGTCGCGCACGACCTGCAGAACCGCCTCCGGCCCGCCGGCGAACAACTCCGGCGTCGACTGGATCATCAGCACCGGAGTGTCGACCCCGGCCTCGACGTAGCGGTGAATCTGCTCCCGGCAGTGTTCCGGGCTGCCGTGCACCAGGACACCGTCCACCACGTCGTCGGAGATCGCCTCCCCCGCGCGCCGAAGATCGCCCGCCGCAACATGTTTGCGGACCTGCTCGACCTGATCGCCGCGCCCCAGCCACTCGTGGAAGGCGCCGTAGGTCGGCCGGGTGAACAGATGGGTCAGCATTCGCCGGCCCGACTCGCGCGCATAGTCGAGATCCTCGGTCGGGCAGACGAAAATGCGGGCGACCAGCTCCCCGCGGTCACGATCGGCCCCGAGGCCGCGAATCACCGTCGAAATATCCTCGGCGGTGAGGAAATTGGTGATGGCGCCGGCGCCCTCCCGGAATCCGAGCCGCAACATGCCGGTCCGCAGCGCGCCGACCATGAGCTGCGGCGGAATCTGCGCCGGTCGCCCGAGTTCGAAATCCTCGATGGTGAAGGTGTCGAATCGCCCCGCCACCCGGCCGTGTTCGTAGGCGTGGCGCAGGAACCGCAGCGTATCGCGCACGCGTCGATAGGGCTCGTCCATCGCGATCCCGTTCATCCCCGTGACCAGCTGCGCCCCGGAGGATCCGATACCCAGCACGACCCTGCCGGGGGCGAGTTCGGCCAGCGCGGCGCCGGTCTGGGCGATCACCGCGGGCCCGCGGGTGTACACCGGCACGACGGCGGTGCCCAGCCGCAGCGACGGCGAGCCCCAGGCCGCGGCGAGCACCAGCGGCGTGAAGGCATCCACCCCGGCGTACTCTCCGGTCCACGCGTCGGTGTAACCGAGATCGGCCAGCTCGCCCAGTATTTCGCGATGGCGTGGGAGTGGGACGAACGGCAAGGGCAGGGTGATCCCGTAGCGGGACATGACAACCAACTCCACTTCATCTGCGTCGACGACGGCTCGGGCGGGGGATTCACCGGCGCGAATTCACCACCGGCACAACATAGTTCGATAGTTGTACATCTATCGAACTAAAGCTACTATTCACGGTGTCGGCTGGCAAGAATCTCGCCGAAAATTCTCTTCTCCGCACTCCGGAAACAGGCAGGGGCCACATCATGAGTGAGATAAAGATCGAAATCGACGCGGCCGAGGCCGGATTGGACCCGGACCGGCTGCGGCGGTTCGACGACTACCTCGACGGCCTGGTGGAAGCGGGCCGGATGCCCGGCTGGGTCGGCATCATCGCCCGCGACGGCAAGATCGCCCATATCGGCACCGGCGGGCACCGCGACCGCGAGGCCGGCCTCGCGATGGAAGCCGACTCCTTGTTCCGCTCCTGGTCGCTGACCAAACCGTTCACCTCCGTCGCGGCGCTGGCACTGTACGAGGACGGGGCCTTCGGGCTCAATGATCCGGTCGCCGACTACATTCCGTCGCTGCGCGATGTGCGCGTGTACACCCGCGGCGGCGGCGCGAACCTGGAGTCGCGGCCCGCGCGCGAACCCATCCGGATCTGGCATCTGCTCACCCACACCGCCGGATTCACCTACGGCTTCCATCATTCCCATCCCGTGGACGAGCTCTACGTCCAACGCGGCTTCGAGTGGAGTGCGCCGCCCGGAATCGACCTGGCGACCGCCGTGGACACCTGGGCTTCGCTGCCGCTGCTGTTCGAACCGGGTACCGCGTGGAACTACGGCGTGAGCACCGACGTGCTCGGCCGGCTGATCGAGGTGGTCTCGGGCAAGTCGCTCGATACCGTTGTCGCCGAACGCATCACGCAGCCGCTCGGACTGCACGACACCAAATTCTGGATCGAGCCGGAGGAGACCCAGCGGCTGGCCGCGATCTACATGGCCGATCCGGCGACCGGTCTGGCGGTCCGCAACGACGCGATGGGCGGCGACCCGACCCAGCGCCCGACCTGGCTGTCCGGCAGTGCCGGCTTGCTCACCACCGCCGCGGACTTCCACACCTTCCTGCAGATGCTGCTGGCGGGCGGAACCTGGAACGGCGCCCGGGTGCTCTCGCCGGCCACGGTGCGGTACATGACCACCAATCAGCTGCCCGGCGGCGCCGACCTCGGAAGCTTCGGCCGGCCGGTGCTGCCCGCGCTGACCACGATGGCCGGCCTCGGATTCGGGTTCGGCTTCATGACCGTGCTCGACCCGGCCGCGAGCAAGGTGATCGCGAATCCCGGTGAGTTCTCCTGGTATTCGGCGACCAGCACCTACTTCTTCGTCGATCCGGTCACCCGGATCACGGCACTGGCCTTTCCACAGCTGTTCCCCTCCAAGGCGCTGCCGCTGTTCTCCCGGCTGCGCCAGCTGGTGCACGCCGCCGTCATCGAGTGATCGGCGTGGTGACACGAAGGGCGCCGGCCGTGGCCGGCGCCCTTCGCGCGTCAGCGGTCCAGCCATTCGCGCACCGCGCGCGCGGTCGAGGCCGCATGCTCCTCGAGGATGGTGAAATGGTCGCCCGGTACATCCACGACCGTATGCGGCAGCGTCCACGCCGACCGCCAGTCCAGATCCTCGAGCGCCGCGCCGGTGTGGTCGCGCAGCGGCTCGGACGCCCGCACCAGTAGCGTCGGCGCCGTGATCGGCTCCGGCCGCCAGTGCGCGAAAAGTGGTATATACCAACCCATCGCCGACAACCGCACACCGTCGGCCAGCCCGAATCCGGCCTGCCGATCCAGCACGCCACCGATCACCCGATGCTGGGCACGCCGCAACAGATCCGCATCCGGCAGGTAGGTGTCCAGCAGGACCACCCCGGCGACGCGAAGCCCGTCGCGTTCGAGCCGCGCGGCCACCGCGTGCGCCAGCCAGCCGCCGGACGACGTTCCGGTCAGCACCACCTCCGCCCGGGCGGCGATCGGCCGGACGATCTCCGTCTGCAGATCGATGACCGCCTCGATCGTCGCGGGCAGGCTGTCACCGCTGACGAAGCCGGGAGCGGGTAGCGCCGAAACCCTTCGCTGCCCACGGAATTCGTCGGCGAAACGGGTGTACACCTGCGCCCCGGTCATCGCCACCAGCGCGGAGAAGCAGATCATCCGAGGGCCGCCGTCGCCGTCGGCGAGAGTCACCGGATCCGGGTGCGGCACCGTCGCCGCGCTGTCGAACATCGGCCGCAGCCGCGCCGCATCGCGCAGCAGCGCCATACCCTCCGCGAATTTGCCCGATTCGAACGCCTGGTGGAACAGCATGCTGACCGGGTCGGCCGGGGCGACCGGCGGCTCGTCGGCGAGGGCGAGTTCGGATCCGAGCGCCTTGGCCAGCTCGCTGGCGGTGGCGTGGTCGAACAGGAAGGTCACCGCGATCGACAGTCCCGTCGCGGCATTGAGCCGATTGCGCAATTCGACCGTGGTCAGGGAGTCGAAACCCAGCTCGAGCAGATTGCGATCGTCGTCGTCGGCGCGCGGGGCGCCGTAACCGAGCACCGCGGCGATCTCGGCGCGAACCAGTTCGAGCAGAGCGCGGTCGGCCTCGTCCTCGGGCAGGGCGGCCAGGCGTTCGGCGAAACTTCGGCCCGGCGTGACGTCCGCGGGCTCGGCTGCCGGTTGTGCCTCAGGCAGCTCCGCCAGCAGCGGGAGCGGTCGCGCGGCGGTGAGTACCGGCGCCAAACGCGCCCAGTCGATATCGGCCACGAGCAGCCCGCTCTCCTCCGCGCGCAGCGCGCGTTCGAGATGGTCGAGTGCCGCGTCGGGGTCCATCGGCAGGACTCCCTGCCGCCGCCACCGCTGCGCCACGCCCGGCTCGGCGGCCATGCCGCCACCGTCCCATGCACCCCAGGCGATCGAGGTGGCGGGCAGGCCGAGTCCGCGCCGGTGTGCCGCGAGCGCGTCGAGATAGGCATTGGCCGCGCCGTAGACGCCCTGATCCGCACTCCCCCAGACGGCCGCGCCCGAGGAGAACAGGACGAAGGCGTCCAGCTCCCCGGTCAGTTCGTGGAGATACTGTGCGGCAACGGCTTTCGGCCCCATGACGTGTGCGATGTCGGCGGCCGTCACCTCGGTCACGGCCGTGCCGTCCACGACGCCCGCGGCATGAACGACCGTGCGGAGATCGGCGATGTCGCCGATCACCCGGCCCAGCGCCGCGCGGTCGGTGATGTCGCAGGCCACGATGGTGACCGCCGATCCGAATTCCGCGCGCAGTGCGGCCGCGTCCGGCGCGGCGGGACCGCTGCGGCTGAGCAGGACCACGTGGTCGGTGCCGGTTCGCAGCAGCCACCGGGCGACCCGGGCGCCGATCGCGCCGGTGCCTCCGGTGACCAGTGCCGACCCCCGGGAACGCCACGGAGCGCGGTCGGTCCGCGCGTGGGCGCGCACCAACCGCCGCGCGAACAGACCCGACGGGCGCACCGCCATCTGGTTCTCGGTCGCGGTGCTCAGGGCACTCTCGAGCGTGGCGAGGAGGTCCGCGTCCAGCGGTGTCGCGGGCAGGTCGATCAGCCCGCCCCAGCGGTCCGGACGCGCCAGCGCGAGGCTGTAGCCGAGACCCCACAGCACGCTCTGCGCCGGCTCGACGAGCGGCTCCCCCGCCACGCCGACCGCCCCGCGCGTGATCACATACAGCGGAACGGCTTCGGGGAGCTCACGCAGCAGTTCCAGGGTTTCGCCGATATCGCTGAGGAACGACAGCGCACCGCGCAACGGCCCGGAGTCACGGTCGTCGGTGACCTCGAGTCTCGATCGCGACAGTGCGTCCCGCACCTGGGCCGGCGCGCCGACGAGCAGCCAGCGTCCGGCCGGGCGCGCCGTGGCCGGCGGCAGCGCACGCCAGTCGATGCGGTAACGCCAGTCGTCGGCCGTGCGCGCGCGAGGCGGTTCGGCGGACAGCCAATAGCGTTGGCGCCGGAAGGTGTACGTCGGCGCATCGGCGTCCGGTGCGGCGCCGATGACGCGCGGCCAGTCGACCGGCAACCCGCGCACCCAGCCGTCGCCGGCCGCGGCAAGTAGCCGGTCCAGCCCGCCCTCTCCGCGCCGCAGTGATCCGACGACGACGCCGCCGGCGACCACCGTCTCCTCCACCGCACCGACCAGGCCGGGGTGTGGGGAGGATTCGACGAAGAAGCGAAATCCGTCGGCCGCCAGCGCCGCCACCGCTCCGGTGAAGTCGACGGGTTCACGCAGATTCCGGAACCAGTAGGCCGCGTCCAATTCGGCGGTGTCGAGCAGGCCACCGCGCACCGACGAGTAGAACGCGACCGCCGAACCGCGCGGCCGCAACGATACGAGCCGCTCCACCAGTTCGTCGTGGACCGCCTCCACCGCGGGCGAATGGGAGGCGTAGTCGACATCCACCCAGCGCACCCGAACGCCCTCCGCCTCGAAATCGTCGGCGACCCGACGTAAGGGCTGCGAATCTCCCGACAGCACAACGACTTCGGGCCCGTTGACGGCGGCGACGACCACGCCGTCCACGAGCCGCGGCCGGATCCGCTCCGGCGCGGCCCACACCACGGCCATGCCGCCGGAGCCGCTCAGTTTCCGTGCGATCAGCCGCGACCGCGTCACGACGACGTGCACGGCGTCTGCGAGGGACAGACCGCCCGCGACGAACGCCGCCGCGACCTCACCCTGGGAATGGCCGGCCACCGCCTCCGCGCCGATCCCCCACGACGCCCACACCAGCGCCACCCCGACACTCATCGCGAACAGCGCGACCTGCACCACGTCGACGCGGTCGAGCGGTTCGGCTCCGGCCCGGTCGAGCAGCACGTCGCGGACGGACCAGCCGGCCGCCTCCCGCACCACCACGTCCAGGGTCGACACCCAGGCGCGGAAGACCGGCGACGATTCCCACAGCCCGGCTCCCATCCCCGCCCACTGGCCGCCCTGGCCGGGGAACAACACGGCGACGCCCTCGACCGGCTCGAAGCGAAACCCGAACGCCGCCAGCAATTCCGGGAAGGTCAGCGCGGCATTGCCGAGCGGGACCGGATCGTGCTCGTGCGCGGCCGGTGTCGGCGCAGCCGCGACCACCCGCGTCGGTGCATCGGCGATCCGGTGCAGCGCTTCGGCGAAGTCCTCCGGGCTACGCCCGATCACCACGGCGCGTTCGGCCAGGGTGGCGCGGGTGGCGAGCGCGGCGGCGACCCCGCGCGGATCCGGCGCGTCCGGCCGCCGGGCGAAATCAGCCAGCGCGGCGGCGTGTTCGCGCAAACCGTCGGACGAGGCCGCCGACAGAATCCACGGCACCGGCCCGCCGCGCGCCGCAGGTGCGGAGTCCGCGACCACCGGCGCCTGTTCCAGCACCACGTGCGCGTTGGTTCCGCCGATGCCGAACGAGGACACCGCCGCGCGCCGCGGCCGGCCGGTCTCCGGCCAGGGCTCGTTGCCGGTCAGCAGTTCCACCTGCCCCGCGGCCCAATCGATCAGCGGTGACGGCCGGTCGGCGTGCAGGGTGCGCGGCAGCACGCCGTGCCGCAGCGCCTGCACCATCTTGATCACGCCGCCGACGCCCGCGGCCGCCTGACTGTGCCCGATATTGGATTTCAGCGAGCCCAGCCGCAGCGGATACCCGCCCGCCCGATCGCTGCCGTAGGTCGCCAGCAGCGCATGGGCCTCGATCGGATCACCGAGCGCGGTTCCGGTGCCGTGTCCCTCCACCACGTCGATATCCGCGGTGGTCAGCCCGGCATCGGCCAGGGCCCGGCGGATCACTCGCTCCTGAGAGGGCCCGTTCGGCGCGGTCAACCCGTTGGACGCCCCGTCGGAGTTGACCGCACTGCCGCGCAGCACGGCCAGCACGCGGTGGCCGTGGCGCCGAGCATCCGACAAACGTTCCAGCAGCAGGACTCCCACGCCTTCGGCCCAACCGGTGCCGTCGGCGCCCGCACCGAAAGCACGGCAGCGGCCGTCCGGTGAGAGTCCGCGCTGCTGGGAGAATTCGACGAAGATGCCCGGTGTGGACATGACCGTCGCACCACCGGCCACCGCGAGCGAGCATTCGCCACGACGCAGGGCGGCCGCCGCGAGATGCAGGGCGACCAGCGAACTCGAGCACGCGGTGTCCACCGTCAGCGTCGGCCCGGTGAAGCCGTGGACGTAGGAGATCCGGCCCGAGGCCACGCCTCCGGTGGTGCCGGTCAGGACGTATCCGGCCGCCCGTTCGCCGGCCTCGCTCATGCGCGGCCCGTAGTCGGGCGCCATCGCGCCGACGAACACGCCGGTATCGCTGCCGCGCAGCGCGTGCACATTCAGCCCGGCGCGTTCGAACAGCTCCCACGAGGTCTCGAGCAGCAGGCGCTGCTGCGGGTCCATCGCGGCCGCCTCGCGCGGTGAGATTCCGAACAGTTCGGCATCGAATTGCGGTGCGTCGTAGAGGAATCCGCCCGCACGCGCCGACGATTTGCCGGCCCGGCCCGGCTCGTCGTCGAACAGCCCGGCCAGATCCCAGCCCCGATCGGCCGGGAACGGGCCGATCGCATCCCGCCCGGAGACCACCAGGTCCCAGAGCTTCTCGGGGGTGTCCGCGCCGCCGGGATAACGGCAGGCCATCGACACGATCGCGATCGCCTCCGGATCGTCCGGCACGTCACTGCCGTTGTCCTGGACGCCGTCGCCGGCATGAGGGGACGAAAGCTCCTGGGCGGGAGAGCTGTTCAGAAGATTCGCGAGATGGTCGGCGAGCCGGTCGGGACTGGGGTGGTCGAACAGGACCGACGCGGGCAGCGGCAAACCGGTCGCGAGCGACAGCCGGTTTCGCAGTTCGATCGCCATCACCGAATCGAATCCACTGCCGGTGAAACTCACCGCGGTGTCGGAGATGTCCGCGGCACCGACCGCCGCCGCATCGGCACGAATGAGGCCGAGCAGTTCCCGGCGGCGACGGGCCGGCGGCAGCGCATTCCACCGCGCGGCGGGGGCCGGGCGGTCGGGCTCCGCGGCGGTCGCCACACCGGGCCAGAAGGTGGTGCGGCGGAACGAGTATCCCGGTGCGCGCCGCCGCGGCCCCGGTCCGACGACCGAGGTCCAGTCGACGCCGACGCCGGCCACCCACGCCTGGGCCAGCGACTCCAGCAGGCGGTTCGTCTCACCGTCGTCGCGGCGCAGCGAACTCAGCACCACCGCCTGCGGGCCCGCCGAATCCTCCACCGCCCCGGCCAGACTCGGATGCGGTGAGCATTCGACGAAGGTCCGGAATCCACCGGCGACCAAGGCGTCGACAGCGCCGGCGAAATTCACCGGCTCCCGCAGATTGCGGAACCAGTATTCGGCGTCCAATCCGGCCGCGTCCAGGTGCGCACCGGTGACCGAGGAATAGAACGGCACCTGCGCGCGGCGGGGCCGCACCGCGGCCAGCTCGGCCACCAGCTCCGCGTGCACGGGCTCGACCTGGGGCGAGTGCGACGCATAGTCGAC
Source organism: Nocardia violaceofusca NBRC 14427 (assembly GCF_963869435.1). NCBI lineage: Bacteria > Bacillati > Actinomycetota > Actinomycetes > Mycobacteriales > Nocardiaceae > Nocardia > Nocardia violaceofusca. The sequence continues at coordinate 83,450 of NZ_CAWMPM010000023.1, forward strand.
GTCCACCCAGCGCACCCGCACGCCGTCGTCGTCGTAACGAGACACCAACGCCGCCAACGCCTCCGGCTCACCGGTCAGCACCGTCGTGGCCGGGCCGTTGATCGCGGCCACCGACACCGGGTCGACCAGACGGGCCCGCACCGAATCCGCGGGCGCCCACACCACGGCCATGCGTCCGGCCCCGCTCAGCCGCCGCGCGACCAGCGCCGAGCGGCCGGCGACCACGCGCACGGCGTCGCCGAGGGTCAGCGCGCCCGCCACGAAGGCCGCCGCCACCTCGCCCTGGGAATGGCCCACCACCGCGTCCGGTGCGATCCCCCAGGACGCCCATACCAGCGCGATCCCGACCATCGTCACGAACAGGGCGGGCTGTACCACGTCGACCCGGTTCAGCGACGGTGCGCCGTCCACGTCGAGCAGCACCTCCCGCACCGACCATCCGGCCTCGGCCGCGATCACCTCGTCCGTCACGCTCACCCAGGCGCGGAACACCGCGGAGGTCTCCCACAGGCGCGCTCCCATACCGGCCCATTGACCGCCCTGCCCCGGGAAGACGAAGGCGACGGATTCGGCCGCGGCCGTGGGGAAGGCCCACAGCTCCGTCAGCTCCCGGAAGGTCACCGAAGGCCCTGCCGGAACAGGAAGGTCGCGATCGTCGGACCATGCGTCCCGCGCGAGGACCACCCGGGTTTCGCTCTGCGAAATCTGTTGCAGCCCAGACGAAAGCTCGTCGGCGCCCTGCGCGAAGACGACCGCGCGTTCGGCCAGGCCGGAGCGGGCGGCGAGCGTACGCGCGATATCCCGCAGCGCGGCATCCGAATCGGGTATGCCCGCCCGCAGATCCGCGGCCAGCGCCCGCACGCCCGCGTCCGAGACGGCCGAGAAGACCCAGGGCACCGGCCCCGCGGCGACAGCCGGACCGGAGGGCGTGCCGCCGCCCGCCGGTCGATCCGCCTCGGCCTGCTCCGGGGCCGCGACGACCACGTGGCAATTCGTGCCGCCCATACCGAAGGCCGAAACCCCCGCCACGCGTTCGCCTTCCGGCCACGCGCGTCGGTCGGTCACCACCTCGAGTCGCCAATCCTTCCATCGCACAGCGGGATTCGGGGTCCGGAAGTTCAAACTCGGCGGTAGTTCACCGTGATGTACGGCCAGCACCACCTTCAGCAGGCCGGCGATTCCGGCCGCACCTTCGAGATGCCCGATGTTGGTCTTCGCCGATCCGACCAGCAGCGGGGTGCGGCGCGGCGCACCCAGTTCGGCGCCCAGCGCCTCGGCCTCCACCGGATCACCCACTCGCGTCCCGGTTCCGTGCAGTTCCACGTAGGCCACCGCGCCCGGGTCGACTCCGGACGCACGGTACGCCTCGCGCAGTACGGCACGCTGCCCGTCGACCGTAGGTGTGGTGAGATCTTTTCCCGCGCCGTCGTTTCCGAGCGCACTGCCACGCAGCACCGCGTAGATCCGATCCCCGTCGGCGAGCGCCTGGGGCACCGTCTTGAGGACCACGAAGCCGCCGCCCTCGCCGCGGACGAAACCGTTGGCCCGCGCGTCGAAGGTGTAGCAGCGACCGTCCGGCGACAGCCCGCCGAACCGCGACATCCGCAACGCACTGTCCTCGACCAGATTCAGCTGCACCCCGCCCGCCAGCGCGGTGGTCGATTCGCCACGACGCAGGCTCTCCATCGCCAGATGAACCGCGACCAGCGACGAGGACTGTCCGGTGTCGACGGTCAGGCTGGGACCGCGCAGACCGAGCAGGTAGGAGATCCGATTCGCGATCACGCCGCGACTGGCGCCCGCACCGGTGTGGTGTGCGATCGCCGCACCACCGCGGCGCTGCTGCACGATGCGGTAGTCGTCGGCCATCGCGCCCACGAACACTCCGGTCCGACCGGGCCGGCGGCCGAGGACGTCCTCGAATGCCTGCCAGGCCAATTCCAGCATCAACCGCTGCTGCGGGTCCGTCTCGATCGCCTCGCGCGCGGAGATGCCGAAGAACGCGGCATCGAAATCCGTGACGGTGTCGAGGAATCCACCTCGCCGCAGCGATTCGTCGGCGGAGCGCCACCGCCCGGGCGGGGTGTCGGTGATCGCGTCGGTGCCGCTGCGCAGCAACTGCCAGAAGGCCTGGGGGTCGGGCGCCTGCGGTAGGCGGCACGACAGTCCGACCACGGCGATGGCGGTCCGGGACGGGGGTAGGGGAACCATGCTCATTCGGCCACTTCCGTTGCTGTGCGAACGACCGCGAGGTCTGTGCGAGCGTCGGCCGGCATCGTCGCCAGGGCCGCGGGTGAGGCCCGGGAGTCCGGCGACTGGACAGCGCCGGTCTGTGCACCCTCGGGCGGCTCGGCTCAGTCTGTCCGAGCAGGGATGTCCACGTCTTCGGCCGCAGGCACGGATCGCCGGCCGCGGAACCGGTCCGGGGTCCGGCCCGGCCTCCGGGGCCGCGGACCGGGGCGCCACCTCGTTCGACTATCATCGAAATAGCAGAGGTGAGCGGAAGGCGGTCGTGGTGGCTCGAGTCGTTAATCAGCCGGCGCGCGAGGACATCGAATTGACCGCGGTCTTCCATGCGCTCAGCGATCCGGCACGGTTGCGCATCGTCTGCGATCTGGCCGACCGCACCGACGAGATGTCGTGCAGCGAGTTGACGGTCGAGATGTCGAAATCGACCCTGTCCCACCACCTGAAGGTGCTGCGTGAGGCGGGCCTCACGGTAACCCGCGTCGACGGTACGCGGCGGATGGTCTCGCTGCGCGCGGACGATCTGGACGCCCGGTTCCCGGGTCTGCTGCGGACCGTCGTCGCGGTCGCCCCGCGCCCTGTTCGCGCCTAGAGGGCGAAAACCGTTCCGCGGCAGCGGAAGACAACCCGTCCGGAGACGCCGGATCTGCCGTCGTCGTCCCGGCGCGCGTTCTCGTAACCGTTGACGCTCCTACGGGCCTGTGTCACGATGTGAATCACATTTCGATTGTTTTCGAAGTCTCTTACAAACCCCCGAAGTAGGTGTACACGCATGGTTTCACCGACCCCACCCGTCACCGAGGATCCGGATCGCGCCACGCGCCGGCTGCTGATCGTCGGTTCCGTCTGCGCGGCGCTCGTCGGCCTCGACGCACTCGTGGTCGCGCCCCTCGCCCCCACCATCACCCGCTCCACCGGCGCGTCGATCGACTCCGCCGGACTGCTGGTGACCACCTACGCCCTGGTCTACGCGGTGACCGGTCCCCTGTTCGGCCCGGTCTCCGACCGCTGGGGCCGGCGCAACGTGATCCTCACCGGCCTGGTCGCCTTCAGCCTGGGCACGGCCCTGACCGGTGTGTTCTCCAATTTCGCTGTGCTGCTGGTCTTTCGCGGTGTCGCCGGGCTCGGCGCCGCCATGATGGTGCCGAGCATCTTCGCCGCCGTCGCCGACGTCGTCGCGCCGGAACGCCGCGGCCGCGCGATCGGCATCATCATGGGCGCACTCACCGGCTCCTCGCTGATCGGCGTCCCGCTGGGGTCCTTCGCCGCCGATGCCCTGAGCTGGCGGGTCACGTTCTGGGTGATCGCCGCCCTGGCGGTGGTCGCACTGGTGGCCGTCCCGCTGTCGCTGCCGCCGCTGCCGCCGGCGGCCGCCGACGCCGACGTGAGTCCGCTGCGCGCCTATGTGGGCAAGTTCCGGGCCGCGTTCAGCAATCCGACGGTCATCTTCGTGCTGCTGTCGACATTCTTCTGGACGGCGGGCAACCAGGGCATGTGGGCGAATATCGGGGTCTACTTCCATACCGCCTTCGATCTGTCCACGACCGCGATCGGGCTGGTACTGCTGGTCATCAGCGCGGTCGGGGTGCTGGGCAACTTCCTCGGCGGGCGGCTCACCGACCGATACGGCAAGCGTGCGGTGATCGCCGCGGCCGGTGTATCGGTCGCGGTCGCGCTGGTCGCGTTCTCGAGTCTCAGCGGCGCCCTCGCTCCGCCGGTCGTCATCGCCGCGCTGTGGGTACTGGCGTTCAATATCGGAGCGTCCTCGATCACCACGCTGGTGAGCGAACTCAGTCCCAGCGCCCGCGGAACCGCGCTGGGCTTGAATTCCTCCGCGCTGTACGCCGGTTCGACGATCGGCACCTCGGCATCGGTCGCGGTCTTGTCGGGCACGCACAGCTTCGTCTGGCTCGGCGTCGTCTGCGCCATCTCGTGCCTGCTGGTCTTCCCGATCGTGGTGTTGCTCGTGCGTGAGCGCGCGGTGGCCGAGGCGGTGGCGGCGTAATGGTGACCAGGCTGAATCTCACGACCGACGAACTGCTCACCACCACCCGGGCGGTACGCAAACGACTCGACCTGACCCGGCCGGTCGAACGCGAGGTGCTCGAGGAGTGCCTGCACCTGGCCACCCAGGCACCCACCGGGCGCAATCGGCAACGCTGGGCGTTCGTCGTGGTCACCGACCCGGAAAAGCGTGCGGCACTGGCGAATCTGTACCGCAAGGGACTGATGGCGCCGACCGAGGTGGTCCCCGAGGACGGCATCGACTGGCGCGACGACCCTGCCCAGATCCAGCGCGGCCACGACAGCGGGCATCATCTGTTCCGGTATCTGCACCAGGTGCCGGTTCTGCTGGTGCCGTGCGTGCACATCGTGCGGCGCACCCGTCCCGGGGCCGTCGACCAGGCCAACAGTTTCGGCTCGATCCTGCCGGCCACCTGGAGTTTCATGCTGGCCGCCCGGGAACGCGGCCTGGGCACCGTGTGGACCACGCCGCATCTGCAGTACGAGCGGGAGGCGGCCGAATTGCTGGGCATTCCGTACGAATCGGTGCTGCAGACCGCGCTGATTCCGGTGGCGTACACCATCGGCACATCGTTCCGCCCGGCGGCGCGCACCGATCTGGACAACATCGCACACTGGGACACCTGGTGAGCGCGGCCGTGCCGTCCGCGACGCCGGTAGACTCGCACAGTGCGCGCGCTCGAACATCCCTCCGTCGACTCGGTCGCCCTGCCCACTCTGCTGCAGGCCCTCGCCGATCCGGTGCGCCTGGACATCGTCTGCAAATTGATGCAGCGCGAGGCGATCACCTGCGGCGGATTCGATGTCCCGGTGAGCATGTCCACCCTGTCGCATCATCTGAAGGTGCTGCGGATGGCGGGTCTGCTGCGCGTCATCCAGGAGGGCAGCTACCGCCGCAACGAACTGCGCTACGACGAGGTCGAGACTCGCTTCCCGGGAGTGCTGAGCTCGATTCTGCGCAATGTGCACGAGAGCATCACGGCTTCCTGAACGTCCGCACCAGCGGTCCGGTCGTGCTGGTGACACCGGTCGCGGTGGCACATCCGGCCAGATCGGGCGTCAGGTAGACCCCGGCGCCGTCCACCTGATCACCGAGGAATTCGCCGTCGACGACCGTGCCGGACACGACGATCACCGTCTGCCCGGCCGGTCGGTCGGCGAAGACCGTACGGAAGCGAAACGTGCTGTGGCCTCCGTTGTTCCAATCGATGCGGGAGGTGCCGACTCCGGCCGCCGGGCCACAGCCGATCTCCGCCCGGCCGCCGGCGTGGGTGGTGCCGCCCGTGATCGACGGATCGCTCGAGGCACACGACAGGGTCGCGTCGGTGACGATGGTCGTCGGCCGCGCGGTGGAGGTGAGACCGGGCGTGTAGGTGACGGTACTGGTTCCGGCGCAGCTGATTTCCAGGTCGCCGGCGCGCGCGGACGGTGCGGTGCACAGGGGCACCACCACCGTCCACCCGAGGACCACCGCAGAGACGATCAGCGCCCTCATCGCTCCACCCCGTCCGCCGCAGGCGAATCCCGCAAAGCCGCAGGCGAATCCCGCACAGCCGCAGGCGGGTCGAGCACCGCCGCGGGTGAGTCCGGCACACCCGCGGGCGAATCGAGCACCGCGACGGACGAATCGATCACCGCCGGAGGCGAATCGATCACACCACCACCGGCACCGGATGCGTCCGCCGACCTTCCGGTGTCCGCCGCCACCCCGGCGAGCGAGGCCAGTGTCGCGGTCGGCACGGTCGGCAACGACGACTCCCGCCGGCGCGGACGACTCCACCGCCGCACGATCGGCGATTCCACCGCCGAGTACAGGCCCCAGGCGAGCACGACATCGACCACCAGCAGCCCCAGCACGACCGCGAGCGCGACCGGGGTGGACCAGGCCGCCTGGATACCGAACAGCCGGACCCGATAGTGCAGTACCAATTCGTGAATCATGTAGAACGCGAACGAGATATCGCCCAGCCACACCACGAAACGCGCGCGCCACGGCGACGGGGTGCCTCGCACATCGGCCCGTGCGCCCGCCAGGATCAGCAGCGCGATCGGCACGATGGTCACCGCGTCGAGCGCGAACAGGTACGGCGCGTACAGCAGACCCACATATCCCAGCACCGCCAGCCCGGTCGCCGGAGCGAGGGACAGCGGCGCGCGCCGGCCCGACAGCAGCAGCTTCGCGAGCAGGATGCCGAGCAGGAAGTCCAGGGTGCGCACGGGCGGGAACAGGTAGACGAACCAGAACTGGTAGACCGGTACGTCCGGCGCGAACGGCACCCGAGGCCGGTCGGGCAGCAATCGCGCGATCAGCGGGAGCACGACGATGACGGCGACCACCGCGATCGTCCCCGCCCAGAGCCGTTCGGCCCGGATCCGGTTCACCGCGGCCAGCAGCCAGGGAAACAGCAGATAGAAGAACGCCTCGCAGCACAGCGACCACGCGACGGTGTTCATACTGGCGAAGTTCTGCACGATCGGCAGCCAGGTGTGCACGAGCAGCAGATTGGGAATCGCCACCCCCGCGGTGACCGTCTTTCCCGTCCACAGCAGCAGCGCGAACGCGATCGCCCAGGTGAGCACGTGGTTGGGGTAGATCTTCACCGCGCGGCGGCGCCAGAAGCCCACCGTGGTGTCGCCGGGACGCGCCGACCACGCCAGCACGAAACCGCTGAGCACGAAGAAGAAGCCGACACCGGCCCACCCGGCCCGTTTCACCAGGAACGAGGCGGTGTCGGCGGCGCCGGCATCGGCGAAGAACCCCTCCAGGGATACGTGCGTGCAGAACACGAGAAGCGCTGCGGCGAAACGCATTCCGGTCAGTGTCGGCAGGCGGGGAACCTTGGTCGGTTGCGATGTGTCGGTCACGGAGCACCCTCCTGACGGGCGAAGGAAACGACGGCCCATCAAGTGTCGAAAAGGGTGATCCGGTCGTCTTCGGGCAACGGACCGGTTCGCCGGCCCGCCCTCGGGCCGGTCCGCGTCAGGACCGGACCGGTGCCGCGGCCGCCAGCGCCGCGGCGAGCCGCGGTCCGAAGCGCTCGGCGATCAGCGCGTCGCCCGCGGCATCCGGATGCAGGCCGTCGACAGTGAGCGCGGCATCGCCGGCCCCGAACAGTTCCGCGCCGGAGACGAGATGCAGATTGTCGTCCCCCAGCCGCTGCAGGACCGCGACCACGTCCTCGACCAGCGCCCGGACGTCGCGCAGCGTGAGGCCGTGCGGATTCGGTTCGTTCTCGCGCTGCACCCACACCGGCGGCGAGAACGCGACCACCGGAACATCCGGATGCGCCGCGCGGATCGTCTCCAGGAATCCGGCCGCGAGCCCGCCCAGGGACCGGGTGGTGAACGGTCCGCGGATGTAGAGGTTCGGCCCCAGTTCCACCGAGATCAGGTCCGCGGGCCGGGCGGCGATGGCGCGGGCGACGAACGGGTCCAGATAGGCCTGGGCGGCGAACCCCAGATTCAGCATGCGCCAGCCGTGGGTTCGCGCGATCCGGGCCGGCCAGGTGTCGCTGGGCGCCTCGGTGATCAGGCACTGGGTGAGGGAGCTGCCGTAGGTGATCCAGCGCGGACCGTCGGATTCCCACGGTTCCACGGTCGCGCCGGCCGACGCCGACGGGGCTCCGACCCGCGTCACGGCGCCGCGGTGCGGCAACCACAGCTCCACCCGGGAACGCGTGCCGGGCAACGCGACGACCACATCCTCGGCACCCGAGCCCACCGGCACACGCTGGGTGAGCCGCCCGTCGACGAAGACGTCGACGAATCGGGGCCGCGGCTGCCAGATCGGGGTGGAGTGCACGGGCAGCGTCACCTCGGCCGCATCGGTCACCAGTCCCAGCCGCACCCCCGTCGCCACGGCCGCGTGTTCGGCCAGTTCGGGAGAGAACGCGGCCGCCAGACGGTCCGGAGGCAAACGCCACGGCTGCCGCCACCGCCCCGCGTCGCTCACCGCGACCACGCCGTCCCAGTTCACCAGATCATCGGTCACATTTCGATTGTCGTCGAAATCATGAAGAAATGTCCAGTAGCGGGGCGGGCCCGATCAGAACAGCGCGAAAACCCGTGCGGGCCCGCCTGTTCCGCCGCCGTGCTTGGGCGCACCCACGATCAGCGTCGCGCCCGCGTCGGGTACCTGATCCAGGTCGGCGAGCGATTCGACGCCGTAGCGCCCCGCCGGCAACCAGCTGCGATGCACCGGAACCGCATGATCGCTACCCCGGTCCAGACCGGTGGAATCGACACCGATACCGACCACCCGGCGTTGCCGGATCAGGAAATCCGCGGCCTCGGCACTGAACCCCGGCCAGCGATACACATTGCGCCGCTCGTCGTAGTTGAGATAGGCGCCGGGCACCGAAATGCGCTGCGACCACCCCGAATCCATCGCCACGAATGCGCCGTCCGGCAGCGGGCCGTGCGCGGCCTCCCAGGCCCGGATGTCGGCCACGGTCACCGCCGCGGACGGATCCCGCGCCGCCCGATCGGCGATCCGCAGCACCGCGAGCGGCGCCACCAATTGATCGGCGGGAATCCGGTCCACCGACAGACCCCCGTCGCTGAAATGCAGGGGTGCGTCGACATGGGTGCCGACATGTTCGTAGGTGACGATCTCGTCGCCGTTGTATCGGTTCTGCGCCATCCGGGACACCGGAATCAACTGCGGCGGTTTGCTCACCTGTGTCCACACCGGAAAGTCCGGGGTCACGGTATGGGTCAGATCGACGACCCGGCCGAATCCGCGACCGCGCCCGGCCGCCGCCTGCACCGGCGACGCACCCGCCGTGACGGCCCCGGCCGCACCGACCACCAGACCTGTGGCCAGCGTCTTCATGAATCCCCGGCGAGCCGGCCGGGGCGGGGCGGCGACCAGGCCGCACGGCGACGCCACACTGTCGATCAGTTCCGGAGCACACACAGACGATCTCCTTTCGCGACGGTGCCCCCAGTGTGCTGGCGCGCCGGGGCCGCGTCTTCGGCCCGTGGTCCGGAACCAAGCCCCGGTCCGCGGCCCGGGAACGTGCGTCCCGCCACGGCTTTCGAGGCACGGCTCAGTCTCGCGCCACCGGGAGCGTCGGCACCGCGGCGAGCAGTTCGCGCGTGTACGGGTCACGCGGGTCGGCGAACAGTTCGTCTGCCGGGCCGGATTCGACCACCCGTCCCGACCGCATGACCAGGATCTCGTCGCTGACGTGGTGGACGACACCGAGGTCGTGGGAGATGAACACCAGTGCCACACCGAGTTCGGTGCGCACCCGCAGCAACAGATCCAGGATCTGGGCCTGCACCGACACATCCAGCGCCGACACCGGTTCGTCGCAGACGATCACATCCGGGCCGGGGGCCAGTGCCCGTGCGATCGCGACCCGCTGCTGTTGACCACCGGACAGTTCCAGCGGACGACGAGCCAGCACCGTCTCGGACAATCCCACCGCGGCCAGGAGCCGGCGGGCGTGGCTGTCGCGGGCGGCGCGCGGTACCCGGCCCGCCTCCAGGGCCTCGGCCAGTACCCGGCGCACCGTGAACCGCGGATCGAACGACCCGAGCGCATCCTGGAAGACCGCCTGGACACTGGTGCCGGGAGCGACCGTCAGGGAACCGGCGTCGAGCCGCTCCAGCCCCAGCAGCACCCGCGCGAAAGTGCTCTTGCCCGAACCGGATTCACCCACCACACCGACCACCCGGCCGGGCGCGACCACCGAATCGACCCCGTCGAGCGCGACGGTGACCCCGCCGTCGGGCTTACCGAAACGGCGGTGCGCGCCCGCCAGCCGCACGAGCGGTTCCGTCGTCGTCACCGCCGGCCGGGCGGGCAACTGCGCGGCGAGATCGAATTCGACCGGCGAGAGCCGCGCGCCCCGGGTGTGTGCCGAGGGCACCGCGGCCAGCAGCAGTTTGGTGTACTCGTGTTCGGGGCGGCCGAGTATTTCGGCGGTCGTGCCCTCCTCGACGATCCGGCCGTCACGCATCAACACGATCCGATCCGCCACCTCCGCGACCACCGCCAGGTCGTGGCTGATCAGCAGCACACCGGTGCCGGCGTCGCGGATGTCGCGCAGCAGTGTGAGGATCTGGCGCTGGACGGTCGCGTCCAAGGCGGTGGTCGGTTCGTCGGCGATGAGGAACCGTGGTTGCGCCGCAAGGGCACTCGCGATCAGTACCCGCTGGCGCAGGCCCCCCGAAAGCTCGTGCGGATACTGCCGCAACCGGTTGGCCGGATCGGGTACTCCCACCCGTCGCAGCAGCTCCAGCGCACGGTCGGGAATCGAGGCGGCGGGGACGCTGCGGTGCACCCGCAATGCCTCGCCCAGCTCCTGCCCGACCCTCCGCAACGGATCCAACGACGCCAGTGCGTTCTGGGTGACATAGCCGACGGTGCTGCCCCGCACGGTCCGCCAGCGCCGCTGCGACCACCCGCGCGCGTCGTGGTCGCCGATGCGCAGCCGTGCCGCTCGCACGCGGCCGTCGCGCTGAGTGAGCCCGATCAGAGCGCGCGCGGAAACGCTTTTGCCGGAACCGGATTCACCCACCACGGCCACGCATTCACCCGCCCGCACCCGCAGCGAGATGCCGTGGACGACTTCGGTCTCGCCGAAAGAGACGGTGAGATCCTCGAATTCGAGTGCTGTCATCGCGCGGTCCTTCCTTCCGCCAGGCGCTGCCAGTACCGGCTCAGCACCGTGATCGAGACGACCGAGGCGACCACGAACAGTCCGGGGAACACCCCGATCCACCAGGCCCGGCCGACGAGATTGCGTCCCTCCGACAGCATCGAGCCCCATTCGGGCGTCGGCGGGATCACGCCCAGGCCGAGAAAACTCAGGCCCGCACCCGCCACGATCGCGGTGCCCACGCCGAGCGTCGCCAGCACCACCAGCGTCGTCAGCGCATTGGGCAGGACGTGGCGCAGCGCGATCCGCGATCGACTCTGTCCCAGGGTGCGCGCGGCCTCCACATATCCGCTGTGGCGTACCTCGAGCGCCTGCGACCGAACCAGCCGGGCGTAGTACGGGATGGTGGCCAGCCCGATGGCGATGGCCGAATTGCGCGCTCCCGGCCCGGATACCGCGATCACCACGAGGGCCAGCAGCATCCCGGGAAAGGCCAGCATGGTGTCGGTCAGCCGCATCAGCACCGCATCCAGCAGCCGCGACGGGCCCGAGGCGAGCAATCCGATCACCGCACCCAGGCCGAATCCGATCGCCGTCGCCGCCACCCCGATACCCAGCGAAATCCGCGTGGCGTGCACGGTTCTGGCGAAGACGTCGCGACCGAGTTGGTCGGTGCCGAACAGATGCTCTCCGCTGGGCGGCCGCAGGGTCTGACGGCGGGCCATCGCGGTGGGATCCACTCCGGTCACCAGATCCGGCGCCAGCGCGGCGACGACCAGGAAGACGAAGACGGCCGCGGCGATCCACACCGGCCACGGCACCGATCGCAGTCGAGCCCCGGGATATTTTCGCAGGACTTCGGACCATCCGCTCACGGCGTCCCCTTTCCGACGGGTTCGGCATCGGCCACGACCGCAACGGCGACGCTCGCCGGCGCGACCGCCGGCACGCGCACCGGACGCGCCCGGGGCGCACGCAGCCGCGGATCGAGGACCAGATACAGCAGATCCACCACCAGATTGATCACCACGAACAGCACCGCGGCCAGCAGCACCACCGCGCTCACCACCGGAAAGTCCTTGGTGGTCACCGCGTTCACGGTGATCCGGCCGATGCCGGGCCGCGCGAACAGCGTCTCCACCAGCACGGTCCCGCTGAACAGCGTGCCGAGCATCCAGCTGGTCATGGTGACCGTGGCCAGCGATCCGTGGCGCAGCGCGTGGCGTACGCGCAGGCCGGGCTCGGACAGCCCGCGCGCCCGCAGTGTCGCGACGAACGGCTGTTCCAGGGTCCGGTCCAGATTTCCGCGCAGCACCTGCCCCAATTCGCCCGCCATCGGTACCGCCAGGCTCAGCGCCGGCAGCACCAGACTCGCCGCGCCGTGGTCACCGGCGACCGGGAAGATGTGCAGACGGAAGGCGAATGCGGTGATCAGCAGCAGACCCAGCCAGAACGGCGGCAGTGATACCGCGAGCAGTTCCGCGCCGGACACCGCCGCCCGCACGAACCGTCCCCGGCCGGCCGTCGAGGTCGCCGCCAGCACGGCCACCAGGACGGCGGGCACCAGGGCGCACAGTGCCAGCTCCGCGGTGGGCCGAAGTTGGCTCAGCAGCAGGCTTTTCACGTCCTCCTGCAGCTGATAGGAACGGCCGAGATCGCCGGTGAGCGGTCGCAGCACGGTGTGCAGATACTGCCGCCACACCGGCTGATCCAGTCCCAGATCGGCGGCGATCTGCGCCCGGACACGCGGCGACGCGCTGGTCTGGGCGCCCAGCAGGGTGTCGACCGGATTTCCCGGCGCCAGCCGCAGGGCGAAGAAGGTCAGCGTGACCGCGCCCAGCAATACCAGCGCACCGGTCCAGATCCGGTGGACGAGGATGCGAACCACCTGCCCGGTCACGAGTGATCCACCCAGGTGTCGTAGAAGTTGCTCCAGCCGTTGGCATCCAGCCCGAAGCCGTGCACCCGGGCGGCCGCGGTGTAGACGCCGGTGAAGACATAGATCGGCAGGGCGTACGCCTTGTCGAGGATCAACTGCTGTGCCTGCTTGTAGGCGGCGGCCCGCTGCGCGGGATCGGCGGTGGCACGGCCCTGCTGCAGCAGCGCGTCCAGTTGCGGGTCGGCCACCTTTCCGTTGTTGGCGCCCCCCTTGGCGACCGAGCGGTCCGACTGGTACAGCGTGGCGAGCACGTCGGCATCGGATCGGCCCCAGCTGGCGCCGACCAGGTCGTAGCCGTTGGCGGCGATGATCGTGGTGTAGGTCCCGTAATCGACGGGAGTGAGCCGCAATTCGATGCCGACCTTCTTCAGATCCTGCTGCACCGCCTGGGTGACCAGATCCCGGGACTCCCGCACCAGATTCGAGGCGTAGGGCAATACCAGGCCGAACCGGTGACCGTCCTTGGTGCGATAGCCCTGGGCGTCGCGCCCGGTGTAGCCCAGTTCGTCGAGCAGGCGGTTGGCCTTCGCCACGTCGTACCCCGGCCGCTTCTCCACCGAGGCGTCGTAGCCGGGAGTCGAGGCGGACAGCGGTCCGTACGCACGCGGGTAGACCCCCAGATAGATGCTGTCGACGATGCCGTCGATATCGATCGCCGCGCTCACCGCCTGCCGCGCCCGGATATCGGAGAAGGGCTCCTTCGACTGATTGAAGAAGAACGTGTACGGCGCCCCCGGCGCATCACCGCGAACGATTCGGTACGCCGGATCCTGCTGCAGCGCTTGATAATCCGCCGGCGGCGTACCCGCGATCACATCGACCTGCCCACCTCGCAGCGCACCCGTGCGCACCGCGTCCTCGGTGAGATACCGGACCGACAATTTGTCCAGATACGCCGGCCCGGTGTGCCGCGCGGTCGCCGGCGGCCAGGCGTAGTCCGGATTCCGCTCGAATTCGATGCCCTGGCCGTGGGTCACGCTCAGCTCCCGGAACGGCCCGCTCCCCACCGCGTAGCGGCCGCCTCCGCACAGCTCGTCCGGATGCTCGGCCAGCACCTTCGGTGAGTAGAACCCCAGGTAGGCGGTGCTGGCCGCCTGCAGGAACGGCGAATAGGGCTGGGTGAAGCGGACTCGCACGGTGTGGTCGTCGACGATGTCCGTGCCGGCGTAGGGCCCGAGCAGACTCGCCGCATACTGCGATTTCGTGGCCGGCGCGAGAATGTGTTCGAAGTTGGCCTTCACCGCCGCGGCATCGAACGGCGCGCCGTCGAAGAATTTAACATCCGGGCGCAGTGTGAACACATATTCTTTACCGTCGGCGGAAATCTTCCATGCGCTCGCCAGCCACGGAGCGAAGGTGCCGTCGGATTTCTGTGCGACTAGCGAGTCGAATACGTTGCGCTGTAGTTCTCCGACGATGTCGCCCGGACTGACATGCGGATCCATGCAGGTCGCGTCGCGATAGGAGGCGTAGGTCAGCGTACCGCCGGAAACCGGCGTGGCGGATTCGTCATCCGCGCCGGAACCGCCGGATGAACAGGCTGTGACCAGCGCGACTATCGCCATTACTCCCGCGATCGATCCGGAAATCGACCGACTCTTTTTTTGCATCACACATTCTTTCGTCGGCGCGCCGGGCGCGCATCGGACGGGCTACGGGGAATTTCAGTGAAGTCGACGACGGGTCGGCACACAGCTTTTCGCCGAAGACGGATTCCAAACATTGACAAAAGCTAACCTCTGGGCGCGCGGTAATTCGACCGGCAAAAGTCCAGTACAGAAATGCGGGGACGGCCCACAGCCGGGGACCGAACCCGGTCTCCGGTACGGGTCGATGTCCGGAAAACACGCCACTGGACCCGAACGCAATAGGGCCGTGGCCGGAAGACCGATATTCCCGGCCGAAACAGAATGATTTGCGATCGCAATTCGATCGTTTTCTTCCCGCCTGGCTCGCACCAATGCTGCTGCCCCAGGGTTCGGCGACCCGAGGAGGCCGACACGATGACCGTCTACGTAGCGCACACCCGCGGCGATATCGACGAAAACCGGTTGCAGGACCTGTTGTCCCGGATCCGGCAACTGCCCGCCGCCGCGACCACCCGGCGCACCCGCGACGGCTTCCTGATCGTGGCGTGGGGCGCCTCCGGTCCCGTCCTGGAGGCCGAACTCACCCGCAGCGAATACGTGACCCGCGTACTGCCGGAAGGGACGTCGTTTCCGCTCGCGGCGCGAGCACATCGGCCGGAGGGGTCGGTGGTGCACGTCGGCTCGGTACCGGTCGGCGACGGCCGACCGGTGATCATCGCCGGGCCGTGCTCGGCCGAAACCCCGGAAGTACTGCTGGAAACGGCCCATCGGGTCAAGGCCGCCGGCGCGGCCATGCTGCGCGTCGGCATCTTCAAACCGCGCACCTCCCCCTACAGCTTCCACGGCCTCGGCCACATCGGGCTGCCGCTGCTGCGCGAGGCGCGGGCGCAGACCGGACTTCCGATCGTCACCGAAATCCTCGACGCCCGCGATATCGAGCTGGTCGGCGATGCCGCCGACGTCCTGCAGGTCGGCGCGCGCAATATGCAGAACTTCAGCCTGCTCACCGAATTGGCGCTGACGGGGCGGCCGGTACTGCTCAAGCGCGGCATGTCGGCGAGCGTGCACGAGTGGCTCAACGCGGCGGAATATCTGCTGGCGCACGGCAACGACAACGTCATCCTCTGTGAGCGCGGAATCCGCACGTTCGAGCGCTCGACCCGGTTCACGTTGGACCTCAACGCCGTTCCGGTGGTCAAGGAACTGTCCCACCTGCCGATTCTGGTCGACCCGAGCCACGGCACCGGCGCGACGCGATATGTGCCGCCGATGTCGGCCGCCGCCCTCGCCGCCGGCGCCGACGGACTGATCGTCGAGGTGCATCCGCGGCCGCACGAGGCGCTCTCCGACGGGGCCCAGTCGCTCGATCTGGCGCAGTTCGACCGGTTCAGCGCGGATCTGCGCGGGCTCGTGAGCGCCCTCGGCCGTGAATTCGTCTCCACCCCCGAGCTGCTGGCCGAACTGTCATGACCACCACGAGTACCGAACTGGTCCTGGACGGCAACGGCTTACAGCTCACCGACGTGGCGGCGGTGGCGCGCCGCGACGCGCCGATCTCGGTCAGCATCGCACCGGTGGCCCAGGCCGGGATGTCGGAGTCGGTGCTGCTGAAGAACGAACTGCTGGAAACCGGTATACCGATCTACGGCGTCACCACCGGATTCGGCGACAGCGTCAACCGGCAGATCGCACCGTCGAAAGCGGCTGCGCTGCAGCGCAACCTGATCCTGTACCACCTCAACGGCGTCGGTCCGATCGCGACCCCGGAGGTCGCCCGTGCCACCATGCTGATCCGGGCGAACTGCCTCACCCGCGGGCCGTCCGCGATCCGCCCCGAAGTGGTGGCGACGTTGCTGCGGCACCTCGACGAGGACATCCTGCCGCTGATCCCCGAACGCGGATCACTCGGCGCCAGTGGCGATCTGGTACCGCTGTGCTACGTCGCGGCGGCACTGATCGGTGAGGGCGAGGTGCGCTACCGCGGCGAGACCCGTCCGGCGCTCGACGCGTTGCGCGAGGCGGGCATCGCACCGGTCGCGCTGGGTCCGAAGGAGGGCCTGGCCCTGATCAACGGCACCTCGTTCACCGCGGCTTTCGCGGCGCTGGCGCTCACCGACGCGGCCGAATTGGCCTACGCCGCCGACGTCGCCACCGCGATGACCTGTGAAGCGCTGCTGGGCAACGCTTCTCATTTCCATCCGTTCGTGCACGCCAACAAGCCCCATCCGGGTCAGGGCGCCAGCGCCACGCTGATCCGGGAACTGCTCGACGGTTCCAAGCTCACCACCAGCTACGAGGAGATCCTGGTCCGCCGCGACACCCTGGACGGTCGCGGGTTCCTGCTGCTGGACCACCGCATCCAGGACAAGTACTCGGTGCGCTGCGCACCGCACGTCAACGGCGTGCTGCGCGACAGTCTCGAGTGGACCCGCAGGTGGGTGGAGATCGAGATCAACTCCTCCACCGACAATCCGCTCTTCGCTTGGGAGACAGGCGAATTGCATCACGGCGGCAACTTCTACGCCGGCCACGTCGGGCAGGCGATGGACAGCCTGAAGGTCGCCGTGGCCAGTCTCGCCGATCTGCTGGACCGCCAGCTCGCCCTGGTGGTGGACGAGAAGTTCAACGCGGGCCTGACCGCCAATCTCGTCGCGCCGCTGCCCGAGTCCGACCGGCAGTCCGGTCTGCACCACGGGTTCAAAGGCATGCAGATCGCCGCGTCCGCGGTCACCGCCGAGGCGCTCGGCCTCAGCGGTCCGGCGACCGTGCTGTCGCGCTCGACCGAATCGCACAACCAGGACAAGGTCAGCATGGGCACGATCGCCGCCCGCGACGCGCGGACCATCATCGAGTTGACGCGGCAGGTCACCGCCATCCACCTCATCGCGCTCGCGCAGGCGATCGATATCCGCGGCGCCGCGCAGGCCGCGCCCGCGGTGCGCCGGGTCCACGAGCTGATCCGCGCGCACGTCCCTTTCACCGACCGCGACCGCCGCATGGACCGCGATATCGAGCGGGTCGCCCGGCTGATCGCCGACGGATCGGTGCGTGCCGCCGCCGGCGTCGCCGATCCCCTTTTCACTCCCCACGGTTAGGAGCCGTACCGATGTTGCTGTTACGCGATGCGCGCACGCGCGCGAAGAACGAGGCCCTGCTCGACGACCACACCCGCCTGGTTCGCTCGGTTCTCGACGGCACCGCCGACCTCGACCGGGTCCACGCCGAGAAACTGCTGCGAACCGTCCGGGCCGCCGCCGGCTCCCCCATGTACGAGGGCCGGCTGCCGGCCGATCTGCTCGCCGAGATCGAGGCGGGCACAACAATTTCCGACGAGCGGGTGCTCACCGAGATCCTGCCGTCGCTGCCGCTGCTCGGCAAGCGCGAACTGGGCCGGTTCGGGGCCGAGGCGTTCACCCGGCCGCTGAACGAATTCCTGCACTACTACGAATCCTCCGGCACCACCGGCGATCCCGCCGCCGCGCCGAAGGCGCTGGACGATCTGCTGGTAAACACCGTCAACATCGGCGAGATGTGGGCCCGGCTGCTGCAGCCGAAGGATATCGCGCTGATTCTGATCAACGCCCCGTTCGCCCCGGCCGCCTACCAGTTCGAGAAGGCGCTGGAATACCTCGAGGTCATGTCGCTGCGGCCCTGGGTGGACAACATCACCGGCGACTACACCCGGGTGCTGCGGCTGGTCGACCAGCTAGGCGCGAACGTCTTCGTCGGCCCCCCGTCGCGACTGCTGGAAATGGTGCAGTTCGCCCACCGCAACGATCTGCCCGCCCCGCGCTTCGATCGGCTGCTGCTGATGGCCGAGCAGACCGGCCCCAGTTTCCGCCGTCACCTCGAACGGCTGACCGGCGCGCAATCGTACGTGTCCTCCTACGGCTCCTCCGAGACCGGAACACCCGCGGTGACCTGTGAGCAGGGACAGCTCCACCTGCAACCGCAGAGCTTCCTGCTGGAGTTGGCCGACGACAACGGGATTCGCCGCATCGGCAACAGCTCCGATCGCGGTGAACTGGTGCTGACCACGCTCGATCTGCCCGCCCGGCCGCTGTTGCGCTACCGCACCGGCGATCTCGTCGAGATCGACGCGACCCCGTGCCCGTGCGGGGTCCGCACCCCGGTCCTGCTCACCCAGGGACGTTCCCAGGATCTTCTGGTCCTGGACCGCAACGGAATTCGGCAGAACGACCTTGAGGCGGCGGTGTGGGAACAGCCGCTGCCCGCGGCGACGGTCTTCAACTACATGGTCGTCGTACGCGGCCGCCAGGTCGTCTTCCTGGTCACCTACGACGGCGACCCCGCCGGTCCGTGGACCGACGTGCTGGCCGGCCGGTTGCGGGCGCTGTTCGGCCGCGAGGAGGTGACCGTTCGCCCGGTGCCGGTCCTGCCGCCGCTGGCCTCTCTCGGCCAGTACCTCGGCTGGAAGCTCTCGCGGGTCCTCGACCTCGACGACGAGAAGAACTGGGACCGGCTGCCCGCCCCGATCGACGCCGTGGTGCGGCAGACGATCGCCGAACTCGCACCCGGTGCCTGAGGAGGCGACGACTCATGTCCGCAATCACCGGCTGGCTCGACCGAGACCGCGATCTGCGCGAGCACACCACGACGGTCCGGGCCATGTCCGACGCACTCGCCCACCGCGGCCCGGACGGCGGCGGCATCTGGCTGGAACAGCGAATCGCGCTGGGCCGCAATGTACTCGCGGTGGCCGATCTGCTCGACAACGGGCAGCCCGCGGTCACCGGCGAGGCCGGACGGCCGATCGCGGTACTCACGCTGTCCGGCGAGATCTACAACACCGCCGAACTCCGCCACGAACTGACCGCCCGGGGCCACGCTTTCACCGGTGCGACCGATCCGGACGCCGAGGTGGTGCTGCACGCCTACCTGGAGTGGGGCGCCGACGCGGTGCGCCGCCTCGACGGCATGTTCGCCTTCGCCGTGTGGGACGTGCGTCGCGGTGAACTGCTGCTGGCCCGCGATCGGCTGGGCATCGAACCGCTCTACTACGCCGAGCACCCCGGCGGGCTGCTATTCGGCTCGGAGCCGAAAGCGTTGCTGGCCAACGAGTTGTTCCGGCCGCAGGTGGATGTCGAGGGACTGATCGACATCTTCACGGTGGCGATGCGGCGTCCCGGTGACGCGGTCTATCGCGGACTGCGCGAGGTGCGGCCGGGCTGGATCCTGCGCGTCGATCACAACGGCCTGCACCACCACCGGTACTGGCAGCCGGTCAGCGCACCGCACACCGACGATGTCGACACCACGATCGCCACGCTGCGCGAGCTGCTCACCGGTATCGTCGAGCGGCAGACCCGCACCGGCACGGCCGCAGGACTGCTCTCCGGCGGTCTGGATTCCAGCGTCATCACCGCCTTGGCGGCGCGGGCGCGCGGCGACGCGAAACTGGCCACCTATTCGGTCGACTTCGCCGGCAGCGACACCGATTTCACGCCCGATGCCCTGCACGTCAGCCGGGACGCGCCGTACGTACGGGCGGTGGTGGACCATGTCGGCACCGACCACACCGAGGTCCTCCTCGACGCGCCCGCCCTGCTGGACGAGATGGGTGAAACGCTGCGGGCGCGCGACATTCCCGGCGTCGGTGATCTGGATGTCTCGCTCTACCTGCTGTTCCGGGAGGTGCGCCGCTACGCGGACGTGGTGCTGTCCGGAGAAGGCGCCGACGACATCTTCGGCGGATATCCGTGGTTCGCCGCCGAGGCCGCCGCGTCCAGCGGCAGTTTCCCGTGGGCCGCGGGCAACACCGATCGCAACGCGATGCTGTCGCCCGAACTGCGCGCCCATCTCGACCTGGACGCGGCGGTGGTGGATCGCCATCGCGAGGCCATCGCCGAACTGGCCCCGCTCGATGGTGAAGAAGGCCCGGACCGGCGCATCCGGGAGGTCTTTCATCTCGAACTCACCCGCTTCCTGCCGTTCCTGCTCGACCGCAAGGATCGGATGAGCATGCGCACCGGCCTGCTGGTCCGGCTGCCGTTCTGCGATCACCGGCTCGTCGAATACCTCTGGAATGTGCCGTGGGAGCTCAAGCGCCACGGCGGCCAGGAGAAGGGGATCCTGCGCGCGGCGGCCGAGCCCTGGCTCCCGGCGCAGGTCGCCAAGCGGCCCAAGAGCGGTTTCCCGTTCGGCCAGAGCCCGCAATATCTCGCCGCGGTGCGCGAGGCCACCCGAGCCATGCTGGCCGACCCGAGCGCCCCCGCGCTGGCGCTGCTGAACACCGGCGCGCTCGCCGAACTCGCCGAGGGCGATCGCTGGCACAGCGGCACCTTCACTCCGCCGCCCTGGCTGCCCCGCGCCCTGCAGCTCAACACCTGGCTGCGCGACTACCGCGTCGAGGTGCGGCTGTAGCCGCATCCGGCACGTACCCACCACCGGCCCCCGTCGACAACCGATGGTGCGGACCGGGTTTCGGGAGAGGAAAGGAAAAGATGAGGAAAATGATCGCGGCGAGCGCACTGCTGGCCACCACACTGAGTGTGGCGCCCGCGCTCGCCCACGCCGATCCGGCCGAGGCCGGGGCGGTGAACTACACCGCCACCACGACCCCGACGTCGACGATCATCCGCACCGACAGCGGTTCGCTGACCGACGAGGCCGGCGTCTTCAGGATCGAGGCGGCCGACGGCACCGTGCTCGCGGGCACCGAATTGTCCTTCCGGGTGGACGATTTCGTCTTCCCGATCGCCGCGGACATCTCCGGCCACACCGCGACCCTGACACCGCGACTGGACCTCGCGCACGCGACCTACCGCCCCGTCGCGCTGCCGTACGAGGATCAGGCGCCGTGGAAGACCCCCTATGACCGCGAACAGGCCGCCTGGTCCCGCCTGACCAGCACGATCGGTGCGGGCGCCACGATCGGAACCCTGATCGGCGGGCTCAGCGGCGGCGCGATCGGCTGCCTGCTCGGCGGCATCGCCGGAGCCACCGTCGCCTCCGCGACGATCGTCGGCCTGTTCGGCCCGTTCGTTCCGGCGGCGGTGGTGGGCTGCGTGGGCGGCATCGTGGCGATCGGCGCCCTCGGCACCCTGATCGGTCAGCTGCTGGTGACGGCGCCGGTGGCGATTCTGGCCGCGGCGCAATACTTCACGACCATCAACCAGCCGTTCACCAAACCGGCGGGATAGGCGGTGCGGGCGGGCTTCCGGATCGCCGGAGGTCTGCCCCGACGGCCATTTCGCCGAGCGGTGTCTAACCCTCCGCGGCCAACTGGCCGCAGGCCGCGGCGATTTCCTGCCCGCGGGTATCGCGTACCGTGCACGGCACACCCTGTGCCTCCACCCGCCGAACGAATTCCCGCTCAACAGGTTTCGGTGAGGCGTCCCACTTACTACCCGGGGTCGGATTCAACGGGATCAGGTTCACGTGCACACGGGCGCCCAGCGCTTTGTGCAGCTTCTGGCCCAGCATGTCGGCACGCCACGGCTGGTCGTTGATGTCGCGGATCAGGGCATATTCGACCGAGACCCGGCGACCGGTCTTGTCGGCGTAATACCGTGCGGCGTCGAGGACTTCGGCGACCGACCAGCGATTGTTGACCGGCACCAACGTATCCCGCAATTCGTCGTCCGGCGTGTGCAGGGACACGGCCAGCGTCACCGACAGGCCCTCGTCGGCCAGTTTGCGGATCGCGGGGGCCAGACCGACCGTCGACACGACCACATTGCGCTGCGAGATACCCAGACCGTCCGGCGCGGGTGAGGTGATTCGCCGGACCGCGGCCACCACGCGCTTGTAGTTGGCGAGCGGCTCCCCCATACCCATGAACACGATGTTCGACAGCCGACCGGCACCGCCGGCCACCTCGCCGTCGCGCAGCGCCGCGGCCGCCGCGCGCACCTGGTCGACGATCTCGGCGGTGGAGAGGTTGCGGTTCAGTCCGCCCTGCCCGGTCGCGCAGAACGGGCAGGCCATACCGCAGCCGGCCTGACTGGATATGCACAGCGTGTTGCGGTCAGGGTAGCGCATCAGCACGCTCTCGAGCAGGGTGCCGTCACCGGCGCGCCACAGGGTCTTGCGCGTGGTGCCCGCATCACACACCACCTGCCGCACCTCGCTGAGCAGCGGCGGGAACAACGCGTCGGCGATCTTCTCCCGCATCGGCTCGGGCAGATCGGTCATCTGCCGCGGATCGGCCTGCAGCCGCCCGTAGTACTGCCGGGCGATCTGATCGGCCCGGAACTTCGGCAGTCCCAGTTCCTCCACCGCCTGCCGCCGCTGGGCCGAATCGAGGTCGGCGAGATGCCGCGGCGGCATTCCACGGCGCGGAGCATCGAAAACGAGCGGCAGGGAGGTAGTCATAACCCTTCCAGTGTCGCATTGCCGGTACACGCCCGCCGCCAGCGGGCAGGGATAACCCGATCACAGTTACGACGCGAGGGAACGGGTATTCCGGAGATACGCATATCCGCCATAGCGATCGGGAATGATCGAAATATTACCAGCGACGCAGTACCGAGCCACGGACCGGATCCGGTCCCGCACACCGATCCCCCGCGCGTCGACGCCCCGCCCTCGACCGCACCCGTCCGCCGAAACCGAGCGCTCAAGACCCGCGCGGGCTACACCTGGGTGGCGCTGGTCGCGGCGGCGGTCATCGGGGTGCTGCTGTTGATCTTCATCCTGCAGAACCTCGATCAGGTCCGGATCCACCTGTTCTTCTGGCAGTTCAACCTGCCGCTCGGCGTCACGCTGCTGCTGTCGGTGATCGCCGGAGCACTGGTGATGGCGCTGGCCGGCGGCTGGCGGATCATGCAGTTGCGGCGCGCGGCGAAGCGGCGCTGAGCCTCAGAGCAGGGCGGTCAGCACCAGCCAGGAGACGAACGCCGAGGGCAGCATCGAGTCGAGGCGGTCCATGATGCCGCCGTGCCCGGGCAGCAACGTGCCCATGTCCTTGATGCCCAGCTCGCGCTTGATCTGGGATTCGATCAGATCCCCGCAGGTCGCCACCAGCACGACCGCGACGCCCAGCAGCACGCCGATCATCGAGTTGGCCTGCAGCAGCAGCGTCACCGTGAGCAGTCCGCCGATGATGCAGAACACCAGCGATCCGGCGAATCCCTCCCACGATTTCTTCGGGCTGATGGCCGGCACCATCGGATGACGGCCGAACAGCACGCCGGCGACGTAACCGCCGACATCGGAGCAGACCACCAGGATCATGAAGGTCAGCACGCGGAGATTGCCGTCGTCCTGCTGCAACATCAGCACCGCGAAGGAGGCCAGCAGCGGGATCCAGGACACCACGAACACCGTGATCGCGGTGTCGCGCAGGAAGTTTCGCGGCGTGGCCGCCAAGCCGTGGTCGAACAGCCGCCACACCATGCACACCAGCGCCGTCGCCGCGAAGGCACCCGCCACGCCCTCGGTGCCGTAGGGCCAGGCCAGCCAGATCATCGCCTGTCCGCCGACGATGAGCGGCACCCGCGGCACCAGGACATCGGCCTCGCGCAGCCGCTTGGCGACCTCCCAGGTGGCGATCGCCATCGCGACCGCGATGACTCCGATCAGAACCTTCGGAACGAACAGCAGGATCGCGATCAGCGATGCGCCGAGGCCGACACCGACCGCCAGCGCGGCCGGTAAGTTGCGACCGGCGCGGGAGGGCTTACCGCTCGGCTGCGCCGAGGGGGTGTCGGGAGCCGGTGTTGCACCGGCCGGGTCGCTCGCCGGCATCGTCTCGCCGGCTGCGGCTTCTTCGGCCACGATTGTCCCGTCGCTCACTTATTCGTCCACTCCGTCCCCGGGCCCGTGCCGCATCGTCGCGCCGGGCCGAGTCTCACACCTCGAGCAGTTCCGATTCCTTGTGCTTGACCAGCTCGTCGATCTGGGCAACGTACTTCTGGGTGGTCTTGTCCAGTTCCTTCTCGGCGCGACCGACCTCGTCCTCGCCGGCCTCGCCGTCCTTCTGGATGCGGTTCAGCTCGTCCATCGACTTGCGCCGCACATTACGAATGGCGATCTTGGCGTCCTCCCCCTTGGATTTCGCCTGCTTCACCAGTTCTCGGCGGCGTTCCTCGGTCAGCTGCGGGATCACCACGCGGATGATGGTGCCGTCGTTGGTCGGATTCACGCCCAGATCCGAATTGCGGATCGCGGTCTCGATCGTCTGCAACTGCCCCTGCTCGTAGGGCTTGATGACGACCATGCGCGGTTCGGGCACGGTGATGCTGGCCATCTGGGTGATCGGCGTCGGCGAGCCGTAGTACTCGACCACGACCCGGTTGAACATGCCCGGGTTGGCGCGACCGGTCCGAATACTTCCGAGGTCGTCCTTCGCCACCGAGACAGCCTTTTCCATCTTCTCCTCGGCGTCGAAGAGCGCTTCATCAATCACGACCGTTTCCTCCACAGCATCGTTTCGGGGCCCGGAATTCGCGAGGACCGATCCCCGCAGGGTTCAGGACCGAACCAGTGTGCCGATTTTCTCACCGGCCACCGCGCGGGCGATATTGCCCTTGATCAACAAATTGAACACCAGCATCGGCATCTGGTTGTCCATACACAAACTGAACGCGGTGGCATCGGCCACCTTGAGTCCGCGCTCGAGGACTTCCTTGTGAGTGATCTCGGAGAACATGCTCGCCTCCGCCTCGACCTTGGGGTCGGCGGTGAAGACGCCGTCGACGGCCTTGGCCATCAGCACGACCTCGGCGCCGATCTCGAGCGCGCGCTGTGCGGCGGTGGTGTCGGTGGAGAAGTACGGCATGCCCATACCGGCGCCGAAGATCACCACGCGGCCCTTCTCCAGATGCCGCTTCGCGCGCAGGGGCAGATACGGCTCCGCGACCTGTCCCATGGTGATGGCCGTCTGCACACGGGTGTCGACCCCCTGCTTCTGCAGAAAGTCTTGCAGCGCAAGGCTGTTCATCACGGTGCCGAGCATACCCATGTAATCGGAGCGGGCCCGTTCCATGCCGCGCTCCTCGAGTTCGGCGCCGCGGAAGAAGTTGCCGCCACCGATGACCACCGCCACCTGCACGCCGGTCGAGACGACCTCGGCGATCTGTTCGGCTACGGTCTGGACCACATCCGGGTCGAGCCCGACCTCGCCGCCGCCGAACATCTCCCCACCCAATTTGAGGAGTACTCGGCGATAGCCCTTGCGGTCGGGCGCCGTATCCGGGTCCGTCATCGGTCTCCTAGTCCTCGGCAGTCGAGCGAGCGCACGCACGGGAAATTACCCTCCCGGGCGCGATTGTTCGCGCGGGACGGTAACACGCTGCGTCCATCCTGCACCACCAGCGGTCGCGGCGGTGAGCCGACCCTCGAATACGCGACAATTCCCTATCCCACTGCGAAACGTTGTCGTTTCAAATAAGGTGCGGGCGCATGAAGAACACTCGACGGACGGCTCACATTCTCTGCGCCGCGGCACTGCTCTGCGCCGCACCCCTCGCCGTCGCCTCTCCCGCCACGGCGGCGGTCGTTCCCCTGACACCGCAGGCCGGCGCGGCACCGGCCCATGCCGGTTCCGCGGCGCCGGCCGGTTTCACCGGCCCGATCCCCACCGGCAGTACCGATGCCGCGTTCGGCAGCGTCGACAGCGGCACGCCGATCATCAGCCTGCTGCCGGCGATCCCGTATCTGGCGAACTGGGCCATCACGGGCAGCAGCGGATGCATCAATCCCGGCGGCTGCGGCGGCTGATCGATACCGAAAGGCCCCCGGCGCAACGGAATTCGTCGCACCGGGGGCCTTTTCCGGCAGATCAGGCCTGACCGACCTCGAAGCGGGCGAAGCGGGTGATGGTGACACCGGCATCGTCCAGCAGCTGCTTGACGGTCTTCTTGCTGTCGGTGACCGAGGACTGCTCCAGCAGGACGACGTCCTTGTAGAAGCCGTTCACGCGACCCTCGACGATCTTCGGCAGCGCGGCCTCCGGCTTGCCCTCTTCCTTCGCGGTCGCCTCGGCGATCTCGCGCTCCTTGGCGACGACCTCGGCCGGGACATCCTCGCGGGTCAGGTACTTGGCCTTCAGAGCGGCGATCTGCATCGCGGCAGCGCGCGCGACCTCGGCCGCGGCGTCGCCCTCGCCCTGGTACTCGACCAGCACGCCGACGGCCGGCGGCAGGTCCGAGGAACGCTTGTGCAGGTAGGTCGCGACCGGGCCGTCGAAGGACACGACACGACGCAGCTCCAGCTTCTCGCCGATCTTGGCGGCCAGCTCCTGCACCACCTGGTCGGCGGTCTTGCCGTTGACGTCGACGGCCTTGAGCGCCTCCAGGTCGGCCGGGCGCACCTTGGCGGCGGCATCGACGATGTCGCCGGCGGTGTTCTGGAACTCGTCGTTCTTGGCGACGAAGTCGGTCTCGGAGTTGAGCTCGATCATCACGCCGTTCTGCGCGGCGACCAGGCCCTCGGCGGTGGCGCGCTCGGCGCGCTTGCCGACATCCTTGGCGCCCTTGATGCGGAGTACCTCGACGGCCTTGTCGAAGTCGCCGTCGGTCTCCTCCAGGGCCTTCTTGCAGTCCATCATTCCGGAGCCGGTGAGCTCGCGGAGCCGCTTCACATCCTGGGCGGTGTAGTTCGCCATCGTGGCGAGCCTCCTCGAAGATTTACGAAAGTTGTCAGGTCTCTTAGCACCACCATGCCGACCGCTTCCGAACAGGAAGGGCCGGCAGGGTGAACAGACAATCGCGGTGGGAACCGCGCCGGATCAGAAGTCGGCCGGGGTCTTGGTGGCCGGCTCTTCCTTCAGCTCCGCCTCGGCGGCGGTCTCGGCCGGAGCTTCGGCGGCAGCCTCGCCGCCCTCGGCGGCCGGGGTCGCCTGCGCCAGCAGCTCCTGCTCCCACTCGGCAAGCGGCTCGCCGGCGCCGGCTTCGGGCTTCACATCGCCCGACGCGCGGGAGGCGCGGGCCTGCACGCCCTCGGCGACCGCGGAAGCGACAACCTTGGTGAGCAGCGCGGCCGAGCGGATCGCGTCGTCGTTACCCGGGATCGGGTAGTCGACCAGGTCGGGGTCGCAGTTGGTGTCCAGGATCGCGATGACCGGGATGTTCAGCTTGCGAGCCTCACCGACGGCGATGTGCTCCTTGTTGGTGTCGACGACCCAGATGGCCGAGGGGACCTTGGCCATATCGCGGATACCGCCGAGGGTGCGCTCCAGCTTGTTCTTCTCGCGGGTCAGCATCAAGATTTCCTTCTTGGTGCGGCCCTCGAAACCACCGGTCTGCTCCATCGCCTCGAGTTCCTTCAGGCGCTGCAGCCGCTTGTGCACGGTGGAGAAGTTGGTGAGCATGCCACCCAGCCAGCGCTGGTTGACGTAGGGCATCCCGACGCGAGTCGCCTCGGCCGCGATCGACTCCTGAGCCTGCTTCTTGGTGCCGACGAAGAGAACGGTGCCACCGTGGGCGACGGTCTCCTTGACGAACTCGTAGGCCTTGTCGATGTAGGTCAGCGTCTGCTGCAGGTCGATGATGTAGATGCCGTTGCGGTCGGTGAAGATGAACCGCTTCATCTTCGGGTTCCACCGCCGGGTCTGGTGACCGAAGTGTGCGCCGCTGTCGAGCAGCTGCTTCATGGTTACGACAGCCATAGCTGCGTACCCGCCTTTCTGAGCCGGTTGACGCAGAAATCGAGGGTCGATCTCTGCCCTGGCGTCCGTGGCCGCCGGACCTTCCGGAAAAATTCGGGAGGACCAGCCGACGGCACCGTGATCGGACGCGCGAAGTCGATCCGCGTACAGCGAACCGCGTTGCCAGTCTACGACCAGCGCAGGTGAGAACATAAACGGGGTGGTCAGCGCCCGGATTCCCACCCCCGCCCAGCGGACGCCGGGCAACCTGCCGATGCGCAGATCAGCTCAGAGATGCCAGCCGGGCGTCGACTCCAGCAACGCCACCACGAGCGCCACCGACGCCACGACGCAGATCGCCGCACTGGTCGCCGCCATCGCGACCCGCCCGTCGCTCCAACTCCCCCACGCATGGGTGTGCAGGGTCCGGCTGCGCACCACACAGACGATGGTGATCACCGCCAGCGCGCCGATCGCCACGAGCGCGAGCACGGTGGCTGCGCGGTCACCGCTGGTCAAGGCGACGTGCAGGAACAGCAGCGCATTGGCCATGGCACCCACGGCGGTCCGCCACCAGGACAACGCCGTCCGCTCGGCCTGCAAACCGCGGTCGGCCGGGGCGGCGGGCGGACGATTCGGCGGGATCGCGGTCATGACAGCAGCAATCCGATTCCGGCCAGCATGGCGATGACGGCGATCCCGATCGCCAGAATCGGCACCATCACCGTGGTCGGGAGCGGGCGGCCCGCCCGCATCGCCGCGCCCACCAGCCGCCAGCGGCCGAACGCGCCGAGCGCGATGACGGCCGACAGCACGATGCAACTGATCGCCAGCACCGATCGGATGTCGTGATGCCCGAACGGCTGCACCAACTCGTGCACCGCGACCCCGCCCGCGAGCAGGCCGAGGGCGGTGCGGATCCAGGCGAGGAAGGTGCGTTCACCGGCGAGGGTGAATCGGTAGTCGAGCTCGGGACCCTCGCCGGGAGTGGGCGACGACGCGGCCGCGGGAGCGGGCGAGGACGCGGGTGTGGGCGACGACTGGGTCGCGCGGCCCGGCGAGGACTCGACATCGCGGCCGACGGACGAGCCGGCTCCGCCGCCGCTCGAGTCCGGTGACGCGGACTCGGCGGGCTCGGGCGTTTCGGCACTCATGAACCGGACCCCCTGCGCGCCCGGCGCGGGGAGCCGGACGAATCGCGAACGGCCACTTGCCTTTCCACCGGGCGCATCGTCGCGGCGACCGATGCGGCCGTGATCGGGTCGGCGACATCACGACACTCGACCATCGACCTGCCCCTTCCTCGGGACGGACCCAGCGGACCGTGGGGACCAGCACAACGTCTCGCCGGGAACGCGCCCTGTTCACATGCTTCCGAGTTGTCCACACACGCCGAAACCGATCTTTCCATGTCCCTCGGTTCCGGCGAGGGTGGACGCATGCGCTGGATGTCGATACTTCTCCTGGGGGCGGCGGCGGTGGCCGTGACCTGCGGCGCCACCACGGCGAACGCCACGCCCGCGACCGGATTCGGCTGGCCGCTGCAGCCGCGCCCCGCCGTCGTGCGCGGTTTCGACAAACCGCCGCAGAATTGGCTCCCGGGCCATCGCGGAGTCGATCTCGCGGGCGCCGCCGGACAGTCGGTACTCGCCGCCGGCGCCGGAATCGTGGTGTTCGCTGGTGAAGTGGGCGGCAAACCGGTTGTCTCGGTCGACCATCCGGGCGGACTGCGCACGACCTACGAGCCGGTGCGAGCGGATGTGCCGGTCGGCCGCCGAGTCGAGCGCGGGTCGGTGCTGGGGACGCTGCAACCCGGACATGCGGGCTGCCCCGGCGTCTGCCTGCATTGGGGTCTGCGGCGCGGCCGCGACTATCTCGACCCGCTGGTCCTCGTGCGACACGCCCCGGTGCGCCTGCTGCCGGTGCGACCTGCGGGGCCCTCGGACGCTCGCCGGAGCCCGGCGGCGGCCCGCGCCGGTCTAGCGAACGGCCTCGGCGGCACCGGATTCCTGGTCGGACAGTTCGCGCTTCCACTGCCGGAAGCCCTCCTCGGTGCGCCCGCGCCGCCAGTAGCCGGAGATCGAGGCCCAATCGGCGGGCACCCCGCGTTCGGTGCGGATATAGCGCCGCAGATCGTGCATGATCTTGTCGGCCTCACCATGGATGAAGACGTGCACGCGGCCCTCGCGCCAGGGCTCGGCACGGACCGCGGCGGCGAGCGCTTCGCCCGGGGCGCGATCCCCGCGATGCACCCAGTCGAGTTCGACCGCCGCGGGGCGCGGGACATCCAATTCGTCTGCGGGACCGGCGATTTCGACGAACACCCGGCCGACGGCATCGGACGGCAGGGCGACACATGCGGCGGCGATGGCGGGCAGGGCGGCCTCGTCACCGGCGAGCAGATGCCAATCCGCCTCGGGCCTGGGGGAATACGCACCTCCCGGCCCGAAGAGTTCGATGGGGTCGCCGGGCCGAGCCGCGGCCGCCCACGGCCCTGCCACACCCTCGTCACCGTGATAGACGAAATCGATGGCGATCTCCTCGGCCTCGGTATCGATGGCGCTCACGGTGTAAGTGCGCATCGTCTCGCCGTCGGGGCCGGGGAACAGCAGTTTGACGTAGGCGTCGGTGAATCCGTTCGGCTGGAATCCAGCGAATCCCGGACCGCCCAGGTACACCCGGATCAGGTGGTCGGTCAGTCGTCGGGTGCGCCTGACCTCGAAGGACAGTTTGGTGCGGGTACGAGCCACAGTGCGATACCTCCGATATTAGGGTTACCTAAGGTAGCGTAGCACGACTTATCTCCGATAGCTCGGAGTATATCGGTGATAAATTCGGTGGGCTGCGTCGCTCCGGTATCCCTGGTGTGTCACTCCCGCCGCGAGCGAGGATGGGGATATGGCGAATTCCGCGGCCGCCGAGCCGTTCACCTATCCGGAAGTCGGAGCGACCGCCGGAGAATTCCCGCCCGGCTATCACCACTTCCGCCTGCGCCGCCGCATCGGCAGCGGACGAGCGCTGTTCGACTCCGCCGGCGATCAGATCCGGGCCTACCGCATGCAGCGTGGCACCGGCATCTTCCAGCACGCCGATACCCCGGTCGCCGAACCGGGAACAGCCCTCACGGTGCGGCTGGGCATCGCCGGTCTCGGCATCACGGCACCCTGCCGAGTCATCTACGTGGTCGACGAACCGACCCGCCGCGGCTTCGCCTACGGAACCCTGCCGGGGCATCCGGAAATCGGCGAGGAACTCTTCGCGGTGGAATACGACCCCGCCGACGAGACGGTGTACGGCGTGGTGGCCGCCTTCTCCCGTCCCGCCACCTGGTACACGAAACTCGGTGGCCCCGTCGTCCGCGCGATCCAGCACTTCATCGCCGGCCGCTACATCGACGCCATCCGCCCCTAGGCGAGGCTAAGCCGTGGGTGACGACATGATCGGGCCGTAGGCGGCGACGCGAAAATCTTCGCCTTGGTCCACCTTCTGATCGGAGGCTTCGCATCCGAGCGTTGAGCTCAGCAGCCAGACGACACCATCGCCGCGCTCCCGCGGGTCGTCCATCGCCGCGCTGCTCAGGCGCGGGGGTGGGCCTGGTCGTGCACCCGTTTCAGGCGTTCGATCGAGACGTGGGTGTAGAGCTGGGTGGTCGCCATACTGGCGTGGCCGAGCAGTTCCTGGACCACACGCAGGTCTGCTCCCCCTTCCAGCAGATGGGTGGCAGCGGTGTGGCGCAAGCCGTGCGGACCCAGGTCCGGCGCTCCCGGAACCGCCGAAACGACCTCGTGGACAACGGTTCTGGCCTGGCGCTGATTCAGTCTGCGGCCGCGCCGGCCGAGCAGCAGCGCTCGCCCGGATTCGGCGGTGGCGAGGTGCGGGCGCCCGAAGTTGAGCCAATTCTCCAATGCCCGGTCGGCGGGCAGGCCGAACGGTACCGAGCGCTCCTTGTTGCCCTTGCCCAATACCCGGACCAGCCTCCTGCCCCGGTCGACGTCGTCGATGTCGAGCCCGCACAGTTCGCTGACCCGGATCCCGGTGGCGTACAACATCTCCACGACGAGCCGATCCCGCAGCGCCATCGGGTCGCGCTGCGCCGCACCGGATTCGGCGGCGTTCATGGCCGCGTCGGCCTGGTCCTTGCCCAGGACGGCGGGCAGGACCCGGTGTGCACGCGCCGAGCCCAGCCGTGGGCCGGGATCGGCCGCGAGGCGGCCGGTGTGCGTCAACCAGGCGGTGAACGTCCGTGCGGCCGAGGCACGCCGCGCCATGGTGGTGCGGGCGGCGCCCCCGGCCGACTGTCCGGCCAACCACGAACGCAACAGCGGCAGATCGATCTCTCCCACCGCGGCATCGGGCGAGCGGGCGCACAGATGTTCCAGCAGAGATCGCGCATCCCCGAGATAGGCCCGCACCGTGTGCGCGGACCGGTTGCGTCCGAGAAGCAGGTGCCGTTCGTACTGCTCGAGCAGATCCGCAAGATCGCCCGGTAATCCGTCCATTTCTCCACGTTCACCGGCGGCCGCCCCGCGCGCAAGCCCCCGCGCCGACAGCATCCCGCAGAACCCGCACACCCTCCCTCGCCCGGCTTCCGGTGGCGTCGTTCGGCCACCCCGGTATCTCTCGACCGGGACATCCGCTCACCACCGACCGTCAGACCCACCACCGCCGAGCACGTCGACAGCCAGACGCACTTGCACCCCGATCACGTCGTACTGACCTTTCACGCCCCCTTTCGCACGGTGCGGAACCACCCCGAACTGTCGGACCCGACCAGCCCGGCGACCTCGAGGGCGACCAGTGCCGCGCGCACCGCGTGGATGGTGAGGCCGCTCTCGTCGGCGATCTGTTTCGGCAGGCGCGAACCGGCCACCGGCAAATCGGCGAAGACCGCCGCCTGGTCCCCGGCGAGATTCGCACCGACCTCGCTACCCGTGGGCAGCGACAGGCGCAGTGGCCCGACCTCGTCGTGGATTTCGTCGACGCGAGTGACGAGGATCGCTTCCCGGTCGCGGATCATGCGGTGGCAGCCGACCGACGCCGCGGCGGTGATCGGCCCCGGCACCGCGAGGGCCGGACGGCCCAGGCGCCGAGCCCATTTCGCGGTATTGCGCGCACCGCTGCGCATGCCCGCCTCGACCACCAGCACGCCGTCGGACAGGGCCGCGATCAAACGGTTCCGCGCCAGGAACCGGTGTTTGAGAGCAGCGGCGCCGGGCGGGTATTCGCTCACCACCACACCCGTTTCGGCGATCTCGGCCAGCAGGCGTTCGTGCTGAGCGGGATAGGGGCGGTCGACGCCGCAGGCCAGTACGGCGATGGTGGGGGCGCCGACGGCCAGCGCCGCACGATGCGCCATCCCGTCGATGCCGAATGCCGCTCCGGACACGATCGTCCAACCGTGCGCGGCCAGTTCACCCGCGAGTTCGGCGGTGACCTGTTCGCCGTATCCGGAGGAGCAGCGAGCGCCCACCACGGCGAGGGCTTGTTCGGTGTACTGCTGCAACGACAACGGACCGCGGGCCCACAGCACCAGCGGCACCGCGGCGTCGGCGTCGCGGGCCGGGTCGAGCTGGGTCAGGCCCAGCAGGCGCCACTGCGGCCACTCCGGGTCGTCGGGAGTGATCACGCGTCCACCGATGCGCGCCATCAGCTCGAGATCGCGTTCGGCACGGTCGACTTCGCGCCGGCGTTCGGTCGGACCACGCAGCGATTCGGGCAGATCGCATTCACGCACCGCACGCGCCGCCTCCACCACGCCGACGCGCGCGATCAGCGCCGACAACGCCGGACACGGACCCTCCACCACGCGAGACAGATAGACCCATGCCAGCCGCCGTTCGTCCGCGTCGACAGTCAGCAGAGACGCGACACCACCACCCGAATCGCCGTCCATGCCGACATCGTGACCGGTCACCGCCACACCTCCGTCTCGCCGCCGACGCGGCACGCATGCCGGTGGTGCCGCGGAAATCGACAGCCCGGCGTCGCGGTCATGTCGTCCCCCGCCCGGCGAAAAACACCGTGCCTGGCCGCTCGATCTCGACTCCGAACGCGTTCGGCGATCCCCGTTCCCGTGCGGCCCATCGTTCTGCGAATCATTTATTCCCTCCCTTACTGCGCATTCGGTCACCGGTCCCCACGCCCCCACGCCTTACGCGCCCCACAACGCCTCACGCTCCGTACCCACGCCCACGCCCACGCCCACGCCCACGCCCACGCCCACGCCCACGCCCACGCCCACGCCCACGCCCACGCCCACGCCCACGCCCACGCCCACGCCCACGCCCAGACGATGGGCGCCGAAGTCCGGCGCAAAACGACTCAGGACACGCCGCGTTGCCGAAAGTTCAACGCCTGCAGGACATCCTGCGCCGACGGCACCTCTCCCCCGCGTAAGTCGCAGACGGTCCAGGCGACTCGGATCGCCCGGTCGGCACCGCGGGCGGACATCCGGCCCTGCCGCAGCGCACTCTCCACCGGTGCCAGCGCATCGGCCGGCAACCGGAAGCGCTGGCGCAGGACATGTCCCGGCACCTCGGCGTTGACGGTCCACCCGTACTCGGACCAGCGCCGCGCCGCGACCTGCCGCGCCAGCTCGACCCGTTCCCGCACGACGACACTGGATTCGGCGTCGGACGGGGTGAACGTTCCGGCGGCGTGCGCGTGCATCTGGACCCAGATGTCGATGCGATCCATCAGCGGCCCCGACAGTTTGCCCAGATACCTGCGGCGGGCCAGGGGCGCACAGATGCAGTCGACGTCGCGGGCGGGAGCACACGGGCAGGGGTTCGCCGCCAGGATGAGCTGGAAGCGTGCCGGATATCGAGCCACGCCGTCGCGGCGGGCGATGCGAACCTCGCCCTCCTCCAACGGAGTTCGCAACGCCTCCAGCACCTTGGTGCCGATCTCGGCACATTCGTCGAGGAAGAGGACACCGCGGTGCGCACGGCTGACGGCCCCCGGACGCGCGGATCCGGAACCGCCGCCGACCATCGCCGACACCGATGTCGAATGGTGCGGCGCCACGAACGGCGCCGTCGTGATGAGCGGATGATCGTCCGACAACGTCCCGGCCACCGAATGGATGGGGTGACCTCCAGTGACTCCGATTCCGTCAATGCCGGCAGCAACCCCGGAAGTCGTTGCGCCAACATCGTTTTGCCGATGCCGGGCGGCCCGGTCAACAGCAGATGATGGCCGCCGGCCGCGGCCACCTCCAACGCCCAGCGCGCCTCGTCCTGCCCGACCACCTCGTTGAGATCGCCGATACTTCGCCGCGGGGCGGTGTAGCTGCCGTCCGGGGCCGACAATTCGCCGTCACCGCGCAGCCAGTCGATGAGTGCCCGCAGTGTCGGCGCACCGAGGACGGTGATGCCGTCCACCAGCCCGGCCTCACCGAGCACCGACTCGGGCACCACGACGGTCCGGCGGCCGGCGGTCCGCGCCGCCAGCACGGCGGGGAGAATGCCGCGCACCCGCCGAACCCGGCCGTCGAGGGCCAGTTCGCCGAGCAGGACCGTACCGGCGAGCTTCGCGCCGGGCACCGAATCGCCGGCGTGCAGTACGGCCGCGGCCAATGCCAGGTCGTACACGCTGCCGACTTTCGGCAGCGTCGCGGGCGACAGGGCGAGAATCACACGCCCGTCGGGCCACTTCTCCCCCGAGTTCGCCACCGCGGCCCGGACCCGGTCCCGCGATTCCTGCAACGTGGTGTCCGGGCGCCCGACCAGGTGGACCGACGGCAGCCCCTGCCCGATATCGGCCTCGATCTCGACGAGTTGTCCGTCCACCCCGGTCACAGCCACCGAATGAGCGCGTCCCAGGGCCATCAGAAGGCCGCCCGGACATGCTCGATCTGCGGGTCCCGGCCCGGCAGCAGCAGGACCGACACCACATCGAAGCGGACTCGCCGCCACGGTCCGCTCTGTTCGGCCAGCCACAGCAGCGCCAGCCGCCGGATGCGCTGCTGTTTGGCGAAGGTCACCGACTCGGCCGGTGTACCGAACCCCAGCCCGGAACGCGTCTTGACCTCGACGAAGGCGGTGGTATCGGACTCCCGGACGATGAGGTCCAGTTCGCCGTAGCGACACCGCCAGTTTCGTTCGACGATCCGCATCCCGGCCCCCTGCAGGAACTGCGCGGCCAGTTCTTCTCCGTGGGCGCCGAGCGCCAGATTGTGTGCCACCCGCTCAGGATGCCGTCGGCGTGATCGCGGCCCGCGGGCCTCACCTGCGGAAACAGAAAGTCTGTGGATGAACCCGGGGCTGTGGATCAACGGCGGTGCCGGCAACCGATCGCCCCAGGTGGGACGGGTCTCGCGGCCTACGACTATTCGGGCAGGCGCAGGTCCGGCTTCTCCAGTTCCTCGATGTTCACATCCTTGAACGTGATCACGCGGACGTGTTTGACGAAGCGGGCGGGCCGATACATGTCCCACACCCACGCGTCCGACATCCGCACTTCGAAATACACTTCACCGTCGGCGTTCTGCGGGCGCAACTCGACAGAATTGGCCAGATAGAAGCGGCGTTCGGTCTCGACGACGTACGAGAACTGACCGACGATGTCCTTGTACTCGCGATACAGCGAGAGTTCCATCTCGGTTTCGTACTTCTCGAGGTCCTCGGCGCTCATGCCTCGCTCCGCTCGCTCATCGGGTGGAATATCCTCCTCTATCGCCACGAACGCTGTAGGTCACATCATCCCGCATGGGCCGGATCGGCAGCCACCCGCCCGGTCTCCCCGGCCTCGGTGCCCCGCACGTTGCGCCACGACCGGCGGTGTTCGTCGCTGGGCCCCAGCCGCTCCAGCGCCGCCAGATGTTCGGGTGTGTTGTAGCCCTTGTGCGCGGCGAAACCGTATCCGGGCAGGTCACGATCCATCTCGACCATCATCCGGTCGCGGGTGACCTTGGCCAGAATGCTGGCCGCGGCAATACACGCCGCCGCCGCGTCACCGCCGATCACCGGCAGCGACGGAACGCTGATGCCCGGCACCCGGAAGCCGTCGGTGAGTACGTAGCCGGGCCGCACCTCCAGACCCGCCACGGCCCGGCGCATGCCCTCGATATTGGCGACGTGAATGCCGATCGCGTCGATCTCCCAGGCGGGGATCACCACGACCTTCCAGGCCAGCGCCCGGCGCACGATCACCGGATACAGCTGCTCGCGCACGGCCTCGGTCAGCTTCTTCGAATCGTCCAGTCCCGCAAGGGAATCGTACGCCTTGGGCGCGAGCAGACAGGCCGCGACCACGAGCGGGCCGGCGCAGCATCCCCGGCCGGCCTCGTCGACACCCGCGACGGGGCCGAGGCCGCTGCGGATCAGCGCCGCTTCCAGGGTGCGCAGGCCACCGGCCCGCCGCATCACCACTCGCGGCGGCCAATCCCCTGTGCGAACCACCGGCCGGATGATCTTGCCGCCCTTACCGTTGCGCGTCGTGCGTCGCGATGTCTCCGCCACTGCACCTACCGTTCGACTATCCCGTGACTCGATTATCTCGCGCCGCGCGCCTCAGTTCGTCTGCGGATTCTGTGACTTGACCGGGCCGATCCGGTTCGGCGGCCAGATCTTGAACACCGCTTTACCGCGCACAGCGTCGATCGGCACGGTACCGGAGTACTCGTCGTCGACATGAGCGCGCGAATCCGCGGATTCGTTGCGGTTGTCACCCATCACCCACAGATTGCCGTCGGGCACCTTGACCGGGCCGAATTCGCGACCGCGCGGGTCGATCGACAGCCCGCCGGCCACCTTGGTCGCATAGGCCAGCCCCGGCTGATAGGGATAGATGTAGTGCGCGTAGGGCTCGTCGAGCGGTTTGCCGTCGACCATCACCCGGCCCTGCGCATCGCAGCACTGCACGGTTTGACCGCCGGTCGCGATCACGCGCTTGACCAGGTCGTTCTCGTCCGGCGGCACCAATCCGAAGAATGAGAAGAAGTTCTGCACACCGCGCACGGCGACATTGCTGGAGCGGTTGGAGTGGTAGGACTTGTTCCAGGAGCCGCTCGGTCCGACGAAGACCACGACGTCGCCGGGCTTGGGATCCCCGAAGTCGTAGCTCAGCTTCTCGACGTAGATCCGGTCGCCCGTGCAGCCGGCACAGCCGTGCAGGGTCGGTTCCATCGACTGTGACGGGATCACATAGGGCCGGCCGATGAAATTCACCACCAGCGCCGCGATCACGGCGGCGATGACGATCAGGATCGGCAGTTCCTGCCAGAAGGGCCGCTGCTTGCGCTTGCGCCTGCCTCGCCGGCTGCGCGATGCGGACTCGCCTTTGCGTTCGCCACCGGCACGGTTGTCATCGGCTCCGGGCACCGCCACCGACTCGCTTTCGTCTGCCACGCCGAACAGGTTATCCCGCAGCCATGTTCGTCGTCGCCCCGGCGCACCCTGCGCGCCGGGAAGGCGGGCATCTCGGGGCGCATCCCGGCCGGAAAAGGGAAAACCCCCGGTCGCGAGGACCGGGGGCAGGCGTGAACGGGCAGAGCCCTGATGTTCAGCGCTTCTCCTTGATCTTGGCGGCCTTGCCACGCAGATCGCGCAGGTAGTACAGCTTGGCCCGGCGGACGTCGCCGCGGGTCACCACATCGATGTGGTCGATGTTGGGGCTGTGTACCGGGAAGGTGCGCTCGACACCAACGCCGAACGACACCTTGCGCACGGTGAAGGTCTCGCGGATGCCGCCGCCCTGGCGGCGGATGACCGCACCCTTGAAGACCTGGATGCGCTCCTTGTTACCTTCGATAACCTTCACGTGCACGTTCACCGTGTCACCCGGGCGGAAGTCCGGGATGT
Source organism: Nocardia violaceofusca NBRC 14427 (assembly GCF_963869435.1). Taxonomy (NCBI): domain Bacteria; kingdom Bacillati; phylum Actinomycetota; class Actinomycetes; order Mycobacteriales; family Nocardiaceae; genus Nocardia; species Nocardia violaceofusca. The sequence continues at coordinate 122,215 of NZ_CAWMPM010000023.1, forward strand.
CGGTGCGCAGCGACTTTTCGTCGACGAAGTCGAGGGTGTTCATTTCCGTCCTTTGGAAGTTCGCGTGAACAGAGGAACCTGGCGGCAACTGCTCGGCCGGTTCGTGCTCCGGATAGTGGGCGGTGCGCCGGGCCGAATTCGCCCAGAGCAACCTGAGCATTGTGCCAGATCAGGCCGCTGCACGAAAAATCGCCCCCCGAAGTCCGCGCGGTCCGGGCGTCAGTGTCCGGAATGGTGGGGGTGGGCCGCGGTCAGGCCGTCCGCATCGGCCGGTCGCGGCGTATCCGCAGGTGGCGACGTCTCGGCAGAGTTCGTCCGGACCGGACCGTCGTGCATCGAGGCCCGCATGGCCCTGGTGCGCAGGTGGGCGGGCGGAGCGGGGACCACGGTCCGCGCCAACTCTTCCTCGGCGGCGCTGCGGACGTGGGCGACATCGGGCTTCCCGGCGACCAGATCCTGTACGAAAATCTTGGCCCGGATCACCGGGCGCCGGTACCGGCGTTCGCGCACGACTGCCCGGTACATCAGGCGGCGGCGCTCGCCGTAGCGCCAGCGCGCCCACGGCGCGCCCGGCCGGCTCAGCCGCAGGGCGCCCACGACCAGCAACGGCAGGAAGAACATGCCGAACAATCCGGTCCAGATCTTGCCCTTGGCGATGACGATCGCGGCCAGCACCAGATTCACCAGCGCGAAGATGCCGAGGAAGCTGCGCCCCGCGACGCTGCCGTCGTGCCGGATGTCGTTGACGTCGAGCAACCACAGCGGATGGAAGCCGAGCAACAGCAGCCCTGTGACGGCCACCGCGACGAACACCGCATCGACCGATGTGCGCCCCTGCTCCTCCCAGTACACGTCGCGCAGGTAATAGATCAGCGCGAATTCGTCGAGCACCAGCGCCGCACCGACACCGAACGTCGAGGCGAGCGCGGAGATGGTGCCGACCCCACTGTTGTAGGTCGCGACCATGCCCAGTCCCGACGTCAGCACCAGCACCACCCCGAACACCATGTGGTGGATGTGCACGTTGCCGGCGCGCAGGTTGCCGGGCCACCAGCGCACCTGCTTGCGAATCATCCGCACACTGAGCCGGATCAGCAGGAATCCGACGATGAAGCCGAGCAGGAAGCACAGCAACGGCAGGCGTCCCTCCGCGAGAATCGCGTCGTCGAACCAGCGCCGCACAGCCGTCGTCCCCTCACTCGGAACCGGGGTCGGGGTAGTGATGCCCCGCGGGGCCGATCACCGAGATCGAACCCGCGAGTCCATTGTCCCGTACCCGGCCGCCGCGGTCGGGACAAACCCGCATGCGACGGCCGCCGGGGTCCTACCGCCCGAAACCGGCGCGGCGCAGCGCATCCGCCATCGCGCCCGACGGCTCGGGCGCGCTGCGGCGCTGCTGGTTTCGGCCCTGCCCCTTGTTCTGGCCGCCGCTGTTCTGGCCGCCGCCGCGGTTCTGTCCACCGCGATCCTGACCGCCACGATCCTGGCCGCCACGGCCCTGATTGCCCTGGCCGCCGCGCGGCTGACCACCACGGTTCTGCCCGCCGCGCTGGCCCGCGCCGCCCTTCTCGGCCTTGCCGGCGCCGGGCTCGTCGTCCAGGCGCAGGCTCAGGCCGATGCGCTGGCGGGCGACGTCGACCTCCAGCACCTTCACCTTCACCACGTCACCGGACTTCACGATCTCGCGGGGATCGCGGACGAACGAATGCGACATCGCCGAGACGTGGACGAGTCCGTCCTGATGGACACCCACATCGACGAAGGCGCCGAAGGCGGCCACGTTCGTCACCACACCTTCGAGCACCATGCCGGGTTCGAGGTCGGCGACCTTCTCCACCCCGGCGGCGAATTCGGCGGTCTTGAACTCCGGGCGCGGGTCACGGCCGGGCTTCTCGAGTTCGGCGATGATGTCGGTGACGGTCGGCACACCGAATTTCTCGTCGGTGAATTCGCTCGGCCGCAGTGCCCGCAGGGCGGAGGTGTTGCCGATCAGGCCGGGTACGTCGCGTCCGGTCGCCTCCAGCATCCGGCGCACCACCGGATAGGCCTCGGGGTGCACGGCCGAGGAATCCAGCGGATCGTCGCCGCCGCGGATGCGCAGGAAGCCCGCGCACTGTTCGAACACCTTGGGGCCCAGCCGCGGAACACCGAGCAGCGCGGTGCGACTGCGGAAGGGTCCGTTCTGATCACGATGCGCCACAATCGATTCCGCGACCGAGGACGCGATGCCGGAGACGCGGGACAGCAGCGGCACCGAGGCGGTGTTGACGTCGACACCGACCGCGTTCACCGCATCCTCGACCACGGCGCCCAGCGACCGGGCCAGCAACGTCTCGGAGACGTCGTGCTGGTACTGGCCGACGCCGATGGACTTCGGCTCGATCTTCACCAGTTCGGCCAGCGGATCCTGCAGCCGGCGCGCGATCGAGACCGCGCCGCGCAACGAGACGTCCAGTTCCGGCAGCTCCTGCGAGGCATACGCGGAGGCGGAATACACCGAGGCGCCCGCTTCCGACACCACGATCTTGGTCGGCTTCCGCGCGCCGGGCGTCGCACCGATCCGCGAAATCAGTTCCGCGGCAAGGGCGTCGGTCTCCCGGGAAGCGGTGCCGTTGCCGATCGCGATGAGCTCCACGTCGAACCGCGCCACCAGCGCGCCGAGGACGGCCAGTGACTTCTCGGTCTGCCCCTGCGGCTTGTGCGGGTAGATCGTCTCGGTGGCCACCACCTTGCCGGTGCCGTCCACCACGGCCACCTTCACGCCGGTGCGGTAGCCCGGATCCAGGCCCATGGTGGTGCGGGTGCCGGCCGGTGCGGCGAGCAGCAGGTCACGCAGATTGGCGGCGAAGATGTCGACGGCGTCCTTCTCCGCGGACTGCCGCAACCGCATCCGGATATCGATGCCGAGGCTGACCTGCAGCTTGGTCCGCCACGCCCAGCGCACCGTGTCCAGCAGCCAGGTGTCGGCCGGGCGCCCCTGGTCGGCGATGCCGAACTTGTGCGCGATGCGGCCCTCGTAGATGGTGCGCTGCCCCGGTTCCGGTTCCTCGGTGTCGGGTTCGAGCGACAGGCTCAGCACGTCTTCCTTCTCGCCGCGCAACAGCGCGAGGATGCGGTGCGAGGGCAGTTTGGCGAAGGGTTCGCTGAATTCGAAGTAGTCGGCGAATTTGGCCCCGGCCTCTTCCTTGCCGGTCCGGACCCGAGAGGTGACCTGTCCGCGCTCCCACATCAATTCGCGCAGTTCACCGACGAGGTCGGCGTCTTCGGCGAATCGCTCCACGAGAATCGCGCGGGCGCCGTCGAGCTGTTCGGCGGTGTAGCCGGCCGGATCGGTGGCGGGGTCGCCGATGAGGGCGTCCGCGACCGGCTCGTGCCCGGCTTCGCGGGCGATCTGCGCCTTGGTGCGCCGCTTGGGCTTGTAGGGCAGGTAGATGTCCTCGAGGCGGGCCTTGGTCTCCGCGAGCATGATCTGCTGTTCCAGCGCGGCATCCAATTTGCCCTGCCCGCGAATGGATTCCAGGATCGAGTTCCGGCGCTCGTCGAGTTCGCGCAGGTAGTGCAGCCGCTCCTCCAGTTGCCGCAGCTGCGCGTCGTCGAGCCCGCCCGTCACCTCCTTGCGATAGCGGGCGATGAACGGCACGGTCGACCCGCCGTCGAGCAGCTCTACGGCGGCACGGACCTGTTCGTCACGGACCGAGAGCTCCTCGGCGATCCGCCTGCCGACACTGGCCAGGCGGACCTTGCCGGTGGCGGGGGCATCGGCCGGAGCGGTGCCCACGGAGGCTTCCGTGCCGGTGGTTGCTTCGGTGCTGACGGGTTCGGAGGCTGTCGTCACGCTGGCTGACACTACCGTCGGCCGCCGACAGCAGACCAGGTGGAGCGGCCGGTGCTCGCACAGCCGCACCCGGTGTCGGCGCGCCAGGGACGGGAACGGCCGAAAATTGGCTGGCCACAGCCTCGCCGATCTCGTCACCGCGATCGACCCCGATGTTCCCGGCGGCCGCACATCCGCACCCCGTCACGGGCGCGTCGGCGATGTTCGGCACGCGATACGACGGCGGCGCGAATGCCGGATCACGGCGCGGTGAAGTCCTGTCGCGCAGAGTTTTCGGTTACTCCGGCGGCAGCAGATCCGGGCGCCGCTGCCTGGTCCGCAGCACCGATTGGTCATGCCGCCACGCCTCGATGCGCGCGTGATTGCCCGACAGCAGAATTTCGGGCACATCGAGTCCGCGCCAGCTCACCGGCCGGGTGTAGCTGGGGCCTTCGAGCAAGCCGTCGGAGAACGAATCCTGTTGGTGGGAGGCCTGATTGCCCAGTACCCCGGGGATCAGGCGCACCACCGCCTCGGTCATCACGAGCACGGCGGCCTCCCCGCCGATCAGGACGTAGTCGCCGATGCTGACCTCTTCCACCCGGACCCGGCGGGCGGCATCGTCGAAGACACGCTGATCGATACCCTCGTAGCGGCCGCAGGCGAAGACCAGATGCGATTCGGCAGACCAGCGCTGGGCCGTCTCCTGAGTGAACGGCACGCCGGCCGGCGTCGGGACGACGAGCAATGCCTCGTCCGGGCACACCTCGTCGAGCGCATCACCCCAGACGACGGGTTTCATGACCATGCCCGGACCGCCCCCGTAGGGCGCATCGTCGACCGACTGGTGCACATCGTGGGTCCAGCGCCGCAGATTGTGCACGTCGAGTTCGACAATGCCCTTCTCGATCGCCTTGCCCAGCAACGCCGTTCGCAGCGGCTCGAGATATTCGGGGAAGATGGTGACGACGTCGATGCGCAGAGCTGACGAGCGCTGCGCGGGTTCGTCGGCTCCGGTGGCCATCACTACTCCTCGTCCAGCAGGCCTTCGGGTGGGTCGATCACGATCACGCCCTCGGCGAGCGACACGGTCGGCACGATCGCGGTGACGAAGGGCACCAGAATTTCACGACCGGCGCGCCCCCCGGCGCCCGCACCGGCCCGGATCGACAGCAATTCGCCTGCGGCCGAATGCAATACCTCGTTCACGGTGCCGATCTCGGTCCCGTCCGCGAGCCGCACGCTCAGTCCCTCGAGTTCGTGATCGTAGAACTCGTCGGGATCCTCCGAGGGCGGAAGATCATCGGTGTCGACGAGAAACAGAGTGCCGCGCAACGCATCCGCGGCGGTGCGATCGCCGACACCCTCGAGACGGACGAGAAGCCGGCCCGAATGCTCTCGGGCCGACTCCACCGTGAATATGTCCACCGCCTCACTTTTCGGCGCCCGGCCACGCAGGCGGGCGCCGGGAGCGAAGCGGAGTTCGGGTTCGTCGGTACGTACCTCGACCACGAGTTCGCCGCGCACACCGTGCGATTTGGCGACCCGCCCGACTACCAGTTCCATCTACTGATCGGTGTCGACCACGTCGACCCGGATACCCCGGCCACCGATACCGGCGACCAGGGTGCGCAGCGCGGTCGCGGTACGACCGCCGCGGCCGATCACCTTGCCCAGATCGTCCGGGTGGACGTGGACCTCGACGGTGCGTCCCCGCCGGCTGGTGATCAGATCGACGCGCACGTCGTCCGGATTGGCGACGATGCCGCGCACCAGGTGCTCGACGGCATCGGCGACGACCGCACTCATTACTCGGCAGCCTCGGTCGCGGCCTCGGCCTCACCCTCGCCCTCGGCGGCCTTGGACTTCTTCTTCTTGGGGGTGACGGCCTCGGCGACCGGCTCGCTGTCGGCGGCGGCCAGGGCGGCGTTGAACAGGTCCAGCTTGCTCGGCTTGGCGGCCTTGACCTTCAGGGTGCCCTCGGCGCCCGGCAGGCCCTTGAACTTCTGCCAGTCACCGGTGATCTCCAGCAGACGCTTGACCGGCTCGGTCGGCTGCGCGCCGACGCCCAGCCAGTACTGCACGCGCTCGGAGTCGACCTCGATCAGCGAGGGCTCTTCCTTCGGGTGGTACTTGCCGACGTTCTCGATGGCGCGGCCGTCGCGGCGGGTGCGCGCATCGGCGATGACGATGCGGTACTGGGGGTTGCGGATCTTGCCCAGACGGGTCAGCTTGATCTTGACAGCCATGGCTGTATCGATGCCTTTCGATGGCGGCCGCCCGGGGGCAGCCTGAGTGGTCACGGCGCAATTCAGCAGCCCGCACGGGGTGTGGGCCCGGTTTTGCGTTGAGTGTGTGACCGCCGCGCGGTACGTAACCGGAGACGGGCTGACACTGTCCTCGAACACGGCCCCGCGAGCGGGTCGCGGTCGTCGACGAGGACGGTCGTTCATTGTGCCAGATGCGCCCGCACCCGGAGAAATCGCCCTTGCATCGAGCGGACCGTTCGCCGAGCATGCGGAGATCGATGACCAGCGCCGTTGCCGAACGTTCGTCGCGCCGACGCCCCTACCGGTGTCCGGTGACGGGATCGCGGCCCGGGTACACCCGCCCGCGCAGGACGACGTATGCCGGGGCGTCGAGCGCGTCGCGGCTCGACCGCGGATCGGTGCGGTAGACGACGAAATCGGCCGGTGCGCCGTCCTCGATACCCGGTCGGCCGAGCCATTCACGCGCCCGCCACGACGCCGCCGCCAGCGCCTCGTGCCGCGACAACCCGGCCCCGGCCAGCGCGTCGATCTCGTCGGCGATGCGGCCGTGCACGATCGAACCGCCGGCGTCGGTGCCGGTGTAGATCGGCACCCCCGCCGCATGGGCGTCGGCGACGGTGTCGCGGACCCGGCGGTGCAGATCGCGCATATGGGCGGCGTAGACCGGGAATTTGCCGGCGCTGTCGGCGATATCGGGGAAGGTGTCGATATTGACCAGGGTGGGCACCAGGGCGGTGCCGTGTTCGGCCATCATCTCGATGGTGTCGTCGGTGAGTCCGGTGCCGTGCTCGAGGCAGTCGATGCCGGCGCTGATCAGGCCGGGCAGCGCGTCCTCGCCGAAGACGTGCGCGGTGACGCGGGCGCCCTCCCGGTGGGCGGCGTCGATGGCCTCCTTCAGGATCGCGTCGCTCCACAGCGGCCGCAGATCACCGGCGGACCGATCGATCCAGTCGCCGACGATCTTGACCCAGCCGTCGCCGAAGCGGGCCTGTTCGGCGACGATCTCGGGCAGGTCGCGCTCGTCGTCCAGTTCGATGCCCAATTCGCGGATATACCGCTTGGGGCGAGCGATGTGGCGGCCGGCCCGGATGATCTTCGGCAGTTCGTGGTGGTCGTCGATGAAGCGGGTATCGATGGGCGATCCGGCATCGCGCAGCAGCAGCGCCCCCGCATCGCGTTCCACCTCCGCCTGCGCGATCGCACCCGCGCGGTCCTCGTGCCCGCCGCCGTAGCGAATGCCGACGTGACAGTGGGCGTCGACGAGGCCGGGCACGAGCCAGCCTGTGTCACACAGGGTTTCGGCATCGGGCACCGGCTCGTACGAGATCGTCCCGTCGCGAACCCACAGATCGCGCACCTCGTCGTCGGGAAGAACCACCCCGCGCACATGCATCCGCATACCGCCTCCTGACCACGTCGCCCGCTCCGGCCGCACCGCCGCTCCCCAAACTACCGCTGCGATCGCGACGGAGTGCGCACGAGATGCGTGGTCGACGAGTCCCCGAACAACGATGCGGACGGCACCACCAGGCGCCGCCCGCATCGCTCGCTACACAACTCAGTTCTTCGGGAACTTCAGCTTGCTCAGATCGAATCCCTCCAGGCCCGGCGGCAATTCGTCCAGCCCCGCGGGCATATTCGACAGATCCGGCATCCCGGCCGCGGGCATCCCCGGCATTCCGCCCGGCAGACCCGGCATACCCGGGAACCCTCCGCGCATCCCCTTCGGCGGCGTCGGTCCGCGTCCGCCCTTCTTGCCCTTCTTCCCCTTCTTGCCCTTGGCGTTGCGGCGCGCGCCCGGCAGACCCATCTGCCGGCCCATCGCGGCCATCATCTTGCGGGCTTCGAAGAAGCGGTCGACCAGCTGGTTCACATCGGTGACGGTGACGCCGGAGCCGTTGGCGATGCGCAGGCGGCGGGAGGCGTTGATGATCTTCGGATTGGCCCGCTCGGCGGGGGTCATACCGCGGATGATGGCCTGCACCCGGTCGAGTTGTTTGTCGTCGACCTGGGCCAGCACGTCCTTCATCTGGCCGGCGCCCGGCAGCATGCCGAGCAGGTTGCCGATCGGGCCCATCTTGCGGATGGCCAGCATCTGGTCGAGGAAGTCCTCGAGGGTGAGTTCGCCGGAACCGATCTTGCGGGCGGCCTCCTCGGCCTGCTGCTGGTCGTAGACCTGTTCGGCCTGCTCGATCAGGGTGAGCAGATCACCCATGCCGAGGATGCGGCTCGACATGCGGTCGGGGTGGAAGACGTCGAAGTCCTCGAGCTTCTCACCGGTGGAGGCGAACAGGATCGGGACGCCGGTAACCTCGCGGACCGACAGCGCGGCGCCACCGCGGGCGTCACCGTCGAGTTTGGTCAGCACGACACCGGTGAAGCCGACGCCGTCCCGGAAGGCCTCGGCGGTGCTGACGGCGTCCTGGCCGATCATGGCGTCGAGGACGAACAGCGTCTCGTCCGGGTGCACCGCGTCGCGGATGCCGGCGGCCTGGCGCATCAACTCCTCGTCGATACCCAGGCGACCCGCGGTGTCGACGATGACGATGTCGTAGTGCTTCTGCTCGGCTTCCTCGATGCCGGCCTCGGCGACCCGGATCGGGTCGGCGGCGGTGACGCCGAGGGCGTTGTCGCCTCCGCCGATCGACGTCCCCGGATGCGGGGCGAACACCGGCACACCGGCCCGTTCGCCGACCACCTGCAGCTGGGTGACGGCGCCCGGCCGCTGCAGGTCACAAGCCACCAGCAACGGGGTATGCCCCTGGCCCTTCAGCCATTTCGCGAGCTTGCCCGCGAGCGTGGTCTTACCGGCACCCTGCAGACCGGCGAGCATGACGACCGTGGGCGGGTTCTTCGCGAATTGCAGACGCCGGGTCTCGCCACCGAGGATGCCGATCAATTCCTCGTTGACGATCTTCACGACCTGCTGCGCGGGATTCAGCGCGGCCGATACCTCGGCGCCCTTGGCGCGTTCCTTGACGCGGGCGATGAACTGCCGCACGACCGGCAGCGCCACGTCGGCCTCGAGCAGAGCCAGCCGGATCTCGCGCGCGGTCGCGTCGATGTCGGCCGGTGACAGACGCCCCTTGCCACGCAGATCCTTCAGGGCACCGGTCAACCGGTCGGAAAGGGATTCGAACACCGATCGCGCTCCTGGTCTCGTCGAGGGACGTCACTCGGGTTACCAGGGTACGGGCAACTCCGCGATCGGTGGATTCGCCCTAGTCCAAGGCCTGCCGCCGACCGGGCGGCAGGCCCGTCACCGGGACTGCGGTCAGGACAGCGCGCTGTGCCGCGGCCGCGGGGCCCGGCTGAAGTCGTGCTGTTCGTAGGCCACCAGATAGACCGCCTCGCGGCCGGTCAGCCCCAGTGGCAGTGCCATGGCGTCCAGGGTCGCCCAGTCGGAGTCACCTGGCGTGCCGTCGACGAGCGCGCCGGCCAGCTTCATGGCCGCCACCGCCTGACCGCCGGTCAGCGTCCGGCCCGGAAGCCAGGAAACCACCCAATGGTCGCCGCCGACACAGCGAGCGATGTGGTGGGTCGAATCGCTGGTGATCATGGATGAGGACACGACTTCGTTTGCCATCGACCTGCTCCCCTCAACGCACCCAACTCGCCGGACAGGTACAGCAACAGCTCGAACAGCTAGCGATCACGATCAACTTCACGATCTACACAGATCGTAGAGTGGCAGACATCACATCCAGCAGAGGTTGCCGCAACGATCTGGTTACCTCACTACGGACCAAACGACCAGGTTGGCCCGATAACCGGCGGGAGGTTGGTAAACCTAACCGGCATCGGCGCCGGTGTCCGTTTCGCTCGGTTTCTTCGGCTCCTGATGCGGGACGACCCCCAGTAGCGCCGCCTCGATGGCACGGCGCCGCGGCGGAGTGTCGTCCTCGCCCAGGCCGAGGCCGAACGAGTCGACCACCACCGAGCCCATCGTGTCCGCTTTCGCCCACCGCACATCCGCACCCTGGGCGGCCAGCGCCGCGGCCAACCGGCTGAGCAGGCCGATGCGGTCCTCGGCGCGCAGTTCGAGCACCACCTCGCCGGGCCGGTCGACCTCGGTCCAGATCACCTTCGGCTGAGCCTGCGCGTACCGGCTGGTCCGAGCCGCCGCCTCACGCTCCTTGTCCGCCAGCACGGAGGCCAGCTTCAGATCGCCGTTGATCGCGCGGATCAGCTCCTGGCGCAGCAAACCGGCGTCGGGCGGATTGCCGAAAGTCGGTGTCACCACGAAGGTGTCGATCGCGGTGTCTCCGGACGCCGTCAAGGTCGCGGAGAGCACCCGCAGGGAGTGCAGGGCGAGCACCCCGGCCGCTTCCGAGAGCAGACCCGGAGTATCGGGAGCCACGACCGTGACGGTGTGGATGTAGCGCCCGTCACCGGGCGCCAATTCCACGTGCACGCCACCGGCCGCGACCTTGTCCATGACAGCCGCGTCGACCACCGTCGGCGTGGGCGAAACCCGTTGCGGTGCGGGCTCTCCCGCCATCGCGGCTTCGCCGCGGCGCACGAGTTCCCCGATCAGGGACGCCTTCCACTCCCCCCACACACCCGGACCGGTCGCCAGCGAATCGGCCTCGGCGAGGGTGTGCAGCAGATCCAGCAGCTGGCGGTCACCGCCCAACGCGTCGACCACACGGGCGGCGGTCGCCGGATCATCGAGATCGCGCCGGGTCGCTGTTTCGGGCAGCAGCAGGTGATGCCGCACGATCGTGGCCAGGCTGCGCACATCGTCGGGCCACAGACCCAGCCGATGACCGATCCGGTCGGCCAGTTCGGCACCCACCACGCTGTGATCCTCGGTGCGGCCCTTGCCGATATCGTGCAGCAACGCTCCGAGCAGCAGCAGATCCGGCCGGGCGACCCGGGTGCTCAGCGCACTGGCGTAGGCGACGGTTTCGACCAGGTGGCGGTCGACGGTCCAGGTGTGCACGGCATCGCGCGGCGGCAGGTCGCGCACCGCTCCCCATTCCGGAAAGAGCCTGCCCCACAAGCCCGTTCGATCCAGGGCCTCCACCGCGTCGATGGTGTTGCGGCCGGCGCCGAGCAGCACCAGCAGATCGTTGAGCGCCTCGCGCGGCCATGGCTCGCGCAGTTCGGGAGCGTCTTCGGACAGGCGGTTGAGGGTGGTCGCCGACATCGGCAGGCCGGTGCGCGCCGAGGCGGCGGCGACCCGCAGGATCAGGCCGGGATCGCGCTGCGGCCGCGCGTCGCGGGCCAGCACCACCTCGCCGGCGTGTTCGACCACGCCCTCGTCGAGAGGTCGGCGAACGGGCAGACGCCGCAGCCGGGCCAGACCGCGGCGCGGCAGCGCGTTGCCGGCGGTGCGCAGGCCGACGTCGACCGAGTAGACGACCGTGCGCGCCGCATCGCTGAGCGTGCGCGCCAGATCGAATCGATCGCCGATGCGCAGCGCGGCGCCGATCTCGTCCGCGTCCTGGGCGCGCAGCTGATCGCGGGAACGCCCGGCCACCCGATGCAGTTCGGTCCGCACGTCGAGCAGCCGGCGGTGGGCGGCCTCGAGACCTCCGCCGGGAACGTCGGGGCCCAGGCCGGGCATGGCGTCGGTCAGCTGGGCGATGGCCAGCGCGTCGAGTAGCTGGATATCGCGCAGCCCACCGCGACCGCTCTTGAGGTCGGGTTCGGCGCGATGTGCGATCTCGCCGTTGCGCTTCCACCGCGCCTGCGCCTGTTCCACCAATTCGCCGAAGCGGGAACGGATTCCGGTACGCCATTCGCGGCGCACGCCTCCGATGAGCAGATTGCTCAGCTCCGCGTCGCCGACGATGTGGCGGGCATCGAGCATGCCCAGCGCGGCGGTGAGATCGTCGGCGGCCACGCGCAACGCCTGCGGCACGGTCCGCACGCTGTGATCCAGTTTGATGTGGGCGTCCCACAACGGATACCAGAGCCGATCGGCCACCTCGGCCACCCGCGCGGGATCGACATCGTCGTGCAGCAACATCAGATCCAGATCGGAATACGGCAGCATCTCGCGCCGGCCCAGTCCTCCGACCGCCACCACGGCCAGCCCGCTGTCGGCGGTGATGCCCAGCTCCGCGCCCTTGGTGGTCAACCACAGCTCGTGCAGGTCGACCAGCGCCTGCCGCAGCGCCTCGGCGCTCAGCCGCGGGCGCCGGGGATCACCACCGTCGAGCAGTTGATCTCGGGCGGCCACCAGTTCCTTGGCGCCCTGGGACAATTCGTCTGCACTCATACCCGCAACCACCACCCGTATCATGCGGGCAGCCCCGTCCCCGGCCGGTGCCAGGAGCGGGGCTGCCCGAATCCTTCATCTCCTATAGTGCGTCGGCACCGCGTTCACCGGTTCGGACCCGGATCACCGATTCGACCGGGGTCACCCAGACCTTGCCGTCACCGATCTTGCCGGTGCGCGCGGCCTCGACGATCACCTCGACAACCTTTTCGACCGAGGCGTCGTCCACGACGACCTCGACCCGTACCTTCGGCACGAAATCGACCGAGTACTCCGCGCCGCGGTAAACCTCGGTGTGCCCCTTCTGGCGGCCGTACCCCTGGACTTCGCTGACCGTCATTCCCAGCACACCGGCTTGCTCGAGCCCGGACTTGACGTCCTCGAGTGTGAACGGTTTGACGATTGCAGTGATCAGTTTCATTGCGTCATGCCTCCTTGACGGCGGTACGTGCCGTGCCACCCACAGCAGCGAAATCGTATGACGTCTCCGCGTGCTCCGACTCGTCCATACCCTTGAACTCGTCTTCCTCGGAAGCACGAATGCCGATCGTGTACTTGATGATCAGACCCAGAATCAGCGAGACGACGAAGGAGAACGCCAGCACGGTGAAGGCGCCGACGGCCTGCTTGCCGAGCTGATCGAAACCGCCGCCGTAGAACAAGCCCTTCGCACCGCCGGCGCCCGCACCCGATTCCGGGGTGAGGAACAGACCGATCAGCAGCGTACCGACCACACCGCCGACCAGGTGCACGCCGACCACGTCGAGCGAGTCGTCGAAACCGAGCTTGAACTTCAGCCCGACCGCCAGCGCGCACAGCACACCGGCCACCGCGCCGATCACCAGCGCGCCCAGCACGTTCACCGACGAGCAGGACGGCGTGATCGCGACCAGGCCGGCGACGATGCCCGAGGCGGCGCCGAGGCTGGTGGGCTTGCCGTCGCGGAACTTCTCCACGACCAGCCAGCCGATCATCGCGGCGCAGGTGGCGAAGGTGGTGGTCAGGAAGGTGGAGCCGGCCAGGCCGTTGGAGCTCACCGAGGAACCGGCGTTGAAGCCGAACCAGCCGAACCACAGCAGACCGGCGCCGAGCATGACGAAGGGCAGGTTGTGCGGGCGCATCGGCGTCTTCGGCCAGCCCTTGCGCTTGCCGAGCACCAGGCACAGCGCCAGGCCCGCGGCACCGGCGTTGATGTGCACCGCGGTACCACCGGCGAAGTCGATGGCCTGCAGCTTGTTCGCGATCCAGCCGCCGTGGTGGACGATGTTGCCCGCGGCGTCCTTGACGTCGAAGTCGAACACCCAGTGCGCGACCGGGAAGTAGACGATGGTCGACCACGCGATCGCGAAGACCACCCATGCGCGGAACTTCATGCGGTCGGCGACCGCACCCGAGATCAGAGCCACTGTGATGATGGCGAACATCAGCTGGAACGCCACGAACACCGTCATCGGAATGGTGCCGGCCAGCGGGATGTTCACCTGATCCACCGCCGACGCGCCGGTCGACGGGTCCGCCGGGCTGGCCTTGACGGCATTGGTGCCGATCAGGCCCTTGAGCCCGAAGAACTGGGCGGGGTTGCCGATCAGGCCGAATTTGTTGTCACCGAATGCCTCGGAAAAGCCGTAGAGCGACCACAGCACGCCGACGATGCCCATCGCGCTGATGCTCATCATGATCATGTTGAGCACGTTCTTCGAGCGGACCATACCGCCGTAGAAGAACGCCAGCCCTGGGGTCATCAACAAAACGAGCGCGGAGCTCGCCAGCATCCACGCGGTGTCGCCGGTGTCGGGCACACCGAGCAAGGGATACGCCACCTTGTTCCTCCTCATCTCGGGCCCGGCCGAAACTGCGGCAAACGAGCCTGCACAGAAGGGTCGCGATCTGGTGTTTCATCCGTGCCGCCGCGATGTTTCGCATGCGTGAACGGATCCGCTTGCCGTGTTGCTACCAGGTTTCAGCGCGTACACAGCGCATGTCGGCGCACTGTGAGGATCGTGTCGAAATGAGGAGGAACTGCCGTTTTCGCTGCTCGCCGCTACCCGAGGAGGGCGTCGACGAATGCGGATGGTTCGAAGGGGGCCAGATCGTCGGCGCCCTCGCCGAGGCCGACCAGTTTCACCGGCACGCCGAGCTCGTGCTGCACCTGGAAGACGATGCCGCCCTTGGCGGTGCCGTCGAGTTTGGTGAGTACCACGCCGGTGATGTCGACGACCTCGGCGAAGACGCGGGCCTGGGTGAGCCCGTTCTGCCCGACGGTCGCGTCGAGCACCAGCAGGACTTCGTCGACGGCGGCCTTCTTCTCCACCACGCGCTTGACCTTGCCCAGCTCGTCCATCAGGCCCGTCTTGGTGTGCAGGCGGCCGGCGGTGTCGACGAGGACCGCGTCGACACCCTCTTCGATGCCGGTGCTGACCGCGTCGAAGGCCACCGATGCCGGATCGGCACCCTCGCGGCCGCGGACCGTATCGGCGCCGACCCGCTCACCCCAGGTCTGCAGCTGGTCGGCGGCGGCGGCGCGGAAGGTGTCGGCGGCGCCGAGCAGTACGCGCCGGCCGTCGGCGACCAGGACGCGCGCCAGTTTGCCGGTCGTGGTGGTCTTACCGGTGCCGTTCACACCGACGACCAGCAGGATCGACGGATGGTCGGCATGCGGAAGCGCCCGGATCGCACGATCCAGGTCCGGGCGCAGGGCCTCGATCAGCACATCCCGCAGGACCTGCCGCGCCTGCTCGGCGGTGCGCACGCTGCGCGCGGCCAATTCCTCGCGCAGCCGCTCGACCACGGTCGTCGTGACCGAGGTGCCGAGGTCGGCCATGACCAGGGTGTCCTCGATCTCTTCCCACGAGTCCTCGTCGAGGTCACCGCCGCCGAGCAGGCCGAGCAGGCTCTTGCCGACCGCGTTCTGCGACCGCGAGAGCCGCCCGCGCAGGCGGGTCAGGCGGCCGGCGGTGGGTTCGATCTCCTCTACCGCGGTGGGCTGGGGCGCCGGTGCGGTGGGGGTCGGTGCTGTCGGAGTAGGTGCGGTCGGGGTGCTCGGAGCCGTGGTCGGAGCCGAATCCACCGGAGCGGATTCGGGTGTCTCGACGGGGGCGGGCGTGACCGCGGTGGCGCCGTCGGTCGAGGGCGGCGCGGCGGGGGCCTCGGCCGGGGCTTCCGGGGCTTCCGGCGCGGCCACACCGTCGCCGGGGGTTTCCGTCGTTTCCGGTTCGATGGCCGGCGCGCTCGCGCTCGCCCCGTCCGCCGGGCGGTCGGCGAGGGTTTCCGGTTCCGGCAACCGCACGTCGGTGATGGTCCGGCGCACCGAGTCGCGCGGGATGGCGGCGTCGTCGCCGACGTGCGGCTGACCCTCGTCGTCGGTGCGTTCGATCGGGACCGGTTCGGGCCGCGGTGGGGTCAGCGTGCCGGAGCCCGCACCGCCCTGACTGAAGTTGAAGCCACCGGCTGCGGTGTACCCGCCCGATCGGTCGGTCAGCTGCTTGTCCTGCTCCTCCGCCGGGGTGATACTCACTCGGCGGCGCTTGTACAGGACGAATCCGGCAACGAACGCCACCAGTAGTACGGCGACGATCGCGGCGATCAGAATCCAGGCTTGCGCAGTCACGGTTCCCATCCTGTCAGAACCCGCGAACGCGCCTGCGTGGCGGCAGGCGGGTGTTGCGCCCGCGACGGTACGGGCGATTCGTCACTATCCGCGCAACTGTCCGAGTACGTCCGACACGCCGACGACGTCGGACGATAAGCCGTCCGGCCACGCATCACCGGCAACCGTCCCGATACCAACCGCCCAAGGCGCGGCGAATCCGACACAGAGACAATAGGATCGGCTCGTGACCGATCGAAATGTGCTTGGGGGACCGCTGGAGGAGTGTGGCACCGATCCTCTCACCGGCTTCTACCGGGACGGCTGCTGCAGCACCGGCCCCGAGGATCTGGGTAGCCACACCGTCTGCACTGTTGTGACCCAGGAGTTCCTGGAGCATCAGAAATCGATCGGCAACGATCTGCTGACCCCACGCCCGGAGAACAATTTCCCCGGACTGCAACCCGGCGACCGCTGGTGTGTGGTCGCGGTGCGGTGGCTGCACGCCCATGAGGACGGGGTGGCCGCGCCGGTCGTCCTGGCCGCGACCCACGAGAACGCACTCGAGGTCGTGCCGATGGAAACCCTGCGCAAATACGCCGTCGACGTCCCCGACGACGTGAGCGACCTGTTGTAGTCGCTCGCCGGATCGGCGATCGGGCGAGCATCACGCAGCCGCGAACAGGCGGACCGCAGTATTGCGCAGCCCGATAGCCGGACGCGACCCGGGCACCATCAGCGCCGAGGCGAATCGAACCCCTCGATGTGATGCGCCGATCCGATCGCGATGCCGCCGCTCGTAGCGTTCCCACGCCGTAGCCGGGTCGTGCGGCGCCCGCGCCAGCTCCTCGGCCAGGGTGTGTGCGCCCGCGATGGCCAGGCTCGATCCGTCGCCGAACAGCGACAGGCATGAGGCGGCGTCTCCCACGACGGCGACCCGGCCCCGCGACCAGCGCGGAAGCGACACCTTACTGACGGCGTCGAAGTAGAGCTCACCCCCGGCGCGCACCTCGTCCAGCACATCCTCGAACGGTCCCATCCGCCCGGCGAATTCCGCGACCAGCAATCGGCGCTGCGCCTCACCGTCGCGGTGATCCAGACCGGCCACCGGCGCGCGCCGGAACATGAAGGCCGCGATCGGACGACCACCGGCGGGATGGACCGATACCGACCGCCCAGGCGAGTTGTACATGACCACCTCGTCCCCGGCGCCCGCCGCCCGCGTGAGGGGCACGGTGGCGATGTAGATCCCCATGTGCCGCACGAATTCCCGGTCGTCGCCGAAGGTCAGCCGGCGCACCGCCGAATGGAGGCCGTCGGCGCCGAGCACGTAGTCGTAGTGCGCCCGCTCCCCCGACTCGAACCCGACGGTGACTCCCGACGAGGACTGCTCGATCTCGGAAATACCGTCACCCCAGCGCATCTCGACGTGGTCGCGGGAGGCCCCGGCGAGAATGGTGGCGAGATCGGCGCGAGCGAGCTCCACCTCACCGCGCTCTCGATCGCCGACGCGCATCGAGGCGCGCCCACGGCCCCGCGCATCGACGAACCGCAGGCGATCCACGGCCGTTGCGGCAGCATGCAATTCGGGCAGCACACCCATGGCGCTCACCACTTCGAGCGCCGGTCCGCGCACGTCGACCGGGTTGCCGCTGGAGCGCAGCCCGGCGGCCCGCTCGACCACGGTCACGTCGAATCCGTGTCGGCTCAGCCAGTAGGCCAGCGTCGATCCCGCGATCCCCGCGCCGGAGACGAGTACGTCAACCATGTCGCCACCTTTCTCAAGTGGACGATTTTCGTCCGCTTAGGTAGATGGTAATTTAAGCGGACGCAATTCGTCCACTTGTTGAGCACGATTGGAGCCGCCGATGGTTTCGGAGCCGATCGACCCGGAGTTCCTGCGCGCCGACGCGCGCAGCAATCGCGATCACATCCTGCTGGCCGCCCTGGACGTCTTCGCCGAGCGCGGCACCGATGTACCGATGAAGCTGATCGCCGATCGCGCCGGGGTCGGAGTCGGCACGCTGTATCGCCGGTTCCCCGACCGCGACGCCCTGGTGGTCGCCACCGCCCAGGCACACCTGAACCGCCTCGCCCGCATGGCCGAATCGGCGGGTGCGCAGGAAGCGACGGCATGGGACGGGTTGTGCCGGTTCCTGCGCGAGTGCGCACTGCTGCGCCTGGGTGCGCTGGCGGCGGCCATCGAACCGGCCGTCCACGCGATGGTCCGCACCGACCCGCGGATCGGCGCGGTGCGTGCGGGAGTTCTGGACCGGATCGGCGAATTGATCCGGCGAGCCCAGCACGACGGCGACCTGCGCACCGATGTCGGCCTCACCGAAGTCGGTCTCCTGATGACCGTGCAGGTCTACGCCCAGCCCGGGGAGTCCTATCCGGCGGCGGTGGACCGAGTGCTCGCCATCGTGTTCGACGGGCTGCGGCCGGCGGCGCGCTGAATCGGTCTGCACGCCCGCGGCCGGATGGCCGCGGACGGGTACCGCAGAACCCGGTCCGTCGACGAAGTGCCGAACCCCATGGTGCCGTGGATCACTCGATGCCGACCGGATTCCTTCCCGCCGCACTCGCGGCACGACGCAGCCGGTGGGCCTTCTGCCTGCACGCGGACGAGCAGTACCGGGCGGGCCGTCCGGTCTCCGCATGCGCCACGTGCGCCCCGCAGATCGGGCAACTCCCGCTGTCACGATTCCCGTCGGCCACCGTCGTTTCGTTACGGCCGAGAGAAAAATTCGCCGGTTTCGTTACGGCCGAGTCGGCTCGCATCGCCGCCAGCAGCATGGCGGCGGGGCGGGACAGTTCGTCGCGGGCAGTCGAAACACGCTGCATGGCAACGCAACCGGCGAAGATCGCCAGCACGTCGGCCAGGGTCAGGTCGGCACGCACCCCGCCCGCACGCCGCGCCGCCTCCAGCAACTGCCCGAGGGCGAGGTGAAATCGCTCGCCCGCATCCCGGAGCAGCATCCGTGGCCAGCCGTCGTCGGCGTCGAGCAGATCGCACATCGCCTTGTTCCCGGGCGTGCGCGTGACGACCTCCGCGCAGAATGCCAGGAAGGCCGCGGCGGGGTCCGGATCGTCGCGCAGCATCAACGCCCGCGCGGTGAGCTGGTCGATCCGTTGCTGCAGCACGGCCTCGAGCAGGTCGGTCTTGGTCGGGAAATGGCGGTGCACGGTGCCCGCCCCCACACCGGCGCGGCGGGCGATCTCGGCCAGCGACACCGACGTTCCGGATTCGGCGAAGGCCCGCTGGGCGGCGGCGAGGACACGAGCCCGGTTGCGGCGCGCGTCGATCCGGGTGCCCGGCGCTGCGGGCGCCGGTTCGCGCACCCCGTAACGAAACCCCGCGTCGGCGAATAGCGGAGACGACAACGCTGCTCCTATCGTGCGAATACGGGTCGACCGACCCGATTCTACCGAAGGGCTCCTCCGAAATGACCATTCAGAACAACCTCGTTCTCGTCACCGGCGCGACCGGCAAGCAGGGCGGCGCCACGGCCCGCGCGCTGCTCGCCGACAACGTCGCCGTCCGCATCCTGGTCCGTGATCCCGCTGCCGAGGCGGCGCGCGAACTCGCCGCCCTCGGCGCGGAAGTGGCCGTCGGCGACTTCGACGAACCGGCCACCCTGACCGCGGCGGTAGCCGGGACACGAGGCGTCTTCCTCGTTCCACCGGCGGCCTTCGGGCCCGACGGCTGGGATGTCGACCTGGAGACGACCCGCGGTGCCGCCGTGATCGAGGCCGCCCGGAACGCCGGAACCGACCACGTCGTCTTCACCGGTGTGGCCTCGTTCGACAAGGAAATCTCCTGGGGCAGTACCGGAAAGCGGCAGATCGAGCAGGCGCTGGCCGACAGCGGCATGCGCTACACCGTGCTGCGCCCGGTCCGGTTCATGGAGAACTATCTGGCGCAGGGTATGCCGCTCGACGGCTTCGTCGACGGGGTGAACGTCCACCTGTTTCCGGCCGATCGACCGGCACAGATGATCGCGGTCGACGATATCGCCGCGGTGGCCGCGCTGGCGTTCGCCGATCCCGAACGGTTCTCCGGGCAGACACTCGAACTCGCCGGCGACGCCGTGACCCCCGCCGCCGCCGTCGAGCTGATCTCCCGCGCGACCGGATATCCGGTGCGGTATCGCGAAATCACCGAGGCGGAGGCCGACGCACTGGGTGAACAGATCGGCAATACCTGGCGCCTGAGCCATCAGGGCCACGGCTGGCATGCCGATATCGAGCAGACCCGCTCGTTCCATCCCGGTCTGCAGAGCCTGGAGACCTGGCTGGCCACCACCGGCGCCGCGGTTCTGAAGTCCCGGTTCGCGGCGGGCGACTAGGTCGTCGCGCCCACCAGATTCTCCCCGCGCAGTCGCTGGGAGATGACCTGGGTGATGCCGTCGCCGCGCATGCTGACGCCGTACAGCGCGTCGGCGATCTCCATGGTCGGCTTCTGGTGGGTGATGACGATCAGCTGCGACTTCTCCCGCAGTTGCTCGAACAGCCCGATCAGGCGGCGCAGGTTGGTGTCGTCCAGGGCCGCCTCGACCTCGTCCATCACGTAGAACGGGGAGGGGCGGGCCCGGAAGATCGACACCAGAAACGCCACGGCGGCAAGGGATTTCTCGCCGCCGGACAACAGCGACAGCCGCTTCACCTTCTTACCCGGCGGCCGCGCCTCCACCTCGATACCGGTGGTGAGCATATCGCTGGGATCGGTCAGCAGCAGCCGTCCCTCGCCGCCAGGGAACAGGCGGCCGAACACCTGCACGAATTCGCGTTCCACGTCCTCGTAGGCCTCGGTGAACACCTGCAGAATGCGGGCGTCGACCTCGGCCACCACATCGAGGAGATCCTGCCGGGCCTTCTTGACATCCTCGAGTTGGGTGGACAGGAAGTTGTAGCGCTCCTCCAGGGCCGCGAATTCCTCCAGCGCCAGGGGATTGACCTTGCCGAGGGTGGCGAGATCCTTCTCGGCGCGTTTGACGCGCCGCTCCTGGGTGGCGCGGTCGTAGGGCATTTCCTGCGGTGGGCTCACCTGGTCGCCGCGTTCGCGGGCCTGCTCGTACTCCTGCATCTCCAGGGCGGTCGGCGGCATCGGCACGTGCGGACCGTATTCGGCGACGAGTTCGTCGAGCGCGATGCCGAACTGCTCGGCGATGGTGGTTTCCAATTGCTCGATGCGCAGCGCGGATTGGGCCCGCGCGACCTCGTCGCGATGCACGGCGTCGGTCAGCTGTGTGAGTTGCGTGCTCAGCGCGCGCACCCGCTCCTTGATCTGATCCACCTGGCCGGCGCATTCGGTACGCCGGCGGACCAGCTCGTCGCGCCGCGCGGCCGCCTCCCCCACCACGGTTTCCAGTTCGGCGGCGATCCGCTCGGCCGATTCGGCGACCACCGCCGCCACCTCGGCGGCACGGCGGCGGGCGGCCTGGGCCCGTTCGGCGCGGGCGCGGGTCTCGCGTTCGGCGCGCGCCGCGCGGCGCAGCGAATCCGCTTTGCCCCGGACCGATTCCGCGCGCTCCTCGGCGGTGCGCACCGACAGCCGGGCCTCCACCTCCATGGCACGGGCCTCGGCCAGCGCCGCGGCGGCCTCTTCGCGCTCCTGCCCGGCGGTGTCGGTGCCCGCGTCGGCATCGGAATCCAGATCGGACTGCTCGGATTCGGCGTGACGCAGCCGGCTTTCGAGTTCGGCCAGGGCCGTCAGGTTCTCGTCGCGCGCGGATTCGGCCTCGGCGCGCTGGGCCAGCAGCCGCTCGTATTCGGAGTGCGCGCTGCGCGCTGTCGCACCGAGGCGGCCCAGCCGGTCGTAGATCGCGACCAGCGCCTGATCGGATTCGTGCAATGCCAGCAATGCCTGGTCGACGGCCTGTTTGCGATCGTTCTGCTCGGCGAGCGCACCCGACAGCGCGGCCTCGACCTCTTCGGCCTGCCGCTGCCACGACACCAGTTCGGCGGCGGCGGCATCGATATCGGCCTGCACCTCGATCTGGCTCGGCGCGCGGTCCGAACCGCCGAGCACCCAGCCCGAACCGCTCAGATCGCCGTCGCGGGTCACCACCCGCAATTCCGGTCGGCTGGAGAGGATTTCGGCCGCCTGCGTCAGATCGTCGACGACCACGGTGCCGGCGGTGAGCGCCGCGACCGCACCGCGCAGCGGGTCCGGACAATCGATCACGTCCGCGAGCGGGCGCACTCCCGCGGGCAGGTCACCGATCTCGCCGCGGGGCTGCGCCGCACCGCCGTAGACGACGGCCGCGCGGCCACCGTCGGCGTCCTTGAGCGCCCGCACCGCCGCCTGCGCGGTGGGGTGTGCGTCCGCGGCGATGGCGTCGGCCAGCGGACCGAGCGCGGCGGCCACCGCGGCCTCGAATCCGCTGTGTACCCGCACCATTCCCGAGAGCCGGCCCTGCAATCCGTCGGCGCGGTTGTCCAGCAGCCAGGCGCCGCCGTCCTTGCGGGCCAATCCCATGGTCAGCGCCTCGATGCGGGCGGTCAGCGAGGCGACCTTCTTCCCCGCCTCGCGGTCGCCTTCGCGCAGTTCGGTCACCCGCGCATCGGCCAGCTCCAGCGCCTGGGCGGCGTGTTCGTAGGCGGCGTCGAGGCCTTCCTCACCGGCGTCGAGTTCGCTCAATTCGGTTTGCACGGACTCGAATTCGGCCTCGGCGGCATCACCGCGCTGCCGGGCGGCGGCCAGCGCCTCCGACAGCCGGGCGATATCGCCGTCGGCCGACTGGGCGCGGTGGCGCAGCGTATCGACCTGCCCGGCCAGGCGGGCCAGGCCCTCGCGCCGATCGGCGATGGCGCGCACCGCGGCCAGGTGGGCCTGTTCGGCGGCCTTGGCGGCCTGTTCGCGGTCGAGCAGCTGATCGCGGGCGGCCTCCAGGGTCGCCGTGGCCACCTCGACCGCCTCGAGCAGTTCGGCCTCCTCGGCCTGCACCCGGTCCGCCTCGGCCTCGAGTTGTTCAGGGTCGCGGCCGGTGCCGGTGGGCTGTTCGATGGTGAGGTTGCGGGCCCGGTCGCGGGCGATCCGGATGGTCGCGTTGACCCGTTCCACCAGCGCCGACAGCTGGAACCAGGTCTGCGCGGCCGCCTCGGCGCCGGGCGTGAGCCGCGAGAGCTGGAATTCCTGCTGCGCCAGCGCCGCATTCGCGGCATCCAATTCGGCCTGCACGGTGATCTGCTGTTCGCGCGCGAAGGCTTCCTTGCTCTGCTGACTTTCCAATTCGCGCCGGCGTGCCACCAGATCGTCGGCGGCCAATCGCAGCCGGGCATCGCGCAGTTCGGATTGGACGGTGGCCGCGCGCCGGGCCACCTCGGCCTGGCGGCCCAGCGGTTTGAGCTGGCGGCGCAGTTCGGTGGTGAGGTCGGTCAGACGGGCCAGATTCGCCTGCATCGCATCGAGTTTGCGGACCGCCTTCTCTTTGCGCTTGCGATGTTTGAGCACGCCCGCGGCCTCTTCGATGAAGGCGCGGCGGTCCTCGGGACGCGATTCCAGAATCGCCGAGAGCTGGCCCTGGCCGACGATGACGTGCATTTCCCGGCCGATACCGGAGTCGGACAGCAGTTCCTGGACATCCATCAACCGGCAGGAGTTGCCGTTGATCTCGTATTCACCGGCGCCGTCGCGGAACATCCGGCGGGTGATCGAGACCTCGGAGTAGTCGATGGGCAGCGCGCCGTCGGAATTGTCGATGGTCAGGGTGACTTCGGCGCGGCCCAGCGGCGCCCGTCCGGCGGTACCGGCGAAGATGACGTCCTGCATCTTCCCGCCGCGCAGCGCCTTGGCGCCCTGCTCCCCCATCACCCAGGTCAGCGCGTCGACGACGTTCGATTTGCCGGACCCGTTCGGCCCCACCACGCAGGTGATGCCGGGCTCGAGCCGCAGCGTCGTCGCGGACGCGAAGGATTTGAATCCCTTCAGCGTCAGACTCTTCAGGTGCACAGTCGGTCAGGCTACCCGGTCGGGGTGCGTTGCCGGTCGGATGCCGGGCGAACGTGTTCGCCCGGCATCCGCCGAATAGAGCCCGGAATCAGGCGGCGGTGACGGTCAGCGTGAAGTCGCTGGGCGAGCCGTCGGCGGAGCTGACGTAGATCTGGTAGTCGAGGCCGTCGGCCACGACCTCGGCGTGCGGGACGTCGGCTGCGATCGGACCTCCGATCAGCGGCGCCACGGTCACGCGGGCCTGGCCGTTGTTCGAGGTGATGTCGAAGATCAGCTTCTGCCCCCCGACCGATCCGATGGAGTAATTGGCGATCTTGTTCGCCACCACGGACCCCTGGCCGGTGACGGAGTTCTGGCCGGGCGCGATCGCCAGTCTCGTGACACCACCGCTGTCGATCGACGGCAGCGGCATCGGAGCTGCCGAGGCGACGCCGCCGGCGACCGCGAAGGTGGCGGCGGCGAGCAACGCGACCAGCACGGCCGGGACCGCCCGGACGAACACACGAAGCACTCGAGATGCGTACATGAGGGTCCATCTTTCCTCACACGAGGCTCCGAAATGCAAGTCCCCGCGCGTGTTTCGGACACACACGGCCCTGGCCCAGCCTGCGGCGGACCGTCTCGGCACACCGCCCGCTACCTCGATAAGTTAACGACCATTTGCGCTCGACCCAGAGTAAATGAGAAGGTAGAGGCCCGTTTATCGCACAAGGAGTTCTTCGTGAATCTGGACTGGTCGCCCACCGATCTGGCGTTTCGCGACGAGGTGCGGCGCTTCCTGGACGAGAATTTGACCCCGGAACTACGTCGCGCCGGTCAGCTCGCCACCAGCGTGTACCCGGATCACGAGGCCAGCATGCAGTGGCAGCACATCCTGCACGCCCGTGGCTGGGCGGCGCCGGCCTGGCCGGTCGCCCACGGCGGCTGTGACTGGAGCATGACGCAGCACTACATCTTCGATCGTGAATCCACCCTCGCGGGCGCGCCCGCACTCTCGCCGATGGGCATCCGGATGGTCGCGCACGCGATCATCGCCTTCGGCACCCCGGAGCAGAAGGACTACTTCCTGCCGCGCATCCTCACCGGCGAGGTGTTCTTCTGCCAGGGCTATTCCGAACCCGAGGCGGGCTCCGATCTGGCCTCGCTGACCATGGCCGCGGTCTCCGACGGCGACGATCTGGTGTGCACGGGTTCCAAGATCTGGACCACCCACGCCACCGAGGCCAACTGGATCTTCGCCCTGGTCCGCACCTCGAAACAGGAACGCAAACAGCAGGGCATCACCTTCGTGCTGATCCCGATGGACACCCCCGGCATCGAGATCCGCCCGCTGGTCATGACCTCCGGCGAGCAGGTGCAGAACCAGGTGTTCTTCGATGGTGTCCGGGTGTCGAAGTCCAACGTCATCGGCCGCATCGATGAGGGCTGGACGGTCGCCAAACATCTGCTGAACTTCGAGCGCGGCGGTTCGGCCTACGGCCCGGCGCTGCAGGTGCTGGCCGAATCGCTGGCCGGGCACGCGGCCGGACAGCCCGGTTTCGCCGGCGGCAGCCTGCTCGACGAACCAGCCTTCGCGGCGAAACTGGCCGATGCGCGGATCCGGGCCGACGTCCTCGAGATCCTGGAATACCGCACCATGTCGGCCATCTCGCGCGGTAAGGATCCGGGTCCGGCCGCGTCCACGATCAAGATCCTGGGCACCGAATTGAGCCAGCGGCTCACCGAATTGGCCTTCGAGGCCGCCGGCCCGCGCGGGCGCGCCTATCAGCCGCACGCCGCCATGCCGGGCGGTCCGGTCGCCGACTTCGTCGCGCCCGCCGACGGATATCTCAGCGGCGAACCGTGGCAGGCCGTCGCGCCGCTGCGGTACTTCAACGACCGCGCGGGCTCGATCTACGCGGGCAGCAACGAGATTCAGCGCAACATCATCGCCAAGGCAACCCTGGGACTGTGAGAGATGGACTTCGAATTCACTGCCGAACAGCAACTGCTCCGTGACACGGTCACCGAATTTCTCGCCGCCCGTTACGATCTGGAGAAAAGCCGGGCCGCGGCGCGGGTCGGCGCCGGCCATCAGCCGGAGATCTGGCGCGGCTTCGCCGAGGAGGTCGGCATTCTGGGGGCGAGCCTGCCCGAGAGTGTCGGCGGATTCGACGGCGGCCCCATCGAGACCATGATCATCGCCGAGGCGCTCGGCGGCGCCCTGGTCGTCGAACCCTATGTCGACACCGCCGTCCTGGGCGGCGGACTGCTGCGCCGCGCCGGCGGTGCGCGGGCCGAGGAACTGTTGCGCGGCATCGTCGACGGCTCGGTGATCACGGCCTTCGCCGCCCTGGAAGCCGACTCCGGGTACGACCCCGCACGCGTGGCTACGACCGCCCGCCGCGACGGCGACGACTGGGTCCTCGACGGCGCCAAGGGGGTGGTGACCACCGCACCGCTGGCCACCCATCTGCTGGTGACCGCACGCACCGCCGACGCGGCCGGTCTGTCACTGTTCGTGGTGGCGGCCGACGCGGCCGGTCTCACGCAGCACCCCTATCGCACGATCGACGAACGCCGCGCGGCCGATCTGGTCCTCGACGGCGTCCGGGTCCCCGCCGACGCGCTGCTCGGTGCCGAGGGTGCGGCCGACGAGTCGGTCGAGCGGGCCATCGACGAGGCGATCGCCGCCATCTGCGCCGAGGCCGTGGGCGGAATGCGGCGGGTACTGGCCGACACCGTCGAATACAGCAAGCAGCGCCGCCAGTTCGGCGTGCCGATCGCCAGTTTCCAGGTGCTGCAGCACCGCATGGTCGATATGCACCTGGAGCTCGAACAAGCCGTGGCCGCCACCTATCTGGTGACGCTGAAACTCGACGCCGAACCGAAGGTCCGCGCCCGGGCCGCCGCGGCGGCCAAGGCCACCGTCGCCCGCGCCGCCGGGTTCATCGGCCAGCACGCGGTGCAACTGCACGGCGCGATGGGCATGACCGAGGAACTCGCGATCGGGCATTTCTTCAAGCGGCTCACCGCGATTCGCACCGAATGGGGTTCCGCGGATCAGCACATCGCCCGCTACGCCGCGCTCACGCGGGCCTGAGCGGCGCGCACCGATCGCCGGGGCGCGGTCCCATACCGCCGACGCCCCGGACATGTTTTCGGCCGGAATCCGAATGGATTCCGGCCGAAAACGCGCCGGGGATGCCGGGCTCGCCCCGCCACCGTCGGGAGCGAACCCGCGCGATCATCGGTCCCGACGTGATCGGGTCACCCCACTCAGCGCAGGGGGGTGAAATCGCGCGAGGCGATATAGGTCGGCCGCTGATGCAGAGCCGAATACGGTTCTTCGAGAGTGTTCTCCACGCTGTTGAACACCAGGAAGACGTTCGAGCGCGCGAACGGCGTGATGTTGTTCGACGAGCCGTGCATGATGTTGGAATCGAACAGCAGCGCCGAACCGCGTGCGCCGGTGAACTGCGCGATGCCGTACTTGTCGGCCAGCTGGGCCAGATCCTCCTGCGCGGGCACACCGATCTGCTGCTCTCGCAACGATTCCCGGTAGTGCTCGTCGGGAGTCTCGCCCTGGCACGGCATGAACTGCCGGTGCGAGCCCGGCAGCAGCAACAGGCTGCCGTTGAACGGATAGTTGTCGGTCAGCGCGATCGACAGGCTCACCGCACGCGGTGAGGGCATCCCGTCCTCGGCGTGCCAGGTCTCGAAATCCGAATGCCAGTAGAACCCGGCGCCCTCGAAACCGGGCATGTAGTTCACCCGGCTCTGATGGATGTAGACCTCGGAACCGAGAATCTGGCGGGCCATCCCGACGATCCGCTCGTCGCGCACCAGCTCCGCCACCACGGCGCTGATCTTGTGCACCTCGAAGATCGAACGAACGCTGTTCGACTTCTTCTCGATGATCACCCGCTCGTCGGCACGCAACACCGGATCGGCGGCCAGCCGATCGATGTCGGTGGCGATATCGGCCACCTCCATCGGGGTCAGCAACTCGTCGATGATCGCGTACCCATCGGCATCGAAATTCTGCAGCTCCGGCGAGGTGACCGTGCCCCACACCGTGGGGTCGGTGCGCTCCACCGGCGGTACCGCTACGGCAGTTCTGGTCCGATAGCGGTCGATTCGACTCTCCGCCAATGTCATCGCGGCGTCGCCCTCCTAACTACATCACTACTCGCCTACGGCCACCAGCGGATAGACGCCGTTCTCGTCGTGAACTTCCTTGCCCGTGACCGGAGGGTTGAACACACACAGCATCCGCATCAGGGTGCGGGTCTCGACCCGATGCCGCTCGTGCCCGTTGAGCAGGTACATCGTTCCCGGCGCCAGGTCGTAGGTGACGTCGTTGGTCAGATCTGTGAGCGTGCCCTCGCCCTCCACCAGCCACACCGCTTCGACGTGGTTCTGATAGTGGAACTCGTGCACGGTGTTCGGCTGGATCGTCGTCTCGTGGAAGGAGAAACCCACCCCGTCGCCGCCGAGGATGATCCGCTTGCTGCGCCAGTCCTCGGCCGCGACGTCGCGGTCGGTTCCGGTGATCTCGGCAGTGGTACGCACGATCATGGTCAGTTGCCTCCTCGGGCCATGTCGACTGCCCGGTCCAGGATGGCCAGGCCGTGGTCGAGTTCGTCGTCGGTAATGGTCAGCGGCGGCAGCAGCTTGACCACCTGGTCTTCGGCGCCGGAGGTCTCCACCAGCAGGCCCTCCTCGAAGGCGATGCTGCTGACCTTGCCCGCCTCCGAGGCGTCGTCGAACACCAGTCCCTGCACCAGCCCGCGTCCGCGGGTCGAGACACCCTCGAAGTTCTCCGCGAGGGCCTCGAACGACTTTCGGATCTTCTCGCCCTTGGCGGCGGTGGACACCTCCAGCCGGTCATCGGTCCAGTAGTGCTCGAGCGCCACGCGGGCGGTCACGAACGCCGGGTTGTTGCCGCGGAAGGTGCCGTTGTGCTCACCGGGCGCCCACTGGTCCAGCTCGCGCTTCATCAGCACCAGCGCCAGCGGCATGCCGTAACCGCCGATCGACTTCGACAGGGTGACGATGTCGGGGGTGATGCCGGCGATCTCGAAGGAGAAGAACGGGCCGGTCCGGCCGCAGCCCATCTGCACGTCGTCGACGATGAGCAGAATTCCGCGCGCGGCGCACAGCTCCGACAGGTGCCGCAGCCACTGTGCCCGAGCGACGTTCACGCCGCCCTCGCCCTGCACGGTTTCCACGATCACCGCCGCGGGCTTGTCCACACCGGAGGAATTGTCATCGAGGACCCGCTCCATCCACGCCAGATCGTCGGTGCCGTCCAGATACCCGTCGTAGGGCATCGGATTCACGTGGTTCAACGGTACTCCGGCGCCCGCGCGCTTGGTCGCGTTTCCGGTCACCGACAGCGCGCCGAGGGTCATGCCGTGAAATGCGTTGGTGAAATTCAGGATCGACGTGCGGCCGGTCACCTTGCGGGCCAGTTTCAGCGCCGATTCCACCGCGTTCGCACCGGTGGGACCGGGGAACTGCACCTTGTAATCGAGGCCGCGCGGATCCAGCAGAACGTTGTTGATCGTCTCCAGCAATTCACGCTTCGCGACGGTCGACATATCGAGTCCGTGGGTAATTCCGTCACGGGCGATGTAATCGATCAATGCTTCTTTGAGAACGGGGTTGTTGTGCCCGTAGTTGAGCGCTCCCGCGCCCGCGAAGAAATCGAGGTAATCACGTCCGCTACCGTCGCGCAGCCAGGCGCCGGAGGCGGTGTCGAACAGCGTGGGCCACGAGCGGCAATATCCACGGACATTCGATTCGAGCGATTCGAAAACGGTCATCTCAGCGGTGGTCATCGATGATCCTTCCTATCGTTTTGCGTCACCCTGCAGTGGCGCGATCCGGTACAGGTCCTCCGATTCGTGCCCGTCCGGAAAATCTTCTGGCTCGAACAACGTTTCTCGCGTCATTTCCGCGTCACGGCGCCGGGCCAGTGACGCGAACATTGCCAGCGAGGCTTCGTTGTCCGGCGAAACGGTTGTCTCCAACTTCGAAACACCTTGGTCGGCAACGTCTTCGACGAGCCGATCCAGCATTGCAACGCCCACTCCGCGGCCGCGGAAGGCGTGATCGACGGCTACCTGCCAGATGAACAGTGTGTCCGGCGATTCCGGGCGCAGATATCCGGTGACGAATCCTGCTATCTCCGAGTCGATTTCGGCCACGACGGTGGTCGAGGCGAAGTCACGGCTCCAGAGCAGATACGCGTAACTCGAATTGGCGTCGAGCACTTGGGAATCCACTGCGATTCGCCACATCCGCGCTCCGTCTTCCACCCGCGGCCGACGAATCAGCGTCTGGGAGGAAACGTGCCGACGGCCGTTCGGCTCGTCGGTTGCCGGAGAACTGAACGACATACTCCGCGTTCGGGTCTGCATCACCTCTTCAGAATTGCCCGCGAACGTTGAGGTCTATCGTGCGACTACTTTACGGTTGTGTTACAGAAGTATGATCGGTGAATTTCGTCACGGTGGGCAACCACACCATGAATCGGGCACCTCCGCCGGGACGGTCGTCACATTTCACGCGGCCCCCGTGGGCGGCAACGGTTTCGGCCACCAATGCCAATCCGATGCCGGTGCCCGACCGTTTCCCGCGGCGCACTGTCACGAATCTTTCGAAGATGCGTTGCCGATCCTGTGGCGCCACTCCCGGACCGGCGTCGTCAACCGTGATCACCATTTCGTCCCCGGCGCGTGCGACCCCCACCGCGACCACTCCGCCGCCGTGCCGCTGCGCATTCTCGAGCAAATTCACCAGCGCTCGCTCGAGTTCGAGCTTTCGGCCGGTAACGATTCCGTCGTCGGCGACGGTCAGCAGTTCCGGTGAATAACGCATTTCCGCGAGGGTGTGGGTGAGCAGTTCGCGCACCGACAACGGTTCGGCGTCGGCGCCGTGCATCCGCGCCTCGGCCCGGGCCAGTGCCAGCAGATCGTCGAGCAACCTGCGCAGATGGTCGAGTTCGGCGCGGACCAGTTCCAGCGCCCGCCGCGACCGTTCCGGAAGTTGATCCTCATAGCGCGACATCACGCCGACGCTGGTGGTGAGGGTGGTCAGCGGGGTGCGCAGTTCGTGACTCACGTCACCCACCAGCCGGCGTTCGCGATCGATGCGGTTCTGCAGGGAGTCGACCATGGTGTTGAACGCGTCCACGGTCGGGGCCAGATCGGGATCGTCGGTATCGGGCAGCCGGGTGCCGAGCTCACCGGAGGCGATCTTGGCCGCAGTGCCCGTGACCTGGCGCAACGGTTCCAGCAAACGGTGCGACAACCAGATTCCGAAGATCGCGCCGATCACGGTGCCGCCGAGTGCGCAGGCCAGCGCGGTGCGCCATCCGCCGCCGTCGAGCTTGGCGATCAGCACCGCCAGCAGTGCCGAGACCAGCCCGGTGACGGTGAAAGCGACGATCACGCGACCGCGCAGAATCTGGCGGCGGGGCAGGCGCGGAAATCTAGCGCTGCACATCGAGGCGGTAGCCGAGCCCGCGCACGGTTACCACGATCGCCGGCTCCGACGGGTCGCGCTCGATCTTGGTCCGCAGCCGCCGGACGTGCACGTCCACGATCCGCTCGTCACCGAAGAACCCACGGTCCCAAACCCTTTCGAGCAGGACACTGCGCGACAGCACCCGGCCGGGGGTCTCGGCCAGTTCGCACAGCAACCGGAATTCGGTGAGGGTCAGGTGCAGTTCCTCGTCACCGCGGTGGACGGTACCGCCGTCGGCCGAAAGCACCAGCGGCGCTTCGGGATAGGCGTCGAGCACGATCTCCTGCGGGGCCGGCGGCTCCACGGTCTGCTGGGCGCGGCGGCGCAGGGCCCGCATCCGGGCGGTGATCTCCTTGATCTCGAACGGCTTGGTGACGAAGTCGTCGGCGCCGGCCTCCAGCGCGGCTACCACGTCGTGGGTGTCGTCCCGCGCGCTGACCACGATGATCGGCACGTCGTGATCGCGACGAATCTCACGTATACAGGTGAATCCGTCCATCTCCCCCAGCATCAGATCCACGATCATCACATCCGGTGCGCCGTTGTCACGCAGATGTTCGAGCGCATCCTCGGCCTCCTCGGCCTCGGCGACGTCGTAGCCCTCGTCCTCCATGGCCAGTCGCAGCGCACTGCGAACCCGGTCGTCGTCCTCTACGATCATCAAATTTGCACTCATCGCTACACCTCGTCCAGCTGCGCGTCATCGGAGCGTGGTTCCCCGACCCGTCCGTTCGTCAGCAGTGCGAGCGGCCGCGCAGCCTGTGGTCTCGCACCGTTCTCTCATAACCACACATCCCTCACAGACATCGGTGGCGGACCACACGACGCCGGGCGCCGGCCGATCGGTCCCTGAGCGCCCACTGGGCACACAACAGTAACCGGAGTACCCGGGACCACGATGCGTAAACACGGGGCAACACCACCGAGGTGCAAGCACCTGAAAAAGCCCCGTAAACTACGTACCGAGACAGTAAGGCGATTGGTGCGCTGCGAGGGCTTGCTCAGGCGCACGTCGAACGCAGGAGACACCATGTCCACTCGCCGCTGCCGATTCAGTGTTGCGCTGGGAGCTATCGCCCTGGTGACGACGCTGATGGCCGCGTGCTCGTCATCCCCGGAGCCGGCGTCGAATCCGACGCGCGGCACCCCGGGGCCCGCCGCGCCGGCCATTGCGATGGTCCCGGCGCCGGGTAGTGCCGACGTCGATCCGCTCGGCACGATCGAGGTGAGCGCAACCGACGGCATCCTCACGGATGTGACGTTGACCAACGAAGAAGGCAAACAGGTCGACGGCACGCTCAATCCGGAGCGAACCGCGTGGAAGCCGAAGGTTCCGCTCGGTTACGGCCACAACTACAAGATGAGCGCGAACGGCATCACCGTCACCGGACCCAGCGGTCCGATGACCTCGTCGTTCACCACGCTCACTCCCAGCAACCAGGTCAAGGCGTATCTGACCACCACCGGTGGGCAGCCGCTGGCCGACGGCGGAACCTACGGCGTGGGCACCGTGATCGTCGCCCACTTCGACGAGGCGGTCGGCGACCGCGCGGCGGCCGAGAAGCGTCTCTCGGTGACGACGGAACCGCAGGTCCAGGGCTCGTGGTACTGGCTCGACGACAAGAACGCGCACTGGCGGCCGCAGCAGTACTGGCAGCCCGGCACCAAGGTCACCGTCGCGGCAAACATCTTCGGCGCGCAGCTGGGCCCCGGCCTGTTCGGCCAGGAGGATTCGAAGACCAGCTTCACCATCGGCGACTCGCATGTCTCCATCGCCGACGACAACACCCACGAAGTGCAGGTGTTCGAGAACGGCAAACTGATCCGCACCATGCCCACCTCGATGGGCCGCGGCGGCAGCGAGCAGGTCGGCGGTAAGACGATCTACTTCAACACCCCCGCGGGCATCTACACCGTGATGGGCAAGGGCAATCCGGTGATCATGGACTCCTCGAGTTACGGGCTGCCGGTGAACTCGCGCCTGGGTTACAAGGAGGCGATCGGCTGGGCCACCCAGATCAGTGGCGACGGGATCTACCTGCACCAGCTCGACTCCACGGTGTGGGCGCAGGGTAATACCGACACCTCACACGGCTGCCTGAACCTGAACCTCGACAACGCGCGCTGGTTCTACAACTTCGCGATCCCCGGCGATGTGGTCGAAGTCCGCAACACCAGCGGTCCGCCGCTGCCCTCGTGGAACAACGGCGACTGGATCGTGCCGTGGGATCAGTGGGTGGCCGGCAGCGCGCTGCACTCCTGATCGCCACCCGCACCGATCACCACAGCTGCCGAGTTCAGTGCCGCGTCGGATAGCGCTGGTCCAGCTCGAGATTCACACCGAGGACGTCGACCCTGGGCTCCCCCAGGAAGCCCAGGTCGCGCCCGGCGGTGTGTGCTGCCACCACGGCGGCGACCTGCTCGGCCGTGATGCCCCGCGCGGCCGCCACCCGCGCGCTCTGGATCTGCGCGTAGCGCGGTGAGATGTGCGGATCCAGTCCGGAGCCCGATGCGGTGACCGCGTCGGAGGGCACCGGGGTGTCGGCCGGCGCGTCACCGCGGACGGGGACGATCAGTCCGGCCGAATAGTCCGTCCCGGGCTGGGCGCAGTCCACCCGGACCCCGCGGTAGGCGTCCTGGAACGGCACCGCCGGGCACGCCTCGTTCACGCTGACGACCTTCGTGGGCGCGGTGACCTGCCCGTGGCCGTCGCGGGGACCGAAGACCGCGAGCACCGCACCGACCCCGCCGGGCGTGCAGAACGGTCGCGCGCCGGAGACGCCCTCGCGCTCGCCGATCTGTTTGCTGCGCGTGCAGACCGTGGTCAGCAAACCGGTCGTCGATTGCGACTGGTCGGCCGCCAGGGTGTCGACGACGTCCTCGGGGCCTTTGTTGCCGAAACCGGTGTTGGTCGGGTCGTAGCCGTCGGGGCGGCTGCCGTCGGCGGGCGCGGAATTCGACGGCCGGGTCTGGAAGTACCGCGGTAGTGCCGCGCCCTTACCGTCGGTGAACGCCTGACCGATCAGGCTGCTGCCCACCAGCTTTCCGTCCCGGTGGACCAGCGAGCCTTCGGCCCGGTCGTGCAGTCCCGGCAGCTGGGCGAGCGCGAAGACCGCCAGCGGGTAGACGATTCCGGTGATCACCGTCAGCACGAGCAGTGCTCGCACCGCGGCCAGATGCTGACGGAACCAGGTGGTGTATCGCATCGAGAACGAAGGCATATCAGGACATCCCAGGAAGGAATCGGACGACAAGGTCGATGAGTTTGATGCCGATGAACGGAGCGACGATGCCGCCCGCCCCGTAGATGGCGAGGTTGCGGCTCAACAGTTTCGACGCACTCGACGGGCGGTAGCCGACGCCGCGCAACGCCAGCGGGATCAGCGCCACGATGACGATCGCGTTGAAGATCACCGCGGACAGGATCGCCGACTGCGGACTGTGCAACCGCATCACGTTGAGTACATCCAGGCCCGGGAACAACGCCACGAACAGCGCCGGAATGATCGCGAAGTACTTGGCGACGTCGTTGGCGATGGAGAAGGTCGTCAGCGCGCCCCGGGTGATCAGCAACTGTTTGCCGATCTCGACGATCTCGATCAGTTTGGTCGGATCCGAGTCCAGATCGACCATATTGCCGGCCTCCTTGGCCGCCGACGTCCCGGTGTTCATCGCGACGCCGACGTCGGCCTGCGCCAACGCCGGCGCGTCGTTGGTGCCGTCGCCGGTCATGGCGACCAGGCGCCCGCCGGCCTGTTCGCCCTTGATCAGCGCCAGCTTGTCCTCGGGGGTGGCCTCGGCCAGGAAGTCGTCGACCCCGGCCTCGTCCGCGATCGCCTTGGCCGTGAGCGGATTGTCGCCGGTGATCATGACCGTGCGAATTCCCATGCGGCGCATCTCGTCGAAGCGTTCCCGCATGCCCTGTTTCACCACATCCTTCAGATGGACCACACCCAGCAGCCGGGCCTGCCCGTCGAGCAGTTCGCCGACCACCAGCGGTGTGCCACCGGAGGCCGAGATACCGTCCACGGTCCGCCCGACCTCCTCCGGCACCGAACCACCGTGGGCCCGTACCCATTCGGTGACCGCACTCGCCGCGCCCTTGCGCAACCCATGCCCGTCGCGCAGGTCCACGCCCGACATCCGGGTCTGGGCACTGAATTCCACCCAGGTCGCGCCCGCCAGTTCACCCGGCGTGCGCTCGCGTTTGCCGTACGCGGATTTCGCGAACACCACGATCGAACGGCCCTCGGGAGTTTCGTCGGCGAGGCTGGAAAGCTGTGCGGCGTCGGCCATCTCGTCCTCGGTGACACCCGGCATGGCGACGAAGCCGGCGGCCTGCCGGTTGCCGAGAGTGATGGTGCCGGTCTTGTCGAGCAGCAGCGTGTTCACATCGCCGGCGGCCTCGACCGCGCGACCCGACATCGCCAGCACATTGCGCTGGACGAGCCGATCCATTCCCGCGATGCCGATCGCCGACAACAGTGCGCCGATCGTGGTCGGGATGAGACAGACCAGCAGCGACACCATGACGATGCCGGTGACCCCGTGCGCGTTCAGCGCCGCGCTGTCGCCGACTCCCGGATTGTTCGCCTTGGCGAAGATCGCGGGCGGCTGCAACGTCACGACCGCGAACACGAAGATGATCGTCAACGCCGCCAGCAGGATGTTCAGCGCGATCTCGTTGGGTGTCTTCTGCCGGCTGGCGCCCTCCACCAGGGCGATCATCTTGTCGATGAAACTGCCGCCCGGCTCCTGGGTGATCTCGACGACGATGCGGTCCGAGAGCACGGTGGTGCCGCCGGTGACCGCGGACCGGTCGCCGCCGGATTCGCGGATCACCGGCGCCGATTCACCGGTGATCGCCGATTCGTCGACCGAGGCGATGCCCTCCACGACGTCACCGTCGCCCGGAACCACCTGCCCGGCCTCGACCACCACGTAGTCGCCGCGCCGCAGTTCGGGTGCGGCAACGGTGTCCTCGAGCGGCGCCGCGGCGCCCGGGTGCCAGTTCACCAATCGCCGGGCGACGGTGTCGGTCTTGGCTTTTCGCAGCGTATCGGCCTGCGCCTTGCCGCGCCCCTCGGCGACGGCCTCGGCCAGGTTGGCGAAGATCACCGTCAGCCACAGCCAGATCACGATCGCCCAGGCGAAGACCGTGGGATGGGCGACCGCGAGGATGGTGGACCAGAGTGCGCCGAGCTCCACGATCAGCATCACCGGATTGCGCCACAGTGTGCGCGGATCCAGTTTGCGCAGGGCGTCGGGCAGCGACCGGGCCAGTATCGCCGGATCGAACATGCCACGGCTGCCTCGGCGCGGCGACGGTCCGGCAGCGCGCGGGACGGCCACGGAATTGGTTGTCGGAGCGGTCATTTCAGTGAATTCCTTCGGCGAGCGGCCCGAGCGCCAGCATGGGCAGGAAGGTGAGGGCGACCAGGATCAGCGTCACGCCGGCGACCATGCCGACGAACTGCGGCCGGTGCGTCGGCAGGGTGCCGATCGATTCCGGCGTATGCCCCTGGCGCGCCAGCGATCCGGCCAGCGCGAGCACGAGAACGATCGGAACGAACCGGCCGAACACCATCGCCAGACCGAGGGCGGTATTCCACCACACGGTGTTGCCGCCGAGCCCGGCGAAGGCCGAGCCGTTGTTGTTGGCGGCCGAGGTGAAGGCGTACAACACCTCCGACAGGCCGTGCGGCCCCGCATTCGCCATGGCCGCGCGCTCGCCCGGCAACGCCATCGCCAGCGCGGTGCCCACCAGCACGATCAGCGGACTGACCAGGAAATACGATGCGGCGAACTTGATTTCGCGCGGGGTGATCTTCTTGCCGAGATATTCGGGCGTGCGCCCGACCATCAGCCCGGCGACGAAGACGGTGATCACGGCCAGGATCAGCATGCCGTACAGGCCCGATCCGACACCGCCGGGCGCGACCTCGCCCAGCTGCATGTTCACCATCGTCACCATGCCGCCGAGGCTGGTGTAGGAATCGTGGGCGGAGTCGACGGCGCCGGTGGAGGTCAGCGTGCTCGACGCCGCGAACGTCGCGGAATCCGCTACGCCGAATCGTGTTTCGACACCCTCGAGCGCCGCGCCGGCCGCCGTCGGCACGGTGCCGTGGTGGCGCAGCTGCAGGAGGTTGGTCAGCGTCACGCTGATCAGCGCGAGCACTGCCATCACCGACGCGATCGCATACCCCTGCTTCGTGCTGCCCACCATGCGGCCGAAGGTTCGCGGCAGCGAGAAGGCGATCAGCAGGATCAGGAAGATCTCGACCCAGTTGGTCCAGGCCGTCGGATTCTCGAACGGGTGCGCGGAGTTCACGTTGAAGAAGCCGCCGCCGTTGGTGCCCAGCAGTTTGATGCTTTCCTGCGAGGCGACCGGGCCGCCCGGAATCGTCTGTGGCGCACCGGTGATCGTCTGGGCGACCTGATCGTAAAGGTGGAAGTTCTGGATCGCGCCGCCGGCGATCAGCACGATCGCGAACACGAACGCGATCGGCAACAGGATCCGCAGCGTGCCGCGCACCAAATCGACCCAGAAGTTGCCGAGGTCACCGGTGTGACGGCGGGCGAAACCGCGCACCAGCGCGACCGCGACCGCCGTCCCGACCGCGGCCGAGACGAAGTTCTGCACGGCCAGGCCCGCCATCTGGACCAGATGTCCCTGGGTCGACTCCCCGGCGTAGTTCTGCCAATTGGTATTGGTGACGAAGCTGATCGCGGTATTCCACGCCAGCGCCGCGGTCATCTCGGTCCCGGGCTCGTGCAGATGCAGCGGCAGCCGGCCCTGGATCAGCTGCAGGAAGAACAGCGCCAGCACGCTCATCGCGGAGAAGGCCAGCACGCTGCGGGCGTAGACGCCCCAGGTCTGCTCCACGCCGGGCTGGACCCCGATGGCGCGGTAGACGATGCGTTCGGCCCGCGAGTGTTTCGTGCCCGAGTACACCCGGTACATGTAGTCGCCGAGCGGGATGTGGACCGCCGCGAGCGCGATGATCAGGGTCGCGACGAACACGACCCCGGCAGTGGTTGTGCTCACCTAGAACCTTTCCGGGAACAGCAGCGCCGCGACCATGTAGACGGCGACGCCGAGGGCCAGGATCAGACCGACGATGTTCGCGATCACAGCCGTTCCACCCCCCGTTGGAGCAGGCCGAGCAGGGCGAAGATCGCCACGGTCACGACGGTGAACACCGCGACGGACATAGTGCAGTCCTCTCTGTTGACGGCATCCGGAAGCGAATGCGCCGCAGTGAGTCAAGCTCGCGAAACGACCGATTTCGACGGCGTTGACGGCTTCTTAGCGGTCGCGGCGACGGCATTGACGGGGTGCTTACAGGCCGCCGCGGCCCCGCTGCCGCGCCGTCAAGGTCGGCGGCGACCCCGTCAAGGAGTCGTAAAGATCGGCGATCGGGCCCGCGCGGCGGTGCACAGTGTGTTGTCCGGTCCAGTCGACCGGCACAGCGGCAATCACCCGGTCGTGAGGAGAAGACAGTGCCGGATTTCGCGGTCGCGGCGATGGTGATCCTCGCCTTCGTCAGCTGCGCGCTGGGCCTGCGCGTGGCCGCCGGGCGCACCACTCGGGTCGTCCGGGTTTCGCGCCGTCCACGTCGTCCGAATCGCGCGATGATGGACCTGTGAAGCGCGGACAACTACGCATCTATCTCGGGGCCGCGCCCGGCGTGGGTAAGACCTACGCGATGCTCGGCGAGGCGCACCGGCGAATAGGCCGTGACCGCGACGTGGTGGCCGCGGTGGTGGAGACCCACGGCCGCAGCAAGACCGCGGAACTACTCGAGGGCATCGAGCGGATACCGCCGGCGATGCGCACCTACCGCGGCACGACCCTGCCCGAACTGGATGTCGAGGCGGTGCTGCGGCGGGCGCCGGCCGTCGCGCTGGTGGACGAACTCGCGCATACGAACGTGCCGGGATCGAAGAACGAGAAGCGCTGGCAGGACGTCCACGAACTGCTCGACGCCGGTATCGACGTCATCTCCACGGTCAACGTTCAGCACCTGGACAGCCTCAACGACGTCGTCGAGCAGATCACCGGCGTGGTGCAGCGCGAAACCGTGCCGGATTGGGTGGTGCGCGGCGCCGATCAGGTCGAACTGGTCGACATCACGCCGGAGGCGTTGCGGCGCAGGCTTTCCCACGGCAACGTCTACACCGCCGACAAGGTGGACGCGGCGCTGCGCAACTACTTCCGGCCGGGCAATCTCACCGCGTTACGCGAACTGGCCCTGTTGTGGCTGGCCGATCAGGTCGACGCCGCGCTGGCCAGATACCGGGCCGACCACAAGATCACCGCGACCTGGGAGGCGCGCGAACGCGTGGTCGTCGCGGTGACCGGCGGCCCGGAATCGGAGACGATCGTGCGGCGCGCGAGCCGCATCGCCACCAAATCCAGTGCCGAACTGCTCGTCGTGCACGTCGTGCGCGGGGACGGACTGGCCGGAGTGTCGGCACAACGGCTGCATCGGCTGCGTGAGCTGGCCGCCGGGCTCGGTTCCAGCCTGCACACGGTGACCGGCGAGAACGTCCCCAATGCCCTGCTGGATTTCGCCCGCCAGGTCAACGCCACTCAGCTGGTGGTGGGCACCTCCCGCCGCTCGCGCTGGGCGCGCATCCTCGACCAGGGCATCGGCGCGACCGTGGTGCAGCGCTCGGGCAGTATCGACGTCCACATGGTCACCCACGAGGAGGCGCAACGGGGGCTGCGCTGGTCGGCCCTGCTACGGCGGCAGCGGTCGACGGTGTCATGGCTGGCCGCCCTGGTGGTGCCCACCCTGATCACCCTGGTCTGCTATCTGTGGCTGGATTCGCGCCTGGATCTGGCCGGTGAGAGCGCGATGTATTTCATCGGCGTGATCGCGGTCGCGCTGCTCGGCGGTGTCGCACCGGCCGCGTTGTCGGCGGTGCTGGGCGGGCTGCTGCTGAACTGGTTCTTCACCACCCCGCGGCACAGTCTCACCATCGCCGAACCCAACAATTTCCTCACCATCGTCGTGATGGCGGGAGTCGCGGTGGCGGTGGCGGCGCTGGTCGACATCTCCGCCAATCGCACCCGCGAGGCACGCACCGCCTCCCGTGAGGCCGAGTTGCTGACCCTGTTCGCCGGGGCGATCCTGCACGGCGCCGACCTGCCCGATCTGCTCGAGCGGGCCCGCGAGATCTACCGGCAGCGGGCGGTGAGTTTCGTCGGTGACGAGGAGGTGATCGCCTGCGTCGGTCACGATCCGGCGTGCACACCCGCCGCCGCCGATACCGCGATCGGCGCCGGCGACGAGGAACATTGGCTGCTGCTCAGCGGGCGCGCGCTGACCCCCGGTGACCGCCGGGTGCTCGCGGCGGTGGCCGGGCAGGCGGCCGGGCTCGTGCGCCAGCGCGAACTCGCCGATCAGGCCCAGGCCGCCGCGGGTGTGATGGCGACGGACCGGCTGCGGCGCGCGCTGCTGTCGGCGGTCAGCCACGACCTGCGCACGCCGCTGGCCGCGGCGAAGGCGGCGGTGTCGAGTCTGCGCAGTGAGGACGTGCAGTTCTCCCCCGCCGATACCGCCGAATTGCTGGAAACCATCGAGGAATCCACCGATCAGCTCACCGCGCTCGTCGGCAATCTGCTCGACTCCTCGCGGCTGGCGGCCGGCGCGGTGGAGCCCAACCTCAAACAGGTGTACCTGGAGGAGGTGGTCAACCGCGCGGTCGTCGGTGTCGGGATGGGGACCCGCGGTGTCCGCCAGGCGGCGATGGACCGGGTCAAGGTCGAGGTCGGCGAGGTCTCGGTCTGCGCCGACAGCGGCCTGCTGGAACGGGTGCTGGCCAATCTGGTCGACAACGCGCTGCGCTACTCGGCCCCGACCGGTATGGCGGCCCCCGACACACCGGTGCGGGTTGGCGCCGAACGCGACGGCGACCGGGTATCCATCACAGTGGTCGACTACGGTCCGGGCGTTCCGACCGGACTCGAGGACCAGATGTTCGAACCGTTCCAACGATTGGGCGACCGCGACAATTCGACCGGCGTGGGCCTGGGCCTGTCGGTGGTCCGCGGATTCGTCGAGGCGATGGGCGGCACCGTCCACGCCGAGCCGACGCCGGGAGGTGGTCTGACCATGGTGATCGAGCTGCCGGCCGGCACAACACAGGAGGCGTCGTGAGCGACACTGCGCAGCCCGCTCGCGACGCCGACCGGGTGCGGGTGTCCCGCACAACACAGGAGGCGTCGTGACATCGGCCGAACGACCGCCGGCCGCCGTCCGGGTGCTGGTCGTCGACGACGAACCGCAGATCCTGCGCGCACTGCGGATCAACCTGTCGGTACGCGGCTACGAGGTGATCACCGCGGCCACGGGCGCGGCGGCCCTGCGCGCGGCCGCGGAGAAGCATCCCGACGTGGTCGTGCTGGATCTGGGCCTGCCCGATATCGACGGTGTCGAGGTGCTGGCCGGCATTCGCGGCTGGAGTTCGATGCCGGTCATCGTGCTCTCGGCCCGCACCGATTCCTCGGACAAGGTGCAGGCCCTCGACACCGGAGCCGACGACTACGTCACCAAACCGTTCGGCATGGACGAGCTGCTGGCCCGGCTGCGGGCGGCGGTGCGGCGGTCCGCCTCGGCGGCCGAGGAGTCCGCGCCGATTGTCGAAACCTCCTCCTTCACCGTCGATCTCGCGGCGAAGAAGGTCGTCCGCGGCGGCCGCGACGTGCACCTCACCCCGACCGAATGGGGTGTGCTGGAGATGCTGGTGCGCAACCAGGGCAAGCTGGTGGGGCGGCGCGAACTGCTGCGCGAGGTGTGGGGGCCGACGTACGCGACCGAAACCCACTATCTGCGGGTATATCTGGCGCAGCTGCGGCGCAAGCTCGAAGACGATCCGTCGCAGCCGAAACATCTGCTGACCGAGGCCGGCATGGGATACCGCTTCCAGGCCTGACCAGTCCCCGCCCGAGCTGGACAAAACCGGTGATATCGGACACAACCACCCACTCACGCCGTGGTGAAATCCGGTGTGCGATGCGCCTGCGCCGGGCCCGATGGCAGGATCGACGGTATGTCCGAACAGACCGCCAACTCCGCCGCACCCACCGCCGCCGCCTCGCAGCCCGCGACCGTCGCGGCGGCACCGCAGACCAAGGCACCGAAGCCGGTGACCGAATTGTGGGTGGAGCGGACCGGCACCCGCCGCTACACCGGGCGCAGTTCGCGCGGGGCCGAGGTGCTCATCGGCTCCGACGGCGTCGAGGGCGTCTTCACCCCCGGTGAGCTGCTGAAGATCGCGCTGGCCGCCTGCACCGGGATGAGTTCGGACTTCCCGCTGTCCAACCGGCTCGGCGAGAATTACGACACCACCATCCGCGTCTCCGGCGACGCCGACCGCGAGAACGAGGTGTATCCGGAGCTGAAAGAGGTCGTCGAGCTGGACCTGTCCGAACTCGACGAGGCCGGTCGCCAGCGCTTGCTGGTCACCGTGCAGCGCGCCATCGACAAGGTGTGCACCGTAGGACGGACGCTGAAGGCGGGCACCACGGTGAACCTGACGTTCCAGATCGACAAGATCGAGTCGTGAGCTCCGACCCCGTCCGGCTCAGCGCCTGGGTGCACGGCTACGTGCAGGGCGTCGGGTTCCGCTGGTGGACGCGCGCGCGGGCGTTGGAGCTCGGTGTGGTGGGCCACGCCCGCAACACCCGGGACGGGCGGGTGCACGTGGTGGCCGAGGGTCCGCGACCGGCGTGCGAGCGTTTGCTGGCATTGTTGCGTTCGGGTGACACTCCTGGTCGAGTCGATCTGGTTGTGGAAAACTGGGGCGCCGCCCTCGGCGGAATCACCGGGTTCGAGGAACGGTAGCGGCGGGGATACAGGAGTCGATCGTTGGCAACACATGAGCCGGGCGGGCCCGGGGATCGGGATTCGCACGTCCCCCGCGACACCCCACCCGCGGGGGACGACAGCACCGACGGCGGCCCGGAGTCCGGAAAGCCGAAGGGAATAGGCGCCTCGGATCCGACGGTGCGTTTCGGCGCACAGCCCGGCGAGGGCGAGACCGGCGGATCCCGAGCGGAACCGACGCGACGGCTGGGCGAACCGGACCCCACACTCCCGAATCCTCAGACCGCGCCGACGCTTCCGGGCACACCCATCCTGCCCGGCTTCCCCGACCCCACCGCGCCGATCCCCGGCCTCGCCACCCCCGGCGTGCCGAACCCGCTGTCGGACAACGCCTTCGGCGCCGACGCCGGGGGCTCGACCGGATCCGAAGGTGAGAATCCCGGCGGCGC
Organism: Nocardia violaceofusca NBRC 14427; assembly: GCF_963869435.1. Classification (NCBI taxonomy): domain Bacteria; kingdom Bacillati; phylum Actinomycetota; class Actinomycetes; order Mycobacteriales; family Nocardiaceae; genus Nocardia; species Nocardia violaceofusca. The sequence continues at coordinate 165,869 of NZ_CAWMPM010000023.1, forward strand.
AGGCGAATCCGGCAAACCCCGACGCATGCGCGGCAGCATGCAACGGCAGGAGGCCGGCGTCACCCAGCCCCGGCCGCCGACGGTGGCCGAGGCGCGAGCGCGCGACAAGGCCCGCAAACGCGCCGAAGAGGCCGAACGGGCCGCGGCCGAGGCCGCGGAAACCAAGCGGCGCAACCGCAAACGGCTGCTCATCGGCGGCGTGGCGGTCGCCGGCATCGCCGCGGTGGTCGGCACCGGCTATCTCGCCTACCAGGCCGCACACCGGCCGGCGAATGTGACCGCCTACTGCATCACCGACGACAACGGGCAGCAGCAGGTCGTCCCCGACGACGACTGCGTGCGCGCCCAGTCCTACGCCAGTACCGGCGGCTATTACGGCGGTGGCGGGCTCGGGCCCGGCATCTTCCTCTACAACGGCCACCAGTACCGCTACTACTACGGCGGCAACAACGCCGTCGGGCGCGCGCCCGTCGGCGGCAGCACGGTCGCGCCGAAGAAGGCCACCGTCAGCACCAAGAGCGGGACCGTCGTACGAGGCGGTCTCGGCAGTAAATCCGGTTCCACCAGTGGAGGCTCCTAGATGCGTCGGATGCGCAACCGGCAACGTACCGGCTGGCAGAAGATCATCGCCGATCAAGGGCTGGTATTCGGCTCGCCCGGCCGCGACGCGAACGGACAGTCGCGCCCGTACTGGGACGAATCGGTGCACTACGAATTCGATCTCGACGAAATCCTCGCGCTCGAGGCCCAGGTCGAGGTGCTGCATTCGATGTGCCTGCACGCGGTCGAGCAGATCGTGCTCACCGAGCGCTTCGCCGATTTCGGCCTGCCCGAATGGAGTTGGGAGCCGATCAAGAAGTCGTGGCAGCGCAGCGACCCGTACGTCTACGGACGTTTCGATCTGCGCTACGACGGCCGCGGACCCGCGAAACTGCTGGAGTACAACGCCGATACGCCGACCTCACTGCTGGAAGCGGCCATCGTGCAGTGGCACTGGCTCACCGACGTCTACCCCGACGACGACCAGTGGAATTCGCTGCACGAACGCCTCGTCGAGCGCTGGGGCGAGCTGCTCGACCAGCTGCCCACCAACCAGCTGCACTTCACCTGGTCCTCGGCCGACGCTTCCGGCGAGGACAACGTGACCACCGCGTATATGCAGGAGACCGCCGCCGAGGCCGGATTCGACACCATCGCGCTGCCGATCGAGGAGATCGGCTTCGACACCGAGCTGGAGCGTTTCGTCGATCTGGCCGAGGCGCCGATCGGTTCGATCTTCAAGCTGTATCCGTGGGAATGGGCCCTCGACGACGATTTCGGCAAGCGCGTGGTGAACTCCGTCCCGGAGACCGCCTGGGTCGAACCGCTGTGGAAGACACTGCTTTCCAACAAGGCGCTGCTGGCGGTGCTGTGGGAGATGTATCCCGGGCATCCGAATCTGCTGCCGGCCTACCTCGACGATCCGCACGAACTCACCGAATACATCCGCAAACCGAAGCTGGGTCGTGAGGGCGCCAATATGACCATCGTCGGCGCCGGGATGGAAACCTCGACCGGCGGTGTGTACGGCGAGGAGGGGTTCGTCTACCAACTCCTCGATCCGCTGCCGGAGTTCGACGGCCTGCGCCCGGTGCTCGGCGCCTGGATCGTCGGCGACACCTCGGCCGGTCTCGGCATCCGCGAATCACCCGGCCTGATCACCGACGACGGCGCCACCTTCGTTCCGCATCGTATTCCGACCAAGTAGCATTCAGCGACTCGATCAACATCACCGGAGGAACCTGTGTCGTCCACCCTCGCGCTCGAATCAGGGTATTGGAGCTCCGTCGGCCACGGCGTCGGCGCGATCGCGCTCTACGCGGTGCTGGGTCTGGCCCTGATGCTGATCGGCTTCCAGGCCATCGACAGCTCCACGCCCGGACCGCTGCGCAAGATGGTCGCCGCCGGTAATCCGAACGCGGTCGTCATCGCCTCCGCGGGCATGGTGAGTATGGCGTTGATCGTGGTGCTGGCGATCTACTCCTCCGGCGGCCGGCTCATCGAGGGCCTCATCGCCACCGGGATCTACGGGCTGGTGGGCATCATCGCGCAGGTGGTCTCCATCCGGCTGCTGGAATGGCTGGTCGGCCTGCACATCGGCGATCTGCTGAAATCGGCCACGTACCAGATTCAGTCGCTGCTGGTGGCCGCCGCGCACCTGGCGATCGGCATGGTCGTCGCGTTCGCGATCCTCTGAACGGGCGCGGTCGGCCGCGCGGTGTCACCGCGCGGTGAACGCCAGGAGTTCGCTCAGCGGAAGGCTGTTGATGATCCGGTCGGCCGGGACCTGGTTCGCCGCGGCACGTTCGCAACCGTAGCCCTGCCAATCCAGCTGGCCCGGCGCGTGCGCGTCGGTATCGATGCTGAAGTGGCAGCCCATCTCCACGGCCAGGCGCAGCAACCGGCTCGGCGGATCGAGACGTTCCGGGCGGCTGTTGATTTCCACCGCCGTCCCGTAGCGGCGGCAGGCCTCGAAGACGAGTTCGGCGTCGAACGACGATTCCGGCCGGATGCCGCGATTGCCGGCGACCAATCGTCCGGTGCAGTGGCCGAGCACATCGACATTCGGATTCGCCACCGCGTACACCATGCGTTTCGTCATCGTCGCCGAGTCGGCCCGCAGGTTCGAATGTACGCTGGCCACAACGACATCCAGGCGAGCGAGCAGATCGGCCTCCTGGTCGAGGGTGCCGTCGTCGAGGATGTCGACCTCGATACCGGTGAGGATCCGAAACGGCGCCAGCCGCTCGTTGAGTTCGGCGACCACGTCCAACTGGCGGCGCAGCCGCTCCGCGGACAGGCCGTTGGCGACTTTCAACCGCGGCGAATGATCGGTCAGCGCACAATATTCGTGGCCCAGCGCCTGCGCGGTGCGCATCATCTCCTCGATCGGGCTGCCGCCGTCGGACCAGTCGGAGTGGGTGTGCAGATCGCCCCGCAGCAGCGCGCGAACCTCGGCGCCCGCGGGTGCGATCGGCTGTGCGCCGGAACGCAATTCGGCCAGCCGCTGCGGTACGGCACCGGACACGGCCTGCTCGATCACCGCGGCGGTCTTGGGTCCGATACCCGAAAGCTCCTGCCAGGCACCGGATTCGCGGTACCGATCGAAATCGGCGTCCGACAGCTCGGACACGACATCGGCCGCGCGCCGGTAGGCCTTGACCCGATGGGTCTGGGCGCGATCGCGTTCCATCCAGAACGCGATCTCGCGCAGCGCGGCCCCCGGGTCCGGAACGTGATCGGCCACTAGCGGATCCGGCTGTACTTGACGAATGCCACCCCGTCCTCGAACACGCGGCCCGTGAGGACCCGGAACAGTGCCGGCTCCGGCAGCCGCGGTCCCGCGCCGAACAGCGGCCGGCCGTGCCCCAGCACGATCGGATACAACTTCAGGAAGATCTGGTCGATTTCCGGCAGCAGCGCCTGGGCCAATTCGCCGCCGCCGCACAACCAGATGCCCGACCCCTGCTCCTGCTTGAGTCCGCGCACGCGTCCCAGCGGGTCGGAGGAGATCAGCTCGACGTCTCGGGCCGGATCGCCGGGCAGGGTGGTCGACACGACGAACTGCCGCAGATGTGAATACGGGCTCGACGTGCCGGTCCGCACGCCGAAATCGTGGGTTTTGCGGCCCATCAGCACGGTGTCGAAGCTTTCCCCCGGACTGTCGATCCCGAGCGATTCCCGGATCTTGGTCGGCAGCGTCTCCGGATACTGGGCGGTGATGGCCGGGCCGTGGTCACCGCCGACCGGGAAGAAATCGACCGATCCGTCCGAGGTGGCGATATACCCGTCGATGGTCGAGGCCACGAAGTAGGTGAGCTTGCGCATCCGTTCTCCCTTCATGCGAAGTGGCGTCATCGGACACACCGCAAATTTAGCGCGTGCTCGCCACTATCGCCGGGGCTTCGGCTGGCATCGCGGACAGGAGTAGGAGGAGCGGTTCATGAACTTCTCGCGGCGGATCGGGGCGCCGCAGCGACGGCACGGCTCGTCCTCACGACCGTAGGCGGCCAGCGACCGCTCGAAGTAACCGGAATTGCCGTTGACGTTGACATACAGCGCGTCGAAGGAGGTGCCGCCCGCGTCGAGGGCCGCGCCCATCACCGCCTGCACCTCGCTCAGCAGTCGCCGCAGCGCGGGCCGGGTGAGCGCCGCGGCGGGGCGTTCGCCGTGGACGCGGGCTCGCCACAACGCCTCGTCGGCGTAGATGTTGCCGATGCCCGAGACCACCGTCTGATCCAGCAGCACGCGTTTGATCTCGGAGGATTTGGTCCGCATGCGCGCGACCACGGCCTCGGTGTCGAAACGGGGGTCGAGCGGATCGCGCGCGATGTGGGCGACCGATTCCGGCAGCTCCTCACCGTCGAGCGTGACGAGCCGGTTCAGCGCCCAGCCACCGAAGGTGCGCTGATCGATGAAGCGCAACTGCGAGCCGTTGTCGAGTCCGGCGACGATATGCGCATGCTTCTCCAGCGGGGCCTGCGCGGACTGCACCAGCATCTGCCCGCTCATACCGAGGTGGACGACGAGTGCGGCATCGGGATCGTCGAAGGTCAGCCAGAGGAATTTGCCGCGGCGGCGGGCCGCTTCGATCCGCAGGCCCGCCATCCGGGCGGCGAGATCGTCGCCGCCGAGTTCGTGGCGGCGTACCGACCGCGGATGTTTGACCAGGACCGATTCCACGACGTGGCCGACGACGTGTTCCTCGAGTCCACGCCGCACCACCTCGACCTCGGGCAGCTCGGGCATCAGTCCCCGGCTTCGGTGGAACCGTCCGCGGTGAGCGCCTGCCAGGCGGCGCCGGCGGCCTTCTGCTCGGCTTCCTTCTTCGACCGGCCGACGCCCTGCCCGTAGGCCGTGCCGCCGATCACCGCGGTAGCGGTGAATTCCTTGTCGTGGTCGGGACCGGTCGAGGTGATCTCGTAGCTGGGCACGCCGATACCGCGTTCCGCGGTGAGCTCCTGCAGGCTGGTCTTCCAGTCCAGGCCGGCGCCCATCCGGGGACCGCGTTCGAGCAGTTCGGCGAACAGCCGCAGCACGACTCCGCGCGCGACCTCGATGCCGTGTTGCAGATGGACCGCGCCCAGCAGCGATTCCATCCCGTCGGCGAGGATGCTCGCCTTGTCCCGACCGCCGGTGAGCTCCTCGCCCTTGCCGAGCAGCAGATGACGGCCGAGGCCGCCCTCACCCAGGCCGCGCGCGACCTCGGCCAGGGCGTGCATATTCACCACACTGGCACGCAGTTTGGCGAGCTCACCCTCGGATTTCTCCGGATGCTCGAGGTACAGGCGCTCGGTGATGCTCAAACCGAGGACCGAATCGCCCAGGAACTCCAGGCGTTCGTTGGTCGGCAGACCACCGTTCTCGTAGGCGTACGAACGGTGGGTGAGCGCCAGCCGGAGCAGATCCGGACGCAGCTCCACGCCGAGCGCTTCCAGAAGGCTGGCGTGGTCAGCGGCATCGCCCGCTGCGGGTGCGGCCGCTTCGTCCTTACCGGCGGTCACTTCGCGGCTACCCGATCGGCAGATCAGATGGCCGAGGTGACCTGGCGGCCCTTGTAGGTGCCGCAGTTGGGGCACGCGATGTGCGGGAGGGTCTTCTGACCGCACGCCCGGTTCGGGCAGGTGATCAGGGTCGGCGCGGTGGCCTTCCACTGGCTGCGCCGCGAGTGGGTGTTGGCACGAGACATCCGGCGCTTCGGAACGGCCACGACTACTTCTCCTCTGTCGTCGAACTTGCCGAACCATTGCGGTCGGCAAGAGATCGGTCTACGTCTGATGGGGCGTCGGAGACGCCGGTGCCGGGGGTTTCGCTCGCGAATTTCGCAAGCCCCGCCCAGCGAGGGTCCAGTATCTCATGCGTGTGATCCGGACCCGCAATCGCCATCCGGACACCGCATTCCGGGCACAGCCCGGCGCAATCGGGTTCGCACAGCGGTTGCAGTGGCAATTCCAGGCCGACGGCGTCGGTGACCACCGGCTCGATGTCGATCATGTCGTCGACGAGCCGGTAGATCTCGTCTTCCTCGGTGGTCTGCTCGGTCGCGCTGTCCGGATAGGCGAACAGTTCGGTGATCTCGAGTTCCAGATCGTCGGTGAACGACTCCAGGCAGCGCGAGCACTCCCCCTCGATCGGCGCCGACACCGAACCGGTGACCAGCACGCCCTCCGAGACCGCCTGCAGGGTCAGATCGAGATCGATCTCGGCGCCCGCCGGAATCGCGATCAGATCCAAGCCGATCTTCTCGGAGGCGGTGACGACCCGATGCACCTGCCGGATCGAGCCCGGGGCACGCCCCAGACTACGGGTGTCCAGCACGAAATCCGCGTCGGTCTGACGACGACGCGAACCGGGACCGGACTGGGCGGACATCGGGCACTCACTCACGTTTCGAGGGGGTTTGGGCAACCACTCCACAGTACGCGAACTGCGCCGATCCCCCCAAATCCCGGAACGAGCGCGAGCGGATCAGCGGCGGAAGTCGGCGGCGTAGTCCGGAATGCCGGTCCCCGAACGCAATTGCTGACGACCGCGGCCGACCGTCCGCAGCGTCGAGTGCAGAGTCTCCTCGAAATCGGCGAGCTGGGAATCGACGTATTGGTCGCATTCCTCGCGCAACCGGTCCGCCTCGGTCTGCGCGGCGTCGATCAACCGCGCGGATTCGCCGTGCGCGGCCCGCACCACCTCGGTCTGCGACACCAGGCGTTCCTGTTCGGCCTGTCCCTCGGCCACCGACCGGTCGTAGGAGGCCTGGCCCGCCGCGATCATCCGCTCCGATTCGGTGCGGGCGCGGCCGGTGAGCGCCTCGTATTCGGCCTTGCCGTCGGTCACGATGCGATCGGCCTCGGCCTGCGCGGTCGCGACCAGATGATCGGCGTGCGCGCGGGCCTCGGCGACCATCCGGTCGGCGTGCGCCTTGGCGTCGGCCAGCAACCGGTCGGCCTCCTCGCGGGCGCCGGCGACGGTCTGTTCGGCCTGGTCGTTGGCGCCGGTCACCGTCGCCTCGGCGGAGTTGCGGGCGTCGGAGACGATCTTGTCGCGGTGGTCGAGCACGTCCTGGGCGTCGTCGAGTTCGCCGGGCAGCGCCTCACGCACATCGTCGAGCAGTTCCAGCACCTCACCGCGGGGCACGATGCAATTGCGGGTCGGCGGGATACCCCGCGCCTCTTCGACGATCGCGACCAGTTCGTCGAGTGCCTCGAATACGCGATACATCCTGCTGACCCCACTCTCGTGCCGAACTACTGCTCTCGGCCCCAGTGTGCCCGCATCCCGCGTGTCTGCCCAGATCACCATCGGTGTGTCGGGCGGTGTTTCCTATCCCACACAAATCAAGTGGAGGAAATCTCTCCGCTTGGTGCTATCTTTTCTACCGAGCGGTAGACCAGCCGGAACCCGTCGCCAACGGCGTCCGGCACTGTGCGATCGGAACGACCATGGTTGTCCTTTATCCGGCACCTCCGGGTATGTGGGTGAACCCACAGCCCGATCCGGGTGTATCCATCGTGCACAGCGAACTGCTGGCCGAGACGCCGGAGCCGCAGCAGTCCCCGCCTCGCATCCGCCGCCTCGCCTCGCGCTTCGCCAGCTATCTGCGCGGCGACCACTGGCTGCCGCAACTCGTCCGCTTCGCGCTGGTCGGCGGTTTCAGCAATATCGGGTACTTCCTGCTGTTCCTGGCCTGCTACAGCGGCGGGCCGCAGCTCGCCAACCTGACCGGATCCATCGTCAGCACGGCACTTGCCAACGAACTGCACCGCCGCCTGACCTTCCACGCCGCCGACCGGGTCGGCTGGCTCGCCGCCCAACTCGAGGGCGGTGGACTGGCGCTGGCCGGACTCGCCATCACCTCGGGGGCGCTGGCGGTCCTCGATATCGCGGCGCCCGGACTCGCCGACGTCACCGAGGCGATCGCCGTCATCGGCATCACCGCCGGAGTCGGCGCGCTGCGCTTCCTCACCCTGCGGCTCTGGGTGTTCTGATCGCCCGTCGTGCTCCTGCACGGGGTGCGGCTGCAACCTGGTCATTTGAGCAAGGAACCGAGCCTCTGTACCCCACGTCCTAACTCAGCAAACGTCGTTGCGAGTTCTCATCGTGGGAGGTTCGGCAATGCATCACCGTTCGGGGAATCACTGCCCGGGAAGACCCACCCTCTGGCGCGCGGGTCTGCGCGCGGCCGCGTCCCCGCGCCCTCGGGTACCGATCCCCTGTCCGCTCCTGCCCCGCCCGCGCCACACCCGCCCGTACCAGGATCCGCAATGACCCACGACAGCGGATGTGCCGAAATACTGTGCGGCCCAGGGCGGCAGGCGCGTACGGGTGGGCTGCATCGGCGTCGTGACGTGGTGTCGGTCGGGGTCAGCGACGACGAGATCCGGCGGCGGTGCGCCATCGGAAGCTGGCGGCGGGTGCGGCGCGGGGCGTATGCGGAGGCCTCGGCACTCGCCGAACTGGACGGCGTGGCGCGGCACCGGCTGGCGGTGGCGGCGCTGCTACCGGAGATGGCGGCCGACGCCGTGGTGAGCCATCAATCGGCGGCGGTGCTGCTGGGGGCGCCGATGTCCCCGGCGCTGCTGGATCGGGTGCACGTCACGCGCAATCGACGCCACGGCGGGCGCATCAAGCCGAATCTGACGGTGCATTGCGCACCGGTCCCCGTCGTCGCCGAACGGGATGGGCTGCTGGTCACCAGTCCCGCCCGCACCGTCGTCGACCTGGCGCGCACGCTTCCGTTCGAATCCGCGGTCGTCGTCGGCGACGCCCTCGCTCGCGAGTTCGGCATCACCGCAGCGGCATTGGCGCGCGAACTGGCCCGCGCCCGCGGCCGGCGCGGCGTCGACGCTGCCCGGCACGTGATCGGTTTCCTCGATCCGCGCAGCGCCGGAGTCGACCACTCCCGGGTCCGGGTGCTGCTGCGGCTGCTCGGATACCCGCCCGCGGCCGCGGGCGGAGTGATCCATGCCGACGACGGGCGGGTGCTGGGGACGGCGGATCTGTATCTGGGCCGGACCGGCGTGGTGCTCGAGGTCGACGGGCACCGGACGAAAAGGGCACACGTACACGGGGACCCGTCGCACCGAGCGCCGGATGTGCTGTTGCGGCGCTACGGATTTCGGACGATCCGTACCACTTGGCGCGAGTTGAGCACCGGAGTCGCCGCGCAGCGCGTGCACGCCGCGCTGAGCCGGGCGCGCGAGCAGCGTCCTCGCGGCTACATCCGCCCCGCTCCGCTTCCGCCCGCGACGCCGCTGCGGCTGCGTGCGCTGTGACGACCACGATCGGCTCGGCCTGCCCGGACCTGTTAGCGTCGCTGCATGGCTGGAGCACTGTGCCCCGGGTCCTTCGATCCGGTGACCAACGGGCATATCGACGTCATCTCGCGCGCGGCCGCGCAGTTCGACGAGGTGGTCGTGACCGTGATGATCAACAAGAGCAAGCAGGGCATGTTCAGCGTCGACGAGCGGATCGAGATGTTGCGCGAGGCGACCGCCGATCTGCCGAACGTGCGGATCGAATCCTGGTACGGGCTGCTGGTCGATTTCGCTCGCGAACAGGGCATCACCGCCATGGTCAAGGGCCTGCGCGATGCCACCGATCTCGGATACGAGATGCAGATGGCCCAGATGAACAAGCACCTCTCGGGCGTCGACACCTACTTCCTGGCCACCAACCCGGCGCTGAGCTTCCTGTCCAGTTCCCTGGTCAAGGAGGTCGCGACCTTCGGCGGCGACGTCACCGGCATGTTGCCGCCGGAGGTTCACAAACGCCTGCTCGCGCGCATCGCCGAACGTCGCGGCTGAGCCGGTCGCCGCGGCGGCCGGAGCCACCGCCGCGGCAGACTTCGCCGACGGGAACGACCGCTGACCGAGGCCCGGGCCGAGGATTACCCGCGGTATTCCGCCAGGTCGACGCGGGTTTCGCCGTATCGGCGCGACTTCAACGCCGAATAACCTGCGGGCCATGCCGTTTCGGGTGATCGCGCCGACCGCTCGACGACGATCAGCGCGTCCTCGTACAGCCACCCGTTGGCCGCCAGCGCCCGCAGGTCGGCCTCGACAGCGGCCTCGTCCACGGCGTAGGGCGGGTCGGACAGCACCAGGTCGTACGGTTCGGCGGGTGCCGTCGCCACGACGGAAGCGACTGTGCCCGTGCGCAATTCGGCGCCGGGCACATCCAGATCCGCGATGTTTCCGCGAATCACCGCGGCCGCCTTGCGATCCGATTCGACCAGCAGAGCATGAGTCGCCCCGCGCGACAGCGCCTCCAGACCGAGGGCCCCGGAACCGGCATAGAGGTCGAGCACCCGGATGCCGTCGAAATCCAGGCGCGCGGAGAGCGCGTTGAACAGTGCTTCCCGCACCCGATCCGAGGTGGGCCTGGTTCCAGCGGGCGGAACCCGCAGCCGCCGGCCACCGGCCGTGCCCGCGACGATCCGGGTCACCGCGATCCCTCCGTGGCCCGCCGAGGGCGCGAGGTCGCGCGAGCGGGTCGGCCCCGCCCGCGCGACGGCATCGGCACCTGCACCGACATACGGCGTGTACGACCGATCACGGCCGGCCCCCGCTACGCGCCCGAATGTGGCTGACCGGCACCGTCATTCGGCAGCGGTCTCGTTCATGCGCAGTTCCACCAGCAGATCGCCACCTTCCACCTGCTGCACCGTGCCGATGGCAACGCGGGCGACGACACCGGCGCGGGGTGCGGTGATGGCGGCCTCCATCTTCATGGCCTCGATCGTGCCGACCGTGTCACCGGCGGCGACCGTGTCACCTTCGCCGACGGTCAGCGTGACGACACCGGCGAAGGGGGCGGCGATGTGGCCGGCGTTGTTCTTGTCGGCCTTCTCCGCGACCGGGACCTCGCTGGCGATCGAGCGGTCGCGCACTTGTACCGGACGCAGCTGCCCGTTGAGGATGCACATGACCGTGCGCATACCCCGCTCGTCCGGCTCGGAGATCGCCTCCAGACCGATCAGCAGGGTGACGCCCTTCTCCAGTTCGACGCGGTGTTCCTCGCCGTGGCGCAGTCCGTAGAAGAACTGATTCGCCGACAAGCCGGTGGTGTCGCCGTATTTCTCCCGATGCGTCAGGAATTCCGCGGTGGGTGCGGGAAACAGCAACCGGTTCAACGTCTCTCGGCGCTGCTGCGACGAACCGTCCAGCGCCGCGGCGTCTTCCGCGGTCAACGGCACTTCCGGCTTCGCCGGGCCGCGGCCCTCGAGAGCGCGGCTGCGGAAGGGTTCGGGCCAGCCACCGGCCGGGGTGCCGAGTTCGCCGCGCAGGAACCCGATGACCGAATCCGGGATGTCGTAGCGCGCCGGGTCCGTGGCGAAATCCTCCACGTCCACACCGGATCCGACCAAAGACAGGGCGAGATCACCGACGACCTTCGAGGACGGGGTGACCTTGACCAGGCGGCCCAGCAGCCGGTCGGCGGCCGCGTATTTCGCCTCGACCTCCTCGAACCGGTCGCCCAGCCCGAGCGCGATGGCCTGCTGCCGCAGATTCGACAGCTGCCCACCCGGAATCTCGTGGTGGTACACCCGGCCCGTCGGCCCCGGCAATCCGGATTCGAAGGGCGCGTACACCTTGCGCAACGCCTCCCAGTACGGCTCGAGATCACAGACGGCGTCGAGGTTCAGCCCGGTGTCGTAGGGCGAATGCGCCGCCGCGGCGACGATCGCCGACAGTGCGGGCTGGCTCGTGGTGCCGGCCATCGGGGCGCTCGCCCCGTCCACGGCGTCCGCGCCGGCCTGCCAGGCCGCCAGATAGGTGGCGAGCTGACCGCCCGGGGTGTCGTGGGTGTGCACGTGCACCGGCAGATCGAAGTTGCTGCGCAGCGCCGTCACCAGCGTGTGCGCGGCCGGCGCCCGCAGCAGTCCGGCCATGTCCTTGATCGCCAGCACGTGTGCGCCTGCCTCGACGATCTGCTCGGCGAGCTTCAGGTAGTAGTCGAGGGTGTAGAGGTTCTCGTTCGGATTCGACAGATCGCCGGTGTAGGACATCGCGACCTCGGCCAGCGCGGTCCCGGTCTCACGCACCGCGTCGATCGCCGGCCGCATCTGATCCACATTGTTGAGTGCGTCGAAGATCCGGAAGATGTCGATGCCGGTATCGGTGGCCTCCCGCACGAACGCCCGCGTCACCTGCTCCGGATACGGCGTGTAGCCGACGGTGTTGCGCCCGCGCAGCAGCATCTGCAGGCAGATGTTCGGAATCGCCTCCCGCAGTGCGGCCAGCCGCTCCCACGGATCCTCGTACAGGAATCGCAGCGCCACATCGTAGGTCGCGCCACCCCAGCACTCGACCGACAGCAGTTCGGGCGTCATCCGGGCCACGTGTCCGGCCACCGTCAGCAGTCCACGCGTCCGCACCCGGGTGGCGAGCAGCGACTGATGGGCGTCGCGGAACGTGGTGTCGGTGACGCCGACGGCGTCGCGGTCGCGTAACCAGCGCGCGAACCCCTCGGGCCCCAGCTCGAGCAGGCGCTGGCGGGTGCCGTCCGGCGGCGGCGCACTCAGATCGATCGCCGGCAGCTTGTCGTGCGGATATACCGCCGTCGGCCGCTCACCGTGCGGCTTGTTCACCGTCACGTCGGCCAGATAGCGCAGGATGCGGGTGCCTCGGTCGGCCGAACCGCGCTGGGTCAGCAGCTCCGGGCGCTCGTCGATGAACGAGGTGGTGATCCGCCCGGCCCGGAAGTCCGGATCGTCGAGCACCGCCTGCAGGAACGGGATGTTCGTGGCCACGCCACGGATGCGGAACTCCGCCACCGCGCGCCGGGCCCGCGCCACGGCCTGCGGGAAGTCGCGGCCGCGGCAGGTCAGCTTCACCAGCATGGAGTCGAAGTGCGCGCCGACCTCGGCGCCGAGGTTCGCACCGCCGTCGAGGCGGATACCACCGCCGCCGGGCGAGCGGTAGGCGGTGATGCGTCCGGTGTCGGGTCGGAAGCCGTTGGCCGGATCCTCGGTCGTGATCCGGCACTGCAGCGCGGCACCGTGAATCGACACGCTGTCCTGGCTCAGTCCCAGATCCGCCAGCGACTCGCCGGCCGCTATGCGCAGCTGCGACTGCACGAGGTCGACGTCGGTGATCTCCTCGGTCACCGTGTGCTCGACCTGGATGCGCGGGTTCATCTCGATGAACACGTGCCGGCCGCGCTCGTCGAGCAGGAACTCCACGGTGCCCGCACACGAGTACCCGATCTGCCGCGCGAAGGCCACCGCGTCCGCGCAAATGCGCATCCGCAGTGCGGGATCCAGATTCGGCGCGGGCGCCAGCTCGATCACCTTCTGGTGCCGCCGCTGCAGCGAACAGTCGCGCTCGAACAGATGCATGACGTTGCCGTGCTGATCGGCCAGGATCTGCACCTCGATATGACGGGGGTTGATCACCGCCTGCTCGAGGAAGACCGTCGCGTCCCCGAACGCCGACTCCGCCTCGCGCATGGCCGCCTCGATCGCCTCGCGCAGCTGCACCCGGTCCGCGACCCGGCGCATACCCCGGCCACCACCACCGGCGACCGCCTTCACGAACACCGGGAACTCCATCTGCTCCGCGGCGCGCAGCAGCTCCTCGACATCGGCCGAGGGCGCGCTGGAGTTCAGCACCGGAAGCCCGGCGGCCTTCGCCGCCGCGATGGCCCGTGCCTTGTTACCGGTCAGTTCGAGCACCTCGGCCGAGGGACCGATGAAGGTGATGCCCTCCGCCGCGCACGCCGCCGCGAGGTCCGGATTCTCCGACAGGAAGCCGTAGCCGGGGTAGACCGCATCGGCGCCGGCGGACTTGGCGGCGCTGATGATCTCGGGAATCGAGAGGTAGGCCCGCACGGGATGTCCGGGGACACCGATTTGATACGACTCGTCGGCCTTGAGGCGATGCACCGAGTTGCGATCTTCGTAGGGGAAAACCGCCACGGTGCCGATGCCGAGTTCGTAGGCGGCACGGAAGGCACGGATGGCGATTTCCCCGCGGTTGGCGACCAGCACTTTGGAGAACATTCGATAAAGGTACCTGCCCGGTGAGCGGGGCCGGACAGTGAATACGGCTTCGCAGCCATCCTCACAAACCGGATCGGCGAGTCTGCGAAGTTGTGTTCTTCCAGCGGAAACATAGGCGGCCGGGCGGGCGGTGTTTCCCCTGCCGCTCGCGGTGGATTACGCTCGGGAACGCAGCTGGTTCGCTGCCGTCGACGAGTTGGAGCCCCGAGCGTCGCGCGCAGCGTCGAAACCGGTCCTCGCGGACCGGCGAGAGGGAACCCGGTGGGAATCCGGGACTGTCCCGCAGCGGTGAACAGGAACGACCGCCGTCATGAGCACTGGATCATTTCCGGGAAGCGACGGCCAGTAGGCGACATCCGGGGCCCATCTCCGGACCGGTCCGCACGACCGATGCCTGTGAGTCCGAAGACCTGCCGGTTGTGCCGGATACGCCGTATCCGGCGGCCACCGCCTCGTGGATCGGGCGGGCGGACCCGCGGCACACCGGAACCCCCGGTGCGGCAGTGTTTTTCGGGGCTTCGTCCGCCGTGCGGCGGTGACCTGTGGCTTCCACTTCTGGAGAACACCGTGACTGTCACAACGCATACTCGTTTCACCGCAACGGTACTGGGCCTGCCCCGCATCGGGCCGCGGCGCGAACTCAAACGCGCCGTCGAAGGTTATTGGGCCGGACGGATCGACGCCGCCGAACTGCAGGCCGTCGCCCGGCAGCTGCGCGCGCAGGGCTGGACCGCGGCGCGTGACGCCGGCCTCGACGCGATACCGGTGGGCACCTTCTCGTTCTACGACCAGATGCTCGATACCGCGGTCATGCTGGGCGCGCTGCCGCCGCGAGTCGCCGGCATCGGCGATCCGCTGGACCGCTATTTCGCCGCCGCGCGCGGCGCCGAGGGCGTCGAACCGCTGGAGATGACCAAATGGTTCGACACCAACTACCACTATCTGGTGCCCGAAATCGGCCCGGACACCCGGTTCGCCCTCGATCCGTCGGCACTGCTCGGCGAGCTGCGCGAGGCGCGTGAGCTGGGCATCGCCGCCCGGCCGGTGGTGATCGGCCCGCTGACCTTCCTGGCGCTGTCCAAAGGTGTCGGCGGCGTCGCGCCGAGGGACCGGCTGGCCGAGCTGATCCCGCTGTACCGGGACCTGCTGGCCCGCCTGGCCGACGCGGGCGCCGCGTGGGTCCAGATCGACGAACCCGTGCTGGTGCGCGACCTCTCCGAGGCCGAACTCGGCGCCGTCCGCACCACCTACGCCGAATTGAGCGACGGGGACCGGCGGCCGAACATCCTGGTGGCCACCTACTTCGGCTCCCCGGGTCCGGCGCTGGGCGCCCTGGCCGCCACGCCGGTCGAGGGGGTGGCACTCGACTTCCGTTCCGGCACAACCGTTTCCGAGGTCGCCGCAGTGCCCGCCCTGGCGGACAAACTGGTGGTGGCCGGTGTGGTGGACGGCCGTAACATCTGGCGCACGGATCTGGAAGCGGCGCTGAGTGAGCTGGCCACCCTGCTGGGTTCGGTCGGCGCGCTGGCGGTGTCGACCTCGAGTTCACTGCTGCATGTGCCGTATTCGCTGGACGCGGAGCCCGGCCTGGATCCGGTGCTGCGGTCGTGGCTGGCTTTCGGCGCCGAGAAGATCGACGAGGTGCGGGTCCTGGCGCATGCGGTCGGTGCGGGCACCGACGCGGTCGCCGTGGAGCTCGCCGCATCCCGTGCCGCGATCGCGAGCCGCCGCTCCGATCCGCGTCTGCACAACGAGGCGGTGCGGGCCCGGCTCGCCGGTCTCGGTGAGGATCAGGCGCGGCGGGCGCCGGCGCAGCGCCGCCGTGACCTGCAGCGCGCACAGCTGCGCCTGCCGCTGCTGCCCACGACCACGATCGGCTCCTATCCGCAGACCACCGCGATCCGCACCGCTCGCGCGGACCTGCGCGCCGGCACGATCGACGACGCGCAGTATCGCGAGCGGATGCGCGCCGAGATCGCGGATGTGATTGCGCTACAGGAGGATCTGGGGCTCGACGTGCTCGTGCACGGCGAACCCGAGCGCAACGACATGGTTCAGTACTTCGCCGAACAGCTCGACGGCTTCGCCGCCACCGACAACGGCTGGGTGCAGTCCTACGGCACCCGTTGCGTGCGCCCACCGATCCTCTACGGCGACGTCGTGCGCACCGCGCCGATGACCGTCGAGTGGATCACCTACGCCCAATCGCTGACCGCCAGGCCGGTCAAGGGCATGCTGACCGGCCCGGTCACGATTCTGGCCTGGTCGTTCGTGCGCGACGATCAGCCGCTCGCCGACACCGCGCGGCAGGTGGCGCTGGCCATTCGCGACGAGACGGTGGATCTGGAGGCCGCCGGCATCCGGATCGTCCAGGTCGACGAACCCGCGCTGCGGGAGCTGCTGCCGCTGCGCCGTGCTGATCAGGAGCAGTACCTGGACTGGGCCGTGGGCGCGTTCCGCCTGGCCACCGCCGGGGTTCGCGACGACACTCAGATCCACACCCATCTGTGCTACTCCGAATTCGGCGAGATCATCGGCGCCATCGCGGCCTTGGATGCCGATGTCACGTCGGTGGAGGCGGCGCGCTCGCATATGGAGATCCTCGACGATCTCACCACCGCCGGATACGCGCTCGGCATCGGGCCCGGCGTCTACGACATCCACTCACCGCGGGTGCCGAGTGTGAGCGAGATCGAGAACTCGCTGCGCGAAGCGATGAAAGCCGTTCCGGCGGAGCGGTTGTGGGTGAATCCGGACTGCGGACTCAAGACCCGCGGCCGCGCCGAGGTGGAGGCGTCGCTGCGCAATATGGTCGAGGCGGCCGCGCTGGTGCGCTGATACCGCACGGTCGGCGACTCGCCCGGACGCGGGTCGCCGGCCGGACAGGCTCTCGGAAATGTGGCTCCGGCGGGCCCCAGCAGCCTCTCCGGCAACCTTTTCCACCCGGTAGTTCACCACCTCCGAGCAGCACTTCCGCTACCGGGCACCCACCGGATCCGGCCGTATACTTCGCACGCTACGCATGACCGAAGTTGATCAAAACTCCTTGCAACAGCAGATTTTTGTACGCGCCGAGTAGCGAAATTGCAATGATTGCGAAGATGTGAAGGTAGCATCTGCGGCGTGCGCAAGATGTATGCGGGTGCCCGGTTACGGCGGTTGCGCGAAGAACGACGGATGACCCAGGCCGCCCTGGCCAAGTCGTTGGAGCTTTCGCCCAGCTATCTCAATCAGCTCGAACGTGACCAGCGACCCCTGACGATTCCCGTTCTCCTGAAACTCAATTCGACCTTCGATCTGGATGTGCAGTTCTTCGCCGCCGACTCCGACGCACGCCTGGTGTCGGACCTGCACGAGGTGCTGGTGGAGGCGGCCGGCGGTACCGCCCCGCCGGCCGCGGAGGTCGAAGATCTCGCCACCCGGCTGCCGGAGGTCGCCAAGACCATCGTCGCCATGCATCGCCGTCTGCGCGCCACGACCGATCAGCTCGATCTGTTGTCGTCGAAGGTCGCCGCCCCCGCCGGGGCGCCCGGCGTCCCGATGCCCTACGAGGATGTGCGCGACTTCTTCTACGACCACCACAACCACATCCCCCAGCTGGATCTGGCCGCCGAACGGCTGTTCGACGAATGCGGTCTGACCATCGGATCGATCGATCGCCAACTTGCCCGCGTGGCCGAGGAGCGGGCCGGGGTCACCGTTCTGGTCCGCGGCGACGGCGCCGATCCCGCCGTTCCGAAACGGCGCTACGACCCCGAGACCCGCACCCTCATCCTCGCGCGCCGACTGCGCCCCGGTCAGCGGGCATTCCAGATCGCCACCACGCTCGCCTTCCTGCTGCACGGCGATCTGCTCGACGAGGTCCTCGACGCCACCCCGTCGCTGGTCGGTGAATCGCGGGCGCTGGCCCGGGTCGGCCTGGCCAACTATTTCGCGGGCGCGGTGGTGCTGCCGTACGGGAAGTTCCTGCGGTCGGCCGAGGAACTGTCCTACGACATCGACCTGCTCTCGCTGCGTTTCGAGGTCGGCTTCGAGACGGTCTGCCATCGGCTGAGCACGCTGCAGCGGCAGGGACAGCGCGGGGTGCCGTTCTTCTTCGTCCGCACCGACCGTGCGGGAAATATCTCGAAACGCCAGTCCGCCACCGCATTCCACTTCTCCAGAGTGGGTGGGAGCTGCCCGCTGTGGGTGGTGCACGAGGCGTTCTCCCATCCCGGGCGGATCCTCACGCAGGTCGCGGCCATGCCCGACGGCCGCCGCTATCTGTGGATCGCGCGCACGACCTATCCCAGTCCGCACGGATTCGGCACCGCCACCAAGGAGTTCGCGGTCGGGCTGGGCTGCGATATCGAATACGCCGATCGGCTGGTGTATTCGCAAGGCCTGCAGCTCGACGAGCCGGCCGCCGCGGTGCCCATCGGCGCCGGCTGCAAGGTGTGCGAGCGGCCCGCCTGCCCGCAGCGCGCGTTCCCGCAGATCGGCCGCCCGCTGGCGGTCACCGAGAATTCCAGCGTCGATCTGCCGTATCCGCCCGCGGTCCGCTGATCAGGACTTCGCCAGATATTCCAGCCGCTCGGAGTCGACGGCGGCATGCATCATATTCGCCAATCCCGGATGGGCGGCCAGCCCCGGATCGGCGTCGACGATCTCCCGCGCCAGCACCTGGGCGGTGGTGATGACGTCGAGATCATCGAGCAAGGAGAGCAGTTTCAGGCTGCGCGCGGTACCCGACTGCGCCGAACCCAGCACATCGCCCTCCCGGCGCTGCCGCAGATCGAGCACCGACAGTTCGAAACCGTCCAGCGTGCCGGCCACCGCCTCCAGCCGCGCCATGGCCGTACCCATCGGCGAGGTTTCGGTGATGAGCAGGCACAGACCGGGATGCTTGCCGCGACCCACGCGACCGCGCAGCTGATGCAGCTGGCTGACGCCGAACCGGTCGGCGTCCACGATGACCATGACGGTCGCATTGGGCACGTCGACCCCGACCTCTACGACCGTGGTGCAGATCAGCACGTCGATATCGCCGTCGTTGAACGAGCGCATGACGCGATCCTTGTCGTCGGTCGGCAGCCGGCCGTGCAACAGTCCGAGACGCAGATCGGCCAGCGGCCCGGTGCGCAGCGTTTCGAAGACGTCGATCGCGGCATGGGTGGTCGGCGCCTCGCCCGTGTCGTCGTCGGCTTGTTTGCGGCTCTTGCCTTTCGACTTGGCGCCCTTCTTCGGTGCGCCGTCGTCCTCCTCGTCGCCGATGCGCGAGCACACCACGTAGGCCTGCCGGCCCGCCGCCACCTCTTCCCGGATCCGCTCCCAGGCGCGCTCGACCCATGCCGGTTTCATCCGGGCCGGCACCACCCGGGTGGTGATGGGTGAGCGGCCGCGCGGCAGTTCGGTCAGGGTGGAGGTTTCCAGATCGCCGAGGGTGGTCATCGCGATGGTGCGCGGAATCGGCGTCGCGGTCATCACCAGCAGATGCGGGGTGATGCCGTCTTTCGCCTTGGCGCGCAACGCGTCTCGCTGCTCCACGCCGAAGCGGTGCTGTTCGTCGACGATCACCATGCCCAGATCGAAGAATTCGACCGCGTCCTGGATCAGCGCGTGCGTGCCGATCACGATGCCGGCCGTCCCGGTCACCACGTCCAGCAGTGCCGCCTTCTTCGCACTCGCCGACATCGAACCGGTCAGCAGCACCACCTTGGTGGCATGGTCGGCGGCGCCCAGTTCACCCGCGTCACCGAGATCGCCGAGCATCGACCGCAGCGACCGATAATGCTGGGCGGCAAGGACTTCCGTCGGTGCCAGCAGCGCACACTGCAGTCCGGCATCGACCACCTGCAACATCGCGTGCAGGGCGACGATGGTCTTACCGGAACCGACCTCACCCTGCAGCAACCGGTGCATCGGATGCGGGCGCGACAGGTCGCCGGAGATCTCGGCGATCACCTTGTTCTGGCCGGCGGTCAGCTCGAACGGCAGGCGCTGTTCGAATTCGGCGGCGATACCGTCGGAGCGGGGCGGGCACGGCCGCGCGGTGCGCCCGGCGGCGTCGTGGCGGCGCTGAGCCAGAACCAGCTGCAACGCCAGGGCCTCGTCGAAGCGCAGCCGCTGCCGGGCCTGGTCGATATCGGATTTTCGTTCGGGCAGGTGGATCAGCCGCAGCGCATCCGACACGGGAAGCAGTTCGTGGTCTTCGCGAAGGTCCTGCGGCAGCGGATCGTCGATCGGGTCGAGCTGGTCGAGCACCTGCCGCACACATGCCAGAATGTCCCAGCTCTGCACCTTCGCGGTCGCCGGATACACCGGGATGTATTCCCGCTCGAAGAACGAGATATCCACTCCCCCAGCGCCTTTCGCACTCTCCGCCAGACCGCGGAGGGCGCCGCCGCCGCGCACGGAGGTGAGACTGTCCACCGATTCGGCGGTTTCGGGCAGGATCAGATACGACGGATGCGACAGATTCCAGCGGTCCGGCCGCCACCAGTGCACGGTGCCCGACATCATGGCCCGAACACCCTGTTTGACAAGGTAATTCACCTTGTCGCCGTTGAAGAAGGTGATCTCCACCGGCTTCGCGGAGCCGGTGTCGAGTTCCACCTTGAGCAGTTTGCCGCGACGCTGGCGCATCGGCCGCAGTTCGGTCTTGCTCACCCGGCCCACCACCGTGATGTGGGCGCCCTCCTCGGGGGCCTCCTCGGTGAGCGGCTGGCCCTGGGTGGCGTAACGCAGCGGATAGTGCCGCAGCAGATCCTCGACGATATGCATATCGAAGGCGTCGGCCAGCGGTTCGGCCGCCTTCACCCCCAGCACGTGATCGAGCCGGTCGCTCAGTGTCGCCATCTACTCCACCCCGATCTGGACCAGGTCCACGGCCTGACCGCCGTCGTAGGTGACGACCTCCACGCCGGGAAATTCCGTGGTGATGTGTGCGGTGAGCTCGTCGGCCAACCCGGCGGGCGCCTGCGCGCCCAGCAGCAGCGTCACCAGTTCCCCGCCCAGGCCGAGCATGCGATCGAGCAGGGTCCGGGCGGCTCGGCGCAGGTCCGCATCGATGACGACCACGTCGTGGCCCACCAGGCCGAGCCCATCGCCCTGCTCGCACGTGCCGACGATGGTCAGCGCGCGTTCGGCGGCGACGCGGACCGCGCCCCACCGGGTACTGGCGGCCGACTGCGACATCGTCAGCGCGTCGTCGACGGCCAGGCTGCCGCTGTCGTGCAGGGCGAGCGCCGCCAGCCCCTGCACCATGGAGCCGCTGGGCAGCATCATCACCTCGCGCCACCCGTCCCGGGCGGCCATACCGATCGCCACCAGCTCCGGCGCCGGCAACGCCCCGTTGGGCAGCACCAGCACTTCCCGCTGCGGCATCGCGCGAATGGCGGCGAGCAGTCGATCGGCGGTCACCGCGCCGGTGAGCACGACCGCACCGGAGTCCTCGAACAACCGCACCGCCCCCGCGCCGGTGGCGATCGCGAGAATGCCTCGATCGGGCTGTCCTTGCGCGGCAACCGAAGTGCCGGACAAACCCTCGATCCGGATGTTGCTCAGGACGCCGGCGGCCAGCCCGGCCTCCACCGCGGCGCCGGCATCGGCGCAATGCACGTGCGCCGACCAGCTGCCCTCGCCGTCGCCCACCACGACCACCGAATCCCCCAGCGCGGCAAGGGCATCACGCAGCCGGTCGATGCGCGCCGGATCGGACTCGACGATCCGGTACATGACCTCGTACCGGTGCACGCTCGCCCGATCGCGCCGGCCGGATTCCTCTCCGGCGCGCCGCACGGCCTCCGTACCGGACACGCGCTGCGGCGAAATCATCGGCAGCACAGCGTCTTCAGAACCGGCCTGCGCACTGACGATGTGTGCGTAATCGGAGTTCCCGGGCGGTACAGCGCGACTCGTACCGGGGCCGTCGCCCGCGATCACTTCCGACGGGGCAGCCCTCGGTCGCTCGGACGACGAATCCGCATGCACCGCAGTGTCGTTCACGTGCACGTCCGGCGAATCCGCCACCAGAGCACCGCGACGTAGGGGTCCAGCGGCCGACCGCGCGGCATCCGAAGCCGTCACCCGGTAGACCGGACGCGCGGGTGCGCTCCCGGTACACACCTCCACCAGGGCGTCCAGCAGGACCAGCAGCCCGCGCGCCCCGGCATCGACCACACCGGCCGCGCGCAGCACGACCAGTTGTGACGGTGTCTCCCCCAGCGCCTTCACCGCGCCGTCGGCGGCGGCGACGGCCACCGCGGCGACCGTCTGTTCCGCACAGTCCTCCGCGCGGTCCGCGGCCGCTTCCAGCACGGTGAGCATGGTGCCCTCGACCGGTTCGCTCAGCGATTCCCGGACCAGGACCGCCGCCCGGCGCAACGCGGCGCGCAGCGTGGCCGCGGTGAGGGCGTCGCGATCGGCCGACTCGGCCAGCCCCCGCAGCACCTGCGACAGGATGATCCCCGAATTCCCGCACGCCGCGGCGGTCGCGGCCCGGGCCATGGCGCCGAGCGGACCGGCGGCGTCACCCGACGGGTCCGCGTCGACGTGCGCTTGCGTCGCGGCGAGTGCGGCGCGCATGGTGATGAGCAGATTGGTTCCGGTGTCGGAATCGGCCACCGGGAAGACGTTCAGCGCGTTGATCTCCTCGCGGTGCGCGAGCAGGCGTTCCACACACAGCGCACCCCACTGCCGCAGTGCGGCCGCATCGAGCCTCTCCCGGACCCCGCGCACGTCACCGTCCTTCCCGCCACCGCGATCACACCGTCGAACCCGCCAGCCAGGGTAGTCGTCCGCACCGACACCCTCGACACACGAAGCCGGGTAGGGAGGCGGATCCGGCGGCGGAGACGAGGCAGCCGCGACCGGGTGCCTGCGGCGAGCCCCGGGGCGATTGGACATCGAAGACGGCCGACCGCTACTCTTGCAGGGTTGCCTCACGCGGCCCCTGCCGGTCGCGTTCACCGGCGGTAGCGCTGGTAGGCATTGAGGATAAAGTTTCCGGACAGGCTGTCTCACCGACAGCGGTCCCCCATGACATGAAGGAGCTCGCGACTATGGCTGCCGTCTGCGACGTCTGCGCCAAGGGCCCCGGCTTCGGTAAGTCGGTTTCGCACTCGCACCGGCGCACCAACCGTCGCTGGAACCCGAACATCCAGACCGTTCGTGCCCAGGTTGCCCCCGGCAACACCCGCCGCATGAACGTCTGCACCTCCTGCCTGAAGGCCGGAAAGGTTGTTCGCGGCTGAGCTGCGTAGACATCTTCGACGCCCCGGCGCACCCACAGGGTGACCGGGGCGTTGTCATGTGCTCACCCGGCCGCGCACGCGGGACGGCAGCATGAACCCGCACTGCCCGCGGATTGTGACGGCGTCTGCCGAATACGCCCGTGATCTGGCGATCTGCCATATCGAATCGTGGCGTGAGGCCTACCGCGGACTGGTGCCCGAGCATGTGCTCGCCGCCTTCGACGTCGACCGCCGCGCCGCCCGGTGGGCCGCCCTCATCGACTCGATCGACGAGAGCGCGGCGGCCGACCGAACGGCCCACACCATCGTGCTGGCCGTCGACGACACCCGCGCCCCCGGCAACCGTGTCCTCGGATTCGCGCACGCCGGACCGCCTCGCGACGAACCGCGCGTCGCCGATCGGGAACTGTATGCGCTCTACGTCCGGGCCGACCGATACGGCACCGGCATCGCACAGGAATTGCTGCGTGCGATTCTCCTCCCCGACACCGACACCGCGTTATGGGTGTTCGAGGAGAATCCACGCGCCCGGAATTTCTATCGAAAGTTCGGATTCGCCGCCGACGAGGCCCGCCGAATCGAACCGTTCTCCCTGGCGAGCGAGATCCGGATGATCGCTCGCCGCCCGATTACTGGGCGCCGTTGAAGCAGTCGAGCCCACCCTGCGCGCTGATGCTCTGGAAGACGCACAGACCGCGCGCGTTGACATTGGACGACAGCGACGACGAACCCGTCTGCGGATCCCACAGGGCCAGCACCGGTCCCGCGTGCTGAGTGGTGGTGACCTCTTCCTGCGGGGTGGCCGGCTCCAGCGGCAGGCCGGCGGCCTGCGCTATCGCGGGTGCGCCGAGGACCGCCGCACCGGCGGCAACGGCGACTACGGCACCGCGCACGGATGTGATCTGCATGCATCTGCTCCTGTTTCGCTCGAACTGTTACGCCGCGGTCAGGGCAAGCGCCAATCGACCGGGGCGGCCCCCAATGTACCGAGCAATTCGTTGGTGCGGGAGAAAGGCCTCGATCCGAAGAAACCGCGTGAGGCGGACAGTGGTGAGGGATGGGCGGATTCGATGGTCGGGACATCGCCGAGCATCGGCTTCAACGTCGAGGCGTCGCGGCCCCACAGGATCGCGACCAGCGGCTGCTCACGCGCCACGAGCGCGCGAATCGCCTGCTCGGTCACCGCTTCCCAGCCCTTGCCGCGATGCGACGCGGGCTGGCCGGGCGAGACCGTCAGCACTCGGTTCAGCAGCAGCACACCCTGATCCGACCACGGCGACAGGTCACCGCACGACGGGGTCGGATGGCCGAGATCGCGCGAATACTCCGAGAAGATGTTCGCCAGGCTGCGCGGCACCGGCGAAACATCCGGCGCCACCGAGAAACTCAACCCCATGGCATGCCCGGGAGTCGGATACGGATCCTGCCCGACGATCAGCACGCGCACCTTGTCGAAGGGACGGGTGAAGGCGCGTAAGACGTTCTCGCCCTTGGGAAAGTAGCCACGGCCGGCGGCGTTCTCCGCCCGCAGGAACTCCCCCATCTCGGAGATCCGGTCCGTCACCGGTTCCAATGCCTCGGCCCAGCCCGTATCGATGATCTGCGGCAGTGGTTTCGCGCCCATGTCGGGACAAGATAGTCGCCGCGGCTCGGCGTCCGCACGCCGCCCACCCGCCGTCGCATCGTCGGGCCGCACCGCTATTCGCCCCCTCCGAACGACTCCCAGCCCAACGGCCCCGACCACCGCGCTCCGTCGACGAAAACGCCCGAGCCGGTGCACACCCGGCCGATCGCCCGCCAGCCCGGCGGGATCACGGCGCCGGCCCCGAAGGTGGCGGCGAAGGCATGGTCCTCCCCACCGGTGAGCACCCAGCCGAGCGCGTCGGCGTGCAGCGCGGCGGCGACCGGAGACAGCGCCGGATCCGCCACCGCCGCCGAATCGACATCGACCGCCACACCGGAGGATTCGGCGATATGCGATAGATCGGCGAGCAGTCCGTCGGAGACGTCGGTCATCGCGGTGATCTCCGTGGCCTCCGGCAGCTCCAGCACGGCGGAGTAGGGCGGTCGCGGAACACGATGGGCGGCAACCACATCGGTGAACAACTCGGCATCGGAACCGCTGTCCGCGCCGGCCGACAGGGCCGCCAGTCCGGCCGCCGACCAGCCGAGCCGCCCGGCGACCGCGACGATATCGCCGTCGCGTGCCCCCGAGCGCAGCACGGCCCGGCCGCGGGGGTCACCGAATGCGGTCACCGAGATCACCAGCTGCGGGCTGCGCACCACATCGCCCCCGGCGATCGGGGCCCCGGCCCGCCGGGCCTCCGCCCACATGCCGTCGGCCAATCCGTCGACGAATGTCACCGGCGTCTCGGCGGGGCAGCCCAGCGACACCACGAACGCGCTGGGCACCGCACCCATCGCGACCACGTCGGCGGCATTCTGCGCGATCGCCTTGGCCCCGATGTCCTCCGGCCGCGACCAGTCCAGCCGGAAATGCCGATCCTGCACGAGCATGTCGGTGCTGACCACGTAGCGCCCGGCCGGCGCCACGATCACCGCCGCATCGTCCCCGGGCCCCAGCTGGACGCCGCCACCGAACGACCGCCCGGCGTTCATCCGTTCGATCAATGCGAATTCGCCCAGGTCGCGCACGGTGCGCGGGCCACTCTCGGTGATGTCGCTCTCCTTCTCCACACCCGGTCAGGTCACCGGGGAGACCACACTCCGACGCTACCCTGTGCCTGGGCGGCGGCACCGGTCCGCTGGGGCCTCCTCTCGGGCGCGGCGGTGCCCGGATGCCGCGAGAGCGTGCCGACGGCCGTTCGATACCCTCGAACACGCATTCCAGACAATCAGCCGGGCGCGACGCCCGCCCGGCACGAGTGGAGACGAATCCCGGATGAGTAGCGAGACGGACCGGCCGACAGCGGACAACCCGCAGCCCGACCGACCGGAGTCCGAGCCCGGCCTCCCCGCCGCGGCCGACCCGGAACCCGCTACCAACCGGCCCGGGAACTCCGCGCCGCCCGTGGCCGAAACCCCCGAGGCCGACGACGGCCCCCAGCTGCATCCGGCGCTGATCGCGACCGCTGTCGCCCTTCCGGTCGCGCTGATCGTCGTCGTCCTCGTCATCGCGGCCATGTCGCGACAGTCCGCCGGTCGCGAGCCGCTGGCGCTGGGCTCGGTACCGGCGCCCGCGGCGTCGAGCCAGGATTGCACCACCCTGCTGGCCGCACTGCCGGAGTCACTCGGCGACGACTACACCAAATCCGAACTGGCCCAACCGGCTCCGCCCGCGACCGCGGCCTGGCAGCCGTCGGACGGCGGCGATCCGATCGTGCTGCGCTGCGGCCTGGACCGGCCGCTGGAATTCACCAAGGCCTCCGCGCTACAGGTGGTCAACGGCGTGAACTGGTTCGAGGTGCGCGATCAGACCAGCGGCGTGACCTCCGGCACCTGGTACGCGGTGGATCGCGGCACCTATATCGCTGTAACGATGCCCACCAAGGCGGGACCGTCTCCCCTGCAGGAGATGTCGAACACGATCGGCAAGACCTTGCCGGCGAAGCCCCTCGACCCGGGAGCCGTACCGAACTGAGCCGGTCAGGAACGCGGTAGCCGCGCCCGTCCGGAGTTCAGGTCGATCTCCGCGTCACCGGGGGTTCCGTCGCCCGGGTTCTCGCGGTGCATGAGAACCGTCTGCCGTTCCTCGAATTCGTGCCGCTTACCCGCGTCGAACAACGCGTCGAACTGCTCGAATCCGATCCCCGCCGCGCTCGGCCCGGCGGACTCGCGCATCCACGGCAGCGCGGCGCGCCCGGTCATCTTCCGGTAGCCCACCTCGGCGAACGCGACCGCGATGATCAGCAGCGCCAGCCCGGGCAGAGTCATCGCGAGAATCACCCCACCCAGATTACGCGCGCCGCGCCGCCGCTCAGCGCAGTCCGGTACCCCGGGTCAGCGCCGTCTCGATCAGGGTGGTGATCAGGGTGCGATTGTCGATTCCGGTGGCATCCCACATGCGCGGATACATGGAGATGGAGGTGAATCCGGGCAAGGTGTTGATCTCGTTGATCACCGGTCCGGATGCGGTGACGAAGAAGTCGACCCGCGCCAGCCCCTGGCAGTCCAGCGCCCGGAACGCCCGCACCGAGAGCTCCCGGATCTGTTGCGAGATATCGTCGTTCAGCTTGGCCGGGATATCGAACTCGCACACGTCGTCGAGGTATTTGGTGTCGAAATCGTAGAATTGCGGTGTGCCGGAGGCGGTTTCGCTCTCGGAGATGTCGTCGTCGGGCATGCGGATCTCGGCGATCACGCTGGCCTCCACCCGGCCGTCCGGGAATTCCAGTACGCCGCACTCGACTTCGCGTCCGACGATGGCGGCTTCCACGATCACCTTCGGATCGTGCAGCCGGGCCGCGGCGATCGCCGAATCGAGATCGATCCAGTCCTCGACCTTGGTGATGCCGATCGAGGAGCCCCCGCGCGCGGGTTTGACGAAGACCGGCAGGCCGAGCCGGTCACGGTCGGCCTCGCTCACCGAATCGGCGCCGGGGCGCAGCACCACCTGCGTGCCGACCGGAAGTCCTTCCGCGGCAAGGAGTTTCTTGGTGAACTCTTTGTCCATTCCGGTGGCGCTGGCCAGCACGCCGGGGCCGACGTACGGAACACCCGCCAGCTCCAGTAATCCCTGCAGGGTGCCGTCCTCACCCCACGGTCCGTGCAGTACCGGGAACACCACGTCGACCACGCCCAGTACCGCTTCGGCGCCGTCGAGCGCGACCAGGGCGCCCGAGCGGCTCGGATCGGCGGCCAGGGTCAGCACGGTGCCGGCCGAGTCGACCGTGGGCAGGGCACGCTCACGGATGGCGAGTGCGCGCGCATCGGCGCTGCTGAGGACCCAGGCGCCCTCGCGGGTGATACCGATCGGCACCGCCTCGTAGCGTTCGGGATCCAGGTTCGTCAGCACCATGCCGGCCGAAACGCACGACACCGCGTGTTCGTTGCTGCGGCCACCGAACACCACCGCAACCCTGATCCGGTTTGTCATAGTCCGAACCGTACCCCGGCCGGACCGAAATCATTCATTCCGGTTTGATCCGCCGACCGAGTAATTGCCCGACGGCATCGGACACCGAGAGCTCCTCGTGACAGACCCGATGCACCGCGGTGGTCAGCGGCATCTCCACATTGTGGGTCTCGGCCAGCGCCCGGATCGAGGTACACGACTTCACACCCTCCGCGACCTGCCCGTGTGTCGCGTCCTGAGCGGCGCGCATCGAACCGCCGGCGCCCAGCACATGACCGAAGGACCGGTTGCGCGACAGCGGCGAGGTGCAGGTTGCCACCAGATCGCCCACCCCGGCCAGACCGGCCAGCGTGACCGGATTCGCACCCAGCGCCACCCCGAGCCGGATGATCTCGGCGAGCCCGCGGGTGATCAGACTGGCGACGGAATTGTCACCCAGGCCCATACCCGCCGCGATTCCGCACGCCAGGGCGATCACGTTCTTGCACGCGCCGCCGATCTCGCAGCCGATCACATCGGTATTGGTGTAGGGCCGGAAATAGCCGGTGGCGCAGGAATGCTGCACGGCCTCCGCACGCGCGGCGTCGGAGCAGGCGACCACCGAGGCGGCCGGCTGTTCGGCGGCGATCTCGCGGGCCAGGTTCGGGCCGGACAGCACCGCGATGCGCCCGGAATCCGCGCCGGTCACCTCCGCGATGACCTCGCTCATCCGCATGAGCGTCCCGGTCTCGATGCCCTTGGCCAGACTCAGCAGTGTCGCATCGGAGCGGACGGCCGCGCGCCAGTGCGCGAGATTGGGACGCAAGGACTGCGACGGAACCGCCAGCACGACGATGTCGGCGTCGTCGAGGGCCACCCGGTAATCGTCGGTCGCCGCGATCCCGTCGAGCCACACATCGGGCAGATAGGCGGGATTGCGATGTTCGGTCGCCACGGCCTTCGCGATCTCGGGCCGCCGCGCCCACATCGTTACCTCGGTACCCGCGTCGTTGAGCACTTTCGCGAATGCGGTACCCCAGGATCCCGCACCCATCACTGCCGCCCTCGTCATCGTTTCAATATGCCACTCGCCGCGGCGCGAGTACCCGGTACTCGGGGGTTCGCGTGTTCGATCGGTCACCGCTCCCAGGCTGCGAGCACCCGGAACGTGCGACGATGAACACATGCGTCCGGATGCCGTCCACGCCGTGATCGCGGTCAAGCACCTCGACCGAGCCAAGAGCCGACTCGCCGACCGATTGCCGGCCGGCGAACGCTCGCGGCTGGTGCTGGCCATGCTGTCGGATACGGTCGCCGCGACCCTGGCCGCCGGGCTGGGCTCGGTCACGGTGGTGACACCCGATCAGCGCGTCGCGACCGTGGTGCGCGAACTCGGCGCGGCAGTGCATCCGGACCCGTCCACGACACCTTCCGCCGATGCCGCCCAGCCCCACTCGGACAGCGACGGCCTGAACACCGCGCTGGCATCGGCCGCCGCCGCCGTGCGCGAGCGCCACGGCGCCGTCGATCTGCTTGCGCTGCAAGCCGATCTGCCGGCCGTGCACGCCGACGAGCTGCGGGCGATGCTCGCCGCCGCCCCCGGCACCGGCCGCTCCGTGATCGTCGACCACACCGGCCGGGGCACCGCGGCGCTGCTGGTCCGCGCCGCCGGCCACACCCACGCGGCGGATTCGCTCGCCCCGTCGGCGGCGGGCGATGCCGCCGCCCTGCTGCCCCGCTTCGGGGCGGATTCCGCTCGCCGCCACCGGGAATCCGGTGCGGTGGAACTGGGCGGGCACTGGCCCGGTCTGCGACTCGACGTCGACACCGCCGAGGATCTCGACCGTGCGCTGTCGCTCGGGGTCGGCACGGCCACCGCCGCGCTGTTGCGCGACATCGGCTGGCCGGTAGGTGTTCACGAGAACCTCATTCGGAGGTGTGCCGCACCGTCACATGTGTGCTAGATGATCGCCAGGCCTCTATGGGAGGCCGCACCACGGTGGTGTCGAGCGCGACACCACCCGAGCCGTAAGGAATGATCGTGAGCGTGAGCGAAACGGAGACCGTCCCGCAACAGCCCCGGCTACCGGCGGCCCCGCCGGCGGCCACGCCACCGCCCACCACGGCCGCCGCGACACAGTTGCCCGCAGATCGCTACCTCAATCGAGAACTGAGCTGGCTGGATTTCAACGCCCGCGTGCTGGCCCTGGCCGAGGACCCTTCCGAACCGCTGCTGGAACGCGCCAAATTCCTCGCCATCTTCTCCTCCAACCTCGACGAGTTCTACATGGTGCGGGTGGCCGGCCTCAAACGCCGCGCCGAGGCCGGGCTCTCGGTCCGCTCCGCCGACGGCCTGTCGCCCACCGAACAGCTCACCCTCATCGCCGAACGCACCCAGGAACTGGCCGGGCGGCATGCGCGGGTCTTCCTCGACCAGGTGCGGCCCGCGCTGGCCGAGGACGGTATCGCCATCATCGGCTGGGCCGATCTGGACGACGACGAACGCCGCCGGCTGTCGGGGTACTTCCTCGACCAGGTGTTCCCGGTGCTGACCCCGCTCGCGGTCGATCCGGCGCATCCGTTCCCCTACATCAGCGGCCTGAGCCTGAATCTGGCTGTCACGGTGAAGGATTCCGAGACCGGCGGGGAGCACTTCGCCCGCGTGAAGGTGCCCGACAACGTCGACCGCTTCGTCCGAGTGCGCCGCACCCTCACCGAAACCGCCGGCGCCCGCCGAGATTCCGACATCGCCGCTGTCCCCCGCCTGGCCGCCTTCCTGCCGATGGAAGATCTGATCGCCGCTCACCTCGATCAGCTCTTCCCGGGAATGGAAGTGGTGGAACACCATTCGTTCCGCATCACGCGCAACGCCGACTTCGAGGTCGACGAGGACCGCGACGAGGATCTGCTGCAGGCCCTCGAACGCGAACTGGCCCGCCGCCGCTTCGGATCGCCGGTGCGCCTGGAAGTTTCCGACGATATGACCGAGCACATGCTCGAGCTGCTGCTGCGCGAACTCGACGTCGACCCGGGCGATGTGATCCAGGTTCCCGGCCTGCTCGACCTGTCGTGCCTGTGGCAGGTCTACGGCGTCGACCGGCCGCTGCTCAAGGACGCGCCCTACGTTCCGGCCACCCCGCCGGCATTCGGTGAAAGAGAAACGCCACGAAACGTTTTCGCCGCCCTGCGTGAGGGCGACGTGCTGGTGCACCACCCCTACGATTCGTTCTCCACCAGCGTGCAACGTTTCATCGAGCAAGCCGCGGCCGACCCGCAGGTGCTGGCCATCAAACAGACCCTCTACCGCACCTCCGGCGACTCTCCCATCGTCAACGCGCTCATCGATGCCGCCGAGGCCGGTAAACAGGTCGTCGCGCTGGTCGAGATCAAGGCCCGCTTCGACGAACAGGCCAACATCAAATGGGCACGCGCCCTGGAACAGGCGGGCGTGCACGTGGTCTACGGCCTCATCGGCCTCAAGACGCACTGCAAGACCTGTCTGGTGGTGCGCCGCGAAGGGGCCACCATCCGCCGCTACTGCCATATCGGGACCGGTAACTACAACCCGAAGACCGCGCGGCTCTACGAGGACGTCGGACTGCTCACCGCCGCACCGGAAATCGGCGCCGACCTCACCGACCTGTTCAACTCGCTGACCGGCTATTCGCGAAAGGCCAACTACCGCAACCTCCTGGTCGCGCCGAGCAGCGTGCGCTCGGGCATCGTGGAACGGATCCGGCGCGAGACCGAACTGGCCGCCCAGGGGGTGCCAGCTCGAATTCGCCTCAAGGCCAACGCGATCGTCGACGAGCAGATCATCGACGCGCTCTACCGCGCGTCCCAGGCCGGGGTGCCGGTGCAGATCGTGGTGCGCGGCATCTGCGGGCTGCGCCCGGGTGTGCCGGGAATGAGCGAGAACATCGAGGTGCGCTCGATTCTCGGCCGGTTCCTGGAACATTCGCGCATCATGCATTTCCAGGCCCAGGACGAGTACTGGATCGGCAGCGCCGACATGATGCATCGCAATCTCGACCGGCGCGTGGAGGTCATGGCGCAGGTGAAGGATCCGAAGCTGCGCGAGCGGCTGGCGGTGGTGTTCGATTCCGCACTCGATCCCGCGACCCGGTGCTGGGTGCTGCAGCCCGACGGCAGCTGGGCGGCGCAGCCGAGCCCCGAGGCCCTGGGGCGCGGCGTGCAGGTGCGTGACCACCAGGAGTTCCTCATGCGACTGCGGAGGCCGGACCAGCAGTGAAATCCTCGGCGACACGAGATTTCGATCGGTCCCCGGACGACGGCGACACCGCCCTCGATCGCCTCGGCGACACCGGCGGGTCGATGAGCGACGGCAAGGTGGATGCAGGTGAGAGCAGTTCGGGCGACACCATCTCGGATCCGCGGGTGACCGCCAACATCATCGCCGCCGGCGCGGTGGTGTGGCGGCGGCCCCGCGACGGCGGACCGGTCGAGGTGGCCCTCGTACACCGGCCGAAATACGACGATTGGTCCCTGCCCAAGGGAAAGCTCGACCCGGGCGAAACCCCGATGGTCGCGGCCGTGCGCGAAGTGGCCGAAGAAACCGGCCTGAACTGCCGTCTGGGGCGCTATCTCGGTCGGGTCACATATCCGGTGCCCGGACATCGCAAACTCAAACGAGTGGACTATTGGGCGGCCACTCCCGTCGACGGCGAGTTCGTCACCAATTCCGAAGTCGACCAGCTGCGCTGGCACCGGGTGGACCGGGTGATGGATCGACTGTCCTACCCGATGGATCGCCGCATCATCCGCAATTTCCTGCGCCTGCCGCCGGATACCGCGACCCTGGTGCTGGTGCGGCATGCGAAAGCGGGCCGCCGCGACCGATTCACCGGTCCCGACGACGAACGGCCGCTGGAAAAGGCCGGTCGCGCACAGGTTCAGGTGCTGACGCCGAATCTGCTCGCCTTCGGCCCGGGCGCGGTGTACTCGGCGCCTCCGCTGCGGTGTGTGCAGACTGTCGCGCCGGTCGCCGACGCCCTCGGCCTCGATATCGCCCGCGAGCCGCTGCTGTCGGAAAGCGGTTATGCCGCAGCACCGCAAGCCGGTGTGGATCGGCTGCGGGAACTGGTCTCCCCCGACGTCGTTCCGCTCGTGTGCAGTCAGGGCAAGGTCATTCCGGATCTGCTGCAACGCTGGGCCGACGACGACGGTCTCACCCTGCCGCCGGCCCGGAACCGCAAGGGCAGCGTGTGGGTGCTGTCGGTCGCCGACGGACGGCTGGTCGCCGCCGATCACCTCGATCGTTCCCTGCGTACCCACTGAAAACCTGCGTACCCACTGAAACGCAATGACCCCGGCCCGAAAGGACCGGGGTCATTGTCGTCGCGTCACTCGCTATCGCCGCGTGGTGCGCTTGGTTGCCGTGCGCTTGGCAGCGGTCTTCTTGGCGGGCGCCTTCTTGGCCGCGGTCTTGGCCGCGGTCGTCTTCTTCGCCGCGGTCGTCTTCTTGGCTGTCGCCTTGGTGGCCGTGGTCTTCTTGGCCGGAGCCTTCTTCGCCGCGGTCGTCTTCTTCGCCGCGGTCACCTTCTTCGCGGGCGCCTTCGCGGCTGCCTTCTTGGCGGTCGTCTTCTTGGCCGGAGCCGCCTTCTTGGCCGTGGTCTTCTTCGCGGCGGTCTTCTTCGCCGTGGTCTTCTTGGCGGCGCTCTTCTTCGCCGCACCCGACACCGGCGCTGCCACACCGCGTTTCACGGCCGGACCGGCCGCCGCGATCTTCTGCTTGCCCGAGATGATCGCCTTGAACTGCGCACCCGGGCGGAACGCGGGCACCGAAGTGGGCTTCACCTTCACCGTCTCGCCGGTTCGGGGATTACGCGCCACCCGTGCCGCCCGCTTGCGCTGTTCGAATACACCGAATCCGGTGATTGTGACGCTCTGACCCTTGTTCACCGCACGCACGATCGTGTCGACAATGTGCTCGACTGCCGCAGTGGCCGTGCGCCTGTCAGTACCCAACTTCTCGGTCAGAACATCGATCAGTTCCGCCTTGTTCATTGAATCCTCCGCAGACTAATGGCCCGTCGTCGGACCGACTAGGTACCACGGTAAACCCTGAATGGGCAAGAGTCTATGTGCCACGCCAAATTTCATGTGGCGTGGCACACGCGCAGCAACCTCGATTGGTTGCTCTCAGCTAACACTCGAGACTGTTCAGTCCCCGGAAATAGCCGCTGGAATGGTGGTCGGTTTCCAAGACGGCCTTGCCTTTTCGAACTGCTCGATGGCCTCTTCCTGCCGAAGTGTGAGTCCGATGTCGTCCAGACCTTCCAGCAGCCGCCACCGGGTGTAGTCGTCAATATCGAAGGGCAACACGGTGGTTCCAGCGGCCACAGTGCGCGCCTCGAGATCGACGATCAATTCCAGGCCGGGATGTTCTTCGATCAACTTCCAGAGCAATTCGACATCATGTTGTGACATCTGCGCGGCCACCAAGCCGCCCTTACCGGCGTTGCCCCGGAAGATGTCGGCGAAGCGGGAAGAGATCACCACCCG
Source organism: Nocardia violaceofusca NBRC 14427 (assembly GCF_963869435.1). Classification (NCBI taxonomy): domain Bacteria; kingdom Bacillati; phylum Actinomycetota; class Actinomycetes; order Mycobacteriales; family Nocardiaceae; genus Nocardia; species Nocardia violaceofusca. The sequence continues at coordinate 200,679 of NZ_CAWMPM010000023.1, forward strand.
GAAGCCATAGTCCATCAATGCCCAAACCGCATGCTCTCGCGACGATCCCGTACCGAAATCCGGTCCCGCGACCAACACACTTCCCCGGTCGAACGGGCTGGTGTTGAGAATGAAGCCCGGATCCGAACGCCAGGCGGCGAACAGACCGTCCTCGAATCCCGTTCGAGTCACCCGTTTCAGATAGACCGCCGGGATGATCTGGTCGGTATCGACATTCGACCGGCGCAACGGCACGCCGATCCCCTTGTGCACCTTGAACGGTTCCATAGTTGCTCCTGTAGTCCTGAGGTGAATTCCGGCCGGTCAGTTCAGATCCGCAGGCGCCGACAACCGGCCCCGCACCGCCGTCGCGGCCGCGACCTGCGGCGAAACCAGATGCGTACGGCCGCCTTTACCCTGACGCCCCTCGAAGTTGCGGTTCGATGTCGAAGCACACCGCTGACCGGGAGAAAGCTGATCCGGATTCATTCCCAGGCACATCGAGCAGCCGGCCTGACGCCATTCCGCGCCGGCGGCGGTGAAAATCTCGCCCAAACCCTCGGATTCGGCCTGGGCGCGCACCCGCATCGAGCCCGGAACGATCAACATCCGCACGCTCTCGGCCACCTTGCGGCCCTTCAGAACGTCCGCCACGGCCCGCAAATCCTCGATCCGGCCGTTGGTGCACGACCCCACGAAAACCGTATCCACGGACACCTCACGAAGCGGAGTACCCGGCTCCAAATCCATATAAGTCAGCGCCTTCTCAGCGGACGCTCGCTCGTTTTCGTCGGCGAAATCCTCCGGATTCGGCACCACATCGCCCAGCGGGGCGCCCTGACCGGGGTTGGTGCCCCAGGTGACGAACGGCGTCAACGACGAGGCGTCCAGGTGCACCTCGGCGTCGAAAGTGGCGTCCGGATCGGTCTTCAGCGCCTCCCAGGCGGCCACCGCCGCATCCCAGTCCGCGCCGGTCGGAGCATGTTCGCGGCCCTTCAGGAATTCGTAGGTGACCTCGTCGGGGGCCACCATGCCCGCCCGGGCGCCGGCCTCGATCGACATGTTGCACATCGTCATCCGCGCCTCCATGGACATGGCGCGCACGGCCTCGCCGCGGTATTCGAGCACATAGCCCTGCCCGCCGCCGGTGCCGATCTTGGCGATGACCGCCAGAATCACGTCCTTGCTCGTGACGCCGGGCGGCAACTCGCCGTCGATATTGATCGCCATGGTCTTGAACGGCCGCAGCGACAACGTCTGCGTCGCCATCACATGTTCGACCTCGCTGGTGCCGATACCCATCGCCAGCGCGCCGAATGCGCCGTGGGTCGAGGTGTGCGAATCACCACACACCACGGTCATGCCCGGCTGCGTCAAACCCAGCTGCGGACCGACCACGTGCACGATGCCCTGTTCGATATCACCCATGGGATACAGCCGGACGCCGAATTCCTCGCAATTGCGCCGCAGGGTTTCCACCTGGGTGCGTGAGATCGGATCCGCGATCGGCTTGTCGATATCGACCGTCGGCACGTTGTGGTCCTCGGTCGCGATGGTCAGATCCGGCCGGCGCACCGGACGACCCGCCGCCCGCAACCCGTCGAAGGCCTGCGGACTCGTGACCTCGTGCACCAGGTGCAGATCGATGTAGATGAGATCGGGTTCGCGCTGCGCACCCTCCCCCGCACCCCGTGCGACGACATGCTGGTCCCAGACCTTCTCCGCCAGCGTGCGTGGCCGTTCGGCCATGACAACCACCTCTCTGTGTTATCTGCGACGGCTTCGCCGTCGCGGGTTCGCGGCCCCCTGGGCCTCGATTTTTCCCTCCTCCGCTCAGTCGCTGCGCTCCCTCGCTCCGTCGGTCCAAAATCGAGGCGGGCCGCGAACTCGCAGGTGGACTCCCTGTCAGAGGTCCACCGGAGGTGCGTTCTCACATCGTTCGATCAGACTTGCCAATCTCACTATGCGAGACGCTAATATCGTTCTATGAGACAGCATAGCGGTATCGGGGTGCTCGACAAAGCCATGGCCGTGCTTTACGCCGTGGCCGAACAACCGTGTGGGCTCAACGAGCTGTGCACCCGCACCGGACTGCCCCGGGCCACCGCGCATCGGCTGGCCGTGGGGCTGGAGACCCATCGGATGCTGGCCCGCGACGCCGCCGGCTCGTGGCGGCCCGGCCCGGCGTTGTCGGAGCTGGCCACCACCGCCGAGGACCCGCTGCTCGACGCCGCCGCCGTCATCCTGCCCCGGCTGCGCGAGATCACCGGCGAGAGCGTGCAGCTCTACCGGCTCGACGGGCACTCCCGCATCTGCGTGGCCGCTCTCGAACCCACCTCCGGCCTGCGCGACACCGTCCCGGTCGGCGCCCGCCTGCCGCTGACCGCCGGATCGGCCGCGAAGGTTCTGCTGGCCTGGGCCGACCCGGAGCTGCAGCGCGGTGTCCTGGCCGACGCGATCTTCGGCGAGCGCGCCCTGGCGGAGGTCCGCCGCCGCGGCTGGGCGCAGAGCGCCGCCGAACGGTCCGCGGGTGTGGCCAGTGTCTCCGCACCGGTCCGCGACGGGTCGTCCCAGGTGATCGCCGCGGTCTCGGTTTCCGGCCCGATCGATCGCATGGGCCGGCGCCCGGGTGCGCGCTGGGCCGCCGACCTCGTGGCCGCCGCCGACGCCCTGCACAAGCGACTCTGATCACCCCGATCCCGAGCTGTGATGCCGGCCATACGCCGTAAAGTATCGTGACCGCATGGGAGTGAACCAACGCGCACAGATCGTGATGTCCGAGACGGAGATCACCGAATTTCTGGAACGCAGCCGCATCATGACGCTGGCGAGCCTGGGCAAGAACGGAACGCCGCATCTCACGGCGATGTGGTACGGCTTGGTCGACGGTGAGATCTGGTTCGAGACCAAGGGCAAGTCGCAGAAGGCGGTGAATCTGCGGCGCGATCCGCGCGTCACCGTCCTGGTCGAGGCGGGCGATACCTACGACCAGTTGCGCGGGGTGTCGATCGAGGGCCGCGCGGAGATCGTCGAGGACCCGGAGGCGCTGTTCAAGGTCGGCGTCAGCGTCTGGGAGCGCTACACCGGCCCCTACACCGAGGAATTGCGCCCGATGGTGGAGGCGATGCTGAACAAGCGCGTCGCGATCCGCGTGGTGCCGGAACGGGTGCGCAGCTGGGATCATCGGAAGCTCGGTATGCCCGCGATGCCGGCGGGTGGATCCACCTGGCCGGTGCGGGACTGACCGCACGCCGGCGAGAGACCTCGGAAACGAGAAAAGCCCTCCAGCTCGCGCTGGAGGGCTTTCGAATGTAGCCCCGACGGGATTTGAACCCGCGCTACCGCCTTGAGAGGGCGGCGTCCTAGGCCGCTAGACGACGGGGCCAGAGGACTTCCCCGAGGGGAGATCTCCGTGGATCTTTCGATCGAGGAGGCTCGGCAAGCTTAACCGGCCGAGACCCGGCGACCAAATCGCCGGGGATGCTGTTCCGACTCGACCGAACGAAGCGAATCAACATTCTCCGCTGGGGTACCAGGACTCGAACCTAGAATGGCTGAACCAGAATCAGCTGTGTTGCCAATTACACCATACCCCAATGACCTGGGCTTTCAGCCTCTCCCCTGCCGGTTCGAGGCCCTCGTTCCGGGCCGAGAAGAAGAGTACCAAACCCCTCCCCGATATATACAAATCGTCTGGTCAGAGCCACTTTTCAGCGCCGGTACGGCCCGCCGGGCTCTCGTCGGGCGGTCACGAAGCCGCGACCGCCCGACGCAGCGACCGATTCGGCCAGCACCCGGCGCCGCCACTACGCCAGCGCGGCCCGCAGCCGCTGCATGGTCACCTCGCGGCCGAGCAGTTCCAGCGATTCGTACAGCGGCGGGCTGATGTGCGATCCGGTGACCGCCACCCGTACCGGACCGAAGGCCTTACGCGGTTTGAGCCCCAGATCGTCCACCAGAGCCTTTTTCAGCGCCTCCTCGAGCACGGGTGGCGTCCATTCGGAAACACCGTCCAGCGCCGCGACGGCGGCCTGCACCACCGGCGCCGCGTCGGGGCCCAGATTCTTTTGCGCCGCGGCCTCGTCGACAGCAAACTCCTCGGCGGGCACGAACAGAAACTTCAATAGATCCCACGCATCACCGAGAACCACGATCCGGGTCTGCACCAACTCGGCCGCCGCGGCGAAAACTCCGTCGTCCACTTCGGCGCCGATGTGGCCCTGTGCGGTGAGGAACTCCCGCAACCTGCGGGCGAAATCCCCGGTATCCAGCAAACGAATGTGTTCGGCGTTGATCGCATCCGCCTTCTTCTGGTCGAAGCGCGCCGGATTCGAATTTACTTTCGATATCTCGAACGCATCGACCATCTCCGCCATCGAGAAGACATCGCGGTCCTCGGTGAGGCTCCATCCGAGCAAAGCCAGGTAATTCAGCAAACCTTCAGGAATGAATCCGCGGTCCCGATGCGCGAAGAGATTCGACTCCGGATCACGTTTGGACAACTTCTTGTTGCCCTGGCCCATCACGAAGGGCAGATGGCCGAACTCCGGGGTGAACTCCGCCACCCCGATCCGCTGCAAAGCGGCATACAACGCAAGCTGGCGCGGGGTGGAGGAAAGCAGATCTTCCCCGCGCAACACGTGTGTGATTTTCATCAGTGCGTCGTCGACCGGATTCACCAGCGTATAGAGCGGATCTCCGGTGCCGCGGGTGAGCGCGAAATCGGGCACCGTCCCGGCCTTGGCAGTGATCTCCCCGCGAACCAGATCGTTCCACACCAGATCGGTGGCGGGCATCCGCAGCCGCACCACCGCCGGGCGGCCCTCGGCCTTGTAGGCGGCGATCTGCTCGGGGGTCAGATCGCGGTCGAAGTTGTCGTAGCCGAGCTTCGGATCGCGTCCGGCGGCGCGGTGACGGGCCTCGACTTCGTCTGGGGTGGAGAAGGATTCATAGGCCTCACCGGCCGCCAGCAACCTCTGGACGACATCGAGATGAAGCTCACGCCGCTGCGACTGACGGTAGGGACCGTAGGGCCCGCCGACCTCCGGCCCCTCGTCCCAGGTCAGTCCGAGCCACCGCAACGCGTCCAGAATCGCGTGGTACGACTCCTCGGAATCGCGTGCGGCATCGGTATCTTCGATACGGAAGACGAAGGTGCCGCCGTGGTGGCGAGCGAACGCCCAGTTGAACAGCGCGGTGCGGATCAGGCCGACATGCGGTGTGCCGGTGGGTGACGGGCAGAATCGGACCCGTACGTCAGTCATATTCCTTCTCTCGATCAACGTTTGGCGGCAACAGGATTGGTAAGGGTACCGATGCCCTGAACCGTCACGGATACGGTTTGCCCATCCGTCATCGGTCCTACACCTTCCGGCGTTCCGGTGAGAATGACATCACCGGGCAGCAATGTCATCACCCTGGTGACCCATTCGATCACCTTCGGAATGTCGTGCAGCAGAAGTGAAGTCCGGCTGCGCTGGCGCACCTCTCCGTCGAGTTCGGTGGTGATCTCGAGATCGCCCGGATCGAGTTCGGTTTCGATCCAGGGGCCGAGCGGGCAGAAGGTGTCGTAGCCCTTGGCGCGCGTCCACTGCCCGTCGTGGCGCTGCTGGTCACGCGCGGTGACATCGTTGGCGACGGTGTAGCCGAGGATGACGTCGGCGGCCCGGGCGGCCGGCACGTCCTTGCACGGGCGGCCGATCACCACCGCCAGTTCGCCCTCGTATTCGACCTGAGAGGAATTGGGCGGCAAGAGGATCGGCAGGTTCGGTCCGACGATGGCGGTGTTGGGCTTGAGGAAGATCACGGGATCCTCCGGCGCGGGGCCGCCCATCTCCGCGGCGTGCGCGGCGTAGTTCTTTCCGACGCACACCACCTTGCTGGCCAGAATGGGAGCCAGCAGTCGCACATCGGCCAGCGGCCAGGTACGGCCGGTGAATGTCGGGGTACCGAACGGATGCTCGGCGATTTCACGAGCGATCTCGTCGGAACCGTCGGTTTCGATACTCACGAACGCGACCCCATCGGGGCTGGCAACACGACCTAGACGCATGGCGAAGAGTCTATCCACCTGCCCGAACACGGCCGACCACCCGGTCTGCGACGGGCAGATGTGACGAATTTCGAGTTGCCTACCGGGCACGTCCTGGGTGTACGGTAAGAGCCTGTTCACAGAGTAAGACACTGATCCCAAAATATGAGATTCGAGGTGAGGGCGATGACCACCGCGACAGATGTGCGCACGACCCGGCGGTGGACCATGCTCGCCCTCGGAGTCTTCGCCCAGAGCTCGAGCGCGGTCATCGTGCACGGCACCCCGTTCCTGTTGCCGGCGCTGACCGATCGCGGAATGCCCTTGGCCACAGCGGGTCTGCTGGTCGCGATGCCGACGGTCGGCCTGGTGTGCACGCTGATCGCCTGGGGGTACATCGTCGACCGAGTAGGTGAGCGCTCGGTTCTGGTCGCCGGTCCGGTCGTGATGTGTGTGGCAGGTGTGGCTGCTGCGACGGTGACCAATTACGGCGCGCTGGGTGTGCTGCTCTTTCTGGCCGGTATGGGCGCTGCCAGCACCAACGGCGCGAGTGGCCGGGTGATCGTCGGCTGGTTCCCGGTCGATCAGCGCGGGCTGGCGATGGGTATCCGGCAGACCGCACAGCCGCTGGGTGTCGCGATCGCGGCGATGTCGATACCGGCTGTCGCTGCCGCACACGGGTTTTCCACGGCGATCCTGGTTCCGGCGGCGATGGCGGGCGTCGCGGCGATCGGCTGTCTGATCGGAATCGTCGACCCGCCCCGGCCGGCGAGCAACGGCGAGCATCCCGACAACCCGTATCGGGGCGATTCCACGCTGTGGCGCATCCACGCGGTGTCGGTGCTGCTGGTGATTCCGCAGGCCACTCTGTGGACGTTCGCGCTGCTCTGGCTGCATCGCGACGCCGGGTTGTCGCTTCCGGTGGCCGGGGCGATCGTCACCGCGACCCAGATCCTGGGCGCCGCCGGGCGCATCGGCGCCGGTATCTGGTCCGACCGCGTCGGCAGTCGCCTGCGTCCGTTGCACACCGTGGCGATCGCGGCCGTGGTCTCGATGGCGGCCCTGGCCGGTGCGGCCTGGTTGCACTGGTGGTGGGCGGCGATCCCGATCCTGTTCGCCGCGTCGGTGATCACCGTGGCGGACAACGGCCTGGCCTTCACCGCCGTCGCCGAGATCGCCGGTCCGTACTGGAGCGGTCGCGGCCTGGGCATCCAGAACACCGGCCAGAACCTGGCATCCGCCGCTGTCGCACCGATTTTCGGCGCCCTCATCACCGCCGCCGGTTTCCCCGCGACCTATCTGGTCGCCGCGATCATCGCCGCGGCCGCCGTCCCCATGGTGCCGATCGCCCGCAACCGATGACTCCCGGCTTCCCCACGGCCGCACCCCTTTCCGTCACAGTACGGAGCGCGACCGCGGGGAAACCCTACGCCGCCAACGTTTTTCGAGGTTGTACCTACAACCTGAAAGGGCCGCTCGGCGAAACGAACGATCCCCCTGTCGCGCAATTCTTTACGCGACAGGGGGATCGGCTGGAAACTCAGATGGACGCGGCGATCCGGTCACCGATTTCGACCGTGGACGCGGTGCCGGTGCGGGCGGCGAGGTCCTTGGCCACCGCGGCTTCGATGCGGGCGGCTTCCTCGGAGCGGCCGAGGTGGTTCAGCAGCAGCGAAACCGAGAGGATGGCGGCGGTCGGGTCGGCCTTGGACTGGCCGGCGATATCGGGGGCGCTGCCGTGGACCGGTTCGAACATGCTCGGGTTGGTGCCGGAGGCGTCGATGTTGCCCGAGGCGGCCAGGCCGATGCCACCGGACACCGCCGCGGCGAGGTCGGTGATGATGTCGCCGAACAGGTTGTCGGTGACGATCACGTCGAAGCGGCCCGGGTCGTTGACCATGTGGATGGTCGCGGCGTCGATGTGCTGGTAAGCGACCTCGACCTCGGGGTATTCGGCGCCGACCTCGGTGACGGTGCGCTGCCACAGCGAACCGGCGAAGCTCAGCACATTGGTCTTGTGGACCAGCGTGAGGTGCTTGCGGCGCTGCTGGGCCTTGTCGAAGGCGTAGCGCACCACGCGCTCGATGCCGAATCGGGTGTTGGTGGAGACCTCGGTGGCCACCTCGTGCGGGGTGTTCACGCGGATCGCGCCACCGGTACCGGTGTAGGGGCCCTCGGTGCCCTCGCGCACGACGACGAAATCGATTTCCGGGTCACCGGACAGCGGGCTGGTGACGCCCGGGTACAGCTTCGACGGACGCAGGTTCACGTGGTGGTCGAGCGCGAAGCGGGTGTGCAGCAGCAGACCGCGCTCGAGCAGGCCGCTGGGGACAGACGGATCGCCGATCGCGCCCAGCAGGATGGCGTCGTGCTGCTTCAACTCCGGCAGCACCGACTCCGGCAGCACCTCGCCGGTCGCGTGGTAGCGCTTGGCGCCCAGGTCGTACTCGGTCTTCTCGACCCCGGGCACGACCACGTCGAGTACCTTGAGCGCCTCGGCGATGACCTCGGGCCCGATACCGTCACCGGCGATGACAGCCAGCTTCATATGACAACGCTCCGTTCGTTCCTGCTCGCGGCTCGCAACACGTATGCGGCCGAATCAGCCAAGGGCGGTCGATCGGCGGCGTAACGCCCGGCCGGATCGCCGACACCGCCACACTATCGGTCCCCCGGATCAGCCCGGTAAGCAGGGCGAGCCGCTCCCAATGAGTGAGATCGGGGACGGGACCGCGACCGCGGCCGCGGTTCCGCGAGCCCTGCGAGCGGCCGCGATTCTTCTGACCTGCCGCGTTCGCGCACCCCCCGATGCGGGCTCGGGACAACGGCGTCCGGTGTCGCCGCTGTCCCCCGCCGCCCTTGCTCGTTCCCCGAGTCGCCCGGTACGCAACCGGTTGTTCTCCGAAAACGCACAATGCGCGCGAATCCTGCTCCGCACCATGGCGGTTGGATTCGCGCGCACTGTAACCTACTGCGGCCGAGCCGATTCCGGCCCGGAATATCTCAGCTCAGGTCGACCTGAACGACCTTCGCGGCGCCCACGGCCTCGGCGATCGCGGACTGCACGTCGGCCGGGACGGACTCGTCGACGCGCAGGATGACCGTCGCGCCTTCCTTGTCGATGTCCTGGCTCAGCTGCGCGGCCTTGATGTCGATAGCCGCCTCGCCCAGCTTGGTGCCGATCTTGCCCAGGGCGCCGGGACGGTCGTCGTAGTTGAGGATCGCCAGGTTGAGACCCTCGGCACGCATGTCGTAGTTGCGGCCGTTGATGTTGACGATCTTCTCGACCTGTGCGGGCTCGGTCAGGGTGCCGGCGACGTTCAGGGTGCGGCCGTCGCCGAAGACGGCGCGCAGATCGACCAGGCTGCGGTGAGTCGGGCTCTCGGTGTGGGTGGTGACGGAGGCCTCGAGGCCCCGCTCCTCGGCCAGCGACGGGGCGTTGACGAAGGTGACCGCGTCCTCGATGTGCGCGGAGAACACGCCACGCAGCGCCGAGAGTTCCAGCACCGCAACCTCTTCCGAGGACAGCTCGCCGCGCACCTGGATCTCGAGGGAGACCGGCAGCTCGTCGGCGAGGGCGCCCAGCAGCACACCCTGCTTGCGGACGATGTCCAGCCAGGGCGCGACGATTTCGCTCACCGCGCCACCGGCGACGTTCACCGCACCGGGCACGAACTCACCGGCGAGGGCGAGCTGCACCGACTTGGCGACATCGGTGCCGGCGCGGTCCTGGGCCTCGGCGGTGGAGGCGCCCAGGTGCGGGGTGACGACGACCTGCGGCAGCTCGAACAGCGGGCTGTCGGTGGACGGCTCGGTCTCGAACACGTCGATGCCGGCGGCGCGCACGTGGCCGGAGGTGATGGCGTCGGCCAGGGCCTGCTCATCGATCAGACCGCCGCGGGCGGCGTTGACGATGATGACGCCCTTCTTGGTCTTGGCCAGGGTCTCCTTGTTCAGCATGCCCTTGGTCTCGGGGGTCTTGGGCAGGTGAATGGAGATGAAGTCGGCGCGCTCGAGCACCTCGTCCAGGCTCAGCAGCTCGATGCCCAGCTGGGCGGCGCGGGCCGGGGAGGTGTAGGGGTCGTAGGCGATGACCTTGGTCTCGAAGGCGGCGAGGCGCTGCGCGAACAGCTGGCCGATGCGGCCCAGGCCGATGACGCCGACGGTCTTGCCGAAGATCTCGACACCGTTGAACTTGCTGCGCTGCCAGGTGTGCTCGCGCAGGGTGGCGTCGGCGGCCGGGATCTGGCGGGCGGCCGAGAGCAGCAGGGTGACGGCATGCTCGGCAGCGGTGTGGATGTTGGAGGTCGGCGCGTTGACGACCATGACACCGCGCTCGGTGGCCGCGGGCACGTCGACGTTGTCGAGGCCGACGCCGGCGCGGGCGACGATCTTGAGGTTCTTACCGGCCTCGAGCACCTCGGCGTCGACGGTGGTGGCCGAACGGACCAGCAGCGCGTCGGCCTCGGGCACGGCGGCCAGCAGCTCGGGTCGATTGGGGCCGTCGACCCAGCGAACCTCGACACCGTCACCGAGCGCATCGACGGTCGACTGGGCGAGCTTGTCGGCGATCAGAACAACAGGACGGCCATTTTGGCTCACTGTGGGGCACTCCTGGGGAAAGAGGTCGGCATTTACCGCGGACCAGCTTAATGGTCGCGCTTCGGCGCCGGTGTACCGCCCGGTAGGCAGGCGCCCTCACACCGCGGCCGAACCTCCGCCGCACCGCATGCGGGTCCGGACGCGGAAGGGCCCCGCATCTCGAAAGATGCGGGGCCCCACTGTAAGTCGCGGACAGTTCACGCTACGTAAAGTGGCGCGCAGTCAGCGGACTCGATCAGATAACGCTGACGTTCTGAGCCTGCGGACCCTTCTGGCCCTGCCCGATCTCGAACTCCACGCGCTGCCCCTCGTCGAGGGACCGGAATCCACTACCGCTCACAGCCGAGTAGTGCACGAACACATCGGGACCACCGTCATCCTGAGCGATGAACCCGAAGCCCTTCTCGCTGTTGAACCACTTCACTACGCCTTGCGCCATTTCATACCTTCTGTAGACGAGCCGGGCCGACCAACTTCACGGTCGGCCCGTTCTCGATGTTCAAGCCTGCCATGGACCGCGTCCTCGCGCCACCACAGCGGTCCTCCCGCGGGCTGGAAACCGCGCACGAACCGAAAATCCTGCTTATCCAGCGGTGTCGCCGTGATTGTCCCGTGATAGCTCGGACCACGCCGCTCGTCGCGCCGCCACGGGTGCCCGGAATCGCGCCGGCGGGTCGTTCGGCCGTACAAATGGGTCGACCCCGGACACCGCGGTCCGGGGTCGACCCGAGGTCGCGTCGAGCGACCGAAATCAGCGATCAGCCACCGAAAGAGCCGGTCCACAGGGTGTTGACCAGGCCGTGGAAGGCCGCACCCAGGGTGTCGAACAGGCCGTTCACAGCAGCACTACCGGTGTCGATGATAACGGGGATCATAAATACCTCTTCGTTGTTTCAATTCAGTCGTACAAACTGACGATCAACATATCGAGGGCCCAGAAAGGCGCGTTAGCCCGATTTCGGGAAAAGTGATCTGCCCGACAGGTCACAGTTCGTGTGGGTCGGGCCACAGTCGACGCATCGGCTCGATTCGGACGCCCTTGGCTTCCGGGCCCGCCTTGGTATGGCGTACGTCGAACTCGACCCGCTGGCCCTGGACCAATCGGCGGAAACCGTCGCCGTGAACCTCGGTGTATTCGACGAAAACGTCGGCTCCGCCGCCATCCGGAATTATGAAACCGAAGCCTTTCTCACTGTCGAACCACTTCACCGTGCCGTTCAACTACGCTTCTCACTCACTTCTCGATGTCGGGGCAGGCAGAGGGTAACCGGAGCCCCACCGCCAGTCCAGCGCTGGCGGCCGTCCCGCGCAGTGGCGTTCACTCGGGCGGCGGGCGACGCAATTCATGTTGCAGCGCTTCCAGTTCCGCGCCGCCGGCCATCTGCCGGGTGAGCTCGGGAAGATCGATCTGCGACTTGTCGTAGCCGCCGAGTGCGCGGCCCCGCCGCAGCAGTAGGAATCGGTCGCCGACGGGGTAGGCGTGATGCGGATTGTGCGTGATCAGCACGACTCCGAGACCGCGATCCCGGGCCTGCGCGACGTAACGCAGCACCACGCCGGACTGTTTGACGCCGAGCGCGGCGGTCGGTTCGTCGAGAATGAGGACCTTCGCGCCGTAGTGGACCGCGCGGGCGATCGCGACACATTGCCGCTGCCCACCCGACAGCGTGCCTACGGGCTGTTCCAGATCGCGGATCTCGATTCCCATGTCCGACAACGCCGTCCGCGTGATGTCGCGCGCGGTCGCACGGTCCAGCAGGCGCAAGGGTCCGGCGCCCCTGGTCGGTTCCGAGCCGAGGACGAAATTGCGCCACACACTCATCAGCGGTACGACCGCCAGATCCTGGTAGACGGTGGCGATACCGCGGTCCAATGCCTCGCGTGGCGAGGAGAACCGGGTCGGTGCACCGTCGACGCGCAGTTCACCGGCATCGTGGCGGTGAACGCCGGCGAGGATCTTGATCAGCGTCGACTTGCCGGCGCCGTTGTCGCCGAGCACGCAGGTGACCTCCCCCGCTCGGACGACCATCGAGATGTCGGCGAGGGCGACGACGCCGCCGTAACTCTTCCCGATACCGACCGTCTCGATCAGCGGCGCGGAGGCCGGCTGTTCGGTGTCGCTGTGTCGAGTGGTCATCGGCGCAACCTTTCCGCGCGTTTGGCGAACGCGTTGTTGACCAGTACCGCGGCCAGCAGCAACACACCGAGGAACAGCATGAACCAGTCGCTGTCCCAGCGTGCGAACACGATGCCCTGCCGGGCCATACCGAAAATCAGCGCGCCGATGGCCGCGCCCAGCACCGATCCGAATCCGCCGGTGAGCAGGCAACCGCCGACGACCGCGGCGATGATGTACTGAAATTCCAGTCCTACCCCCTGATTCGCCTGCACGCTCGCGAACCGCAGCAGATTGCAGGAGCCGACAATCCAGCCCGCGAAGGCGGTGCCCATGAACAGCAGGATCTTGGTCCGTGCCGCCGGTACGCCGACGGCACGAGCACTGGGCAGCGAACCGCCTACCGCGTAGATCCAGTTGCCGAAGCGGGTGCGCACCAGCACGAGCGTCGCCACCGCGGTGACCGCGATCCACCACAGCACCGAGGCCTGGATGCGGGCGTCGCCGAGATTCGTCGTCGCCGCGAAAACCCAACCGGCCGAGGCATATCCGGGCGCCGACCGGATACCCGACACCTGCACGGTCCCGGTGACCAGCCGTGTGACGCCGAGATTGAGACCTTGCAGAGCCAGGAATGTGCCCAGCGTGACGATGAAGCTGGGCAGGCCCGTCCGCATGACCAGCCAGCCGTTCAGCGCGCCGACCGACAGGGCGAAGAGCAGCGAGACGCCCAGCGCGAACCACACGTTCCATCCGGCGTGCACCGCGAGCATGGCGGTCACCAACGCCGTCGACGCGGTCATCACGCCCGCGGACAGGTCGAATTCGCCGCCGATCATCAGCAGTGCCACCGCGACGGCCATGATGCCGAGCGTCGAGGCGTCGTCGAGCCAGGTGGCCACCCCGAGTGGGCTGAGGAACTGGTCGGTGATCACGGCGAAGAAGACGAAGACCACCAGCGCGCCCAGACCGGCGCCTATCTCGGGCCGGACGATCAGCCGGTTCAGGAGTGACGGCCCGATCGCGGCGGGTGCGGTGGATTCGGAAACCGTTGCGGTGTCGGTCATGACAGCTCCCTGCTCAGCGCGTGCCCTGCGCCACCAGGGCGGCGATGGCGTCGACGTTGTTCTTGTCCACGAAGGCCGGCCCGGTCTGCACCGGCATCCCGCCACCGACCGTGTTGAGATTGCGCCGATACAGCTGCAGCATCACCACCGGCAGATATCCCTGTTCGTACTGCTGCTGGTCGACCGCGAACAGCAGGGTTCCGGCCCGAATCGCATCCACCACATCGGGATTGAGATCGAATGTGGCGACGGCGGCGCGGGAGTGGGATTCGCGAACCCCGTCGACGGCGCGGGCGGCGATCTGCGAATTGAGGGTCAGCACAGCATCGATCGAGCGATCCGCCTCCAGGGCTCCCTTGATCCGCGACTGCGCATCGGCCGGATTGTTGATGTCGACCTGCAGCGTGGTGGCGTTGCCACCGAATCCGTCGATCGCGCCGGCGCAGCGGTCGTTGGCGCCGATATTGCCGGCCTCGTGAATGACGCAGAGCATCCTGGTTTTGCCGGCGTCGCGCAGGCGTTTACCGGCGGCCGTCCCGGCTTGGCGCTCACTCTGCCCGACGTGCCCGATCGCGCCGGCGGCCGCGCTGTCGGCTTCACCGGAATTGATCGTGACGACCGGGATCCCCGCCGCGACGGCATGCTCGATGGACGGACGCAGCGCCTGCGGATTGGCCATCGACACCACGAGTCCGTCCACATGCTGCGCGACCGCGTTGTCGACCAGCTTGGCCTGCTCCCCCGGGTCGCCCGAGGAGTTGTAGTCGACCCGGATTCCCAGATCCTTCCCGGCCGCCTCGGCACCGTTCTTCACCACATTCCAGAACGCGTCGCCCGGACTGCCGTGCGTGACCACGGCGACCGAGCTCAGCGGAGCGGTCGAAACCGTTGCGGGAGTGTGTGATTCGGTGACATCGGCGCCGGGACCACTGCACGCCGCCAGCATCGCGGTGAGAGCCAGCCACGGCGCGAGCCGATGCACGAGGCCGCGACGACGGCGCGGCGCGGAAGGTTGGTCGGGAATCCGGTGTGGCCGTGTGGTCATCGCGCCTCCGGGCATTCGACAGAACAAGGCGGGCTCGTTTCCGAGCACTCCAGGTGTATTGAACACCACCGGACCGGCCGCGACCGGTGATACGCGCCCGCGGGCGGCGTCGGGGTATGCGTCTCCGCCGCTGGACTACTCTCGTCAACATGGTTGTCGGAAAGCGCGGGAGGGCCCCGATCGACAGCCCCGGATTCGAGCTGCCGTTGCTGCTGTTCGCGGGGTTCCGCTCGCTCATCGACGAATTGCACGCCGAATTGGCGCAGCACGGACATCCCGACATGCGCCCGGCCCACGGATTCGCGATGCAGGCGATCGGCGTGCAGGGCGCGACGGCCAGCGATATCGGCCGCAAGCTGGGCGTATCCAAACAGGCGGCGGGTAAGACGGTCGAGCGGCTGACCGCGCTGGGCTATGCCGAACGGGTCGAGGATCCCGAGGACGCCCGGCGCAAGATCGTCCGTCTGACCCCGCACGGGATCGACGCACTCCGGCGGTCGGCCGAGATCTTCGAGCGGCTGCGACGCCGCTGGGTCACAGAGCTCGGCGCCCAGCGCGTGCGGGATATGGAGTCCGCGTTGCGCACGATGGTCCCGCCGGAATCGTTCCGGCTCGATGTCGCGGGGTGGTTCGGGGGCTGACCAGCTTCACTCCACCGGTCCCAGGCTTGCCCTATTCGACAACCAAGTTTACTGTTTAGACAACTTGGTTGTCTAACTCGAACGGATCGCCCCATGCATTTCCCCACCCACACCCTTGACTCCGCACCCGCCGAAGCCCGTCGCACCATGACCGCGAGCGCCGCACACCTCGGCTACCTCCCGGCCGCGGTGGCGAAGATGGCGACGTCACCCCGACTGCTCGACGGCTTCATGAAACTCAACGCCCTGTTCGAAGGCGGCACACTCGACGAACTGTCGCGCGAAGTACTGGTCATGACGATGGCCACCCGCAACGAATGCCACCTGTGCGTCGCCATGCACACCGCGAAGCTGACCGCGATCGGCGCGGACCCGGAACTGATCGCCGCGCTGCGCGAACAGCGCCCTCTCCCCGACCCCCGCCTAGCCGCGCTCCAGGAGTTCACGCTCACCGTCGTCGACACCGCCGGCGACGTCCCCGACGAGCGCGCGAGCGATTTCCTGTCCCACGGCTACACCCCCGAACAAGCCCTCGAGGTAGTGCTGGGTATCGGCACCTACACGCTGTCCACACTGGGCAATCGACTCACCGCGGCCCCGCTGGATCCCAGCCTGACCGCATTCGCCTGGTCGGCGGGACAGCACACGGCATAGACAACTGATTGCAATCGGCAAGCACCACGGTTAGAGTGCTGAGTAATTGCAAACAGCAAGCACTCTGTGAGAGGACCCGCCATGCCCCGTCTCCGCGTCCACAATTTCTCGATCTCGCTGGACGGGTACGTCGCGGGTCCCGACCAAGGTCCCGATCATCCGCTCGGTGTCGGCGGTGAGCGCCTGCACGAATGGGTTTTCGCGACCCGCTTCGGCCGGCGGATGATCGGCCGAGAGGGCGGCAGCACCGGAATCGACGACGAACACCTCGCCGCCGGTGAAGCGAATATCGGCGCGACCATCATGGGCCGCAACATGTTCGGGCCCGTGCGCGGGGAATGGCCCGACGATTCCTGGACCGGCTGGTGGGGTTCCAATCCGCCCTACCACCACCCGGTCTTCGTGCTCACCCACCACCCGCGCCCGGCACTGGAGATGGACGGCGGCACCACCTTCCACTTCGTCGACGACACGTCCGAAAACGTTCTGGAACAAGCCTTCTCCGCGGCCGGCGGCAAGGACGTCCGTCTCGGTGGCGGAGCCGCGACCGTCCGCCGCTTCCTCCGCGCCGGCCTCGTCGACGACCTCCACCTGGCCCTCGTCCCCACCCTTCTCGGCACCGGCGAACGCCTCTACGACGACCTCGGCGACCTCCCCGGCTACACCGTCTCCCCCGCCCGGCCGGGCGACAACGTCACCCACATTCACCTCACGAAAGTGGCCGGCTGACCGGACGGCGCGGCACTTGACCTCAACCGCACTCGAGCTCTTAGCGTGGTGGCATGACTTTCACCGCGGCCGAACACACATATCTGACTTCCCAATCGCTGGGCCGGCTGGCCACCGTGACGGCGGACGGGCGGCCGCAGTTGGTGCCGGTCGGGTTTCGGGTGAACGAGGACGGCACCATCGATATCGGCGGGCCGAGTCCCAGTGCCCAGCGGTATCGCAATGTGCGAGGTAATCCGAATGTGAGCCTGGTTGTCGACGATATGACGCCGGACGATCCGGCTGAGGTGAAGCCCGGCTGGGGGCGCGGGGTCGAGATCCGCGGCGTCGGCGAGATCCTCGATGTCGATACGCCTCCGGTGGCACCGGACTGGTTCGCGCACACCATTATTCGCATCCATCCGCGGCGGATCCGCAGCTGGCATATCGATCGCGCGAATCCGGACGGCGAGGCGCGGGATGTGAGCTGAGTCTCTTCTCAGCCCTGGGCGTATCGCGGCCGTGACGTTCGCGCCGAAATCGGCGAGGGTTGCGGGACAGGCGAGTTGAAAGGGGCTGGTCGTGTTCGCGACTGCCGCGTCCGTCCGGGTACGCCGAATCCTGGCGAGGACGGCGATAGCGGGACTGATCCTGATGGGGATGGTCACCGCGACCGCCGGGCAGAGTTCGGCGCAGGCGCCGACGAGCGAGCCGAGCTCGGTCGGCTGGTACTACCCGGGAGTGACGCCGTTCGATCCGATACCGCTGGACTACCTGTACGGCTGGAATCCGTGGTATCGGCCGTACTACTCCTGGTATAGGCCGGTTTACCCGCCGGGGTGGTTCGGCAGCAGCTGAATCGCAGGACTCAGGGGTAACCCCGAGTTCCCGTCACCCCCGCGGCCGATTCGGCCCTGAACCTCGTGCCACCACCCGTGACGCGGTGTCCGATTTACGAGAGACTGCGTTCGGTGTAACTGATTGGAAGGATTCACCGTGATTGCCAGAACCGAACATCGCACCAAGCGCACGGCGGCGCGCATCGCCGTCGCCGGCGCCATCGTCGCAGCGCCGCTTGCCGCACTTGCCATTCCGGCCCAGGCCGATGTGGTGAGCGCCCCGGCGGCCACCGACATCGCACACCCGGGTCACGGGCACGGTCCGTTCGGCGGCCTCGGCGACTGGGACCGTCGCGGCGACTGGGACCACCGTGGCGATTGGGACCACCGCGGCGACTGGGACCGTCACCGCCACGGCAACGACTGCAACCCGTGGGACCGGCACGGCAACGGCTGGAACGGTTTCCGCCAGGTCGTTCCTCCGGGCTGGTTCGGCAGCAGCTGATCCAATGCTGTTCG